>NZ_BAAJML010000006.1:0-258371 GCF_057547735.1 Pseudoalteromonas sp. NH0006-46 | reverse complement strand
GCGTATTATGAGCAACAAAAAGCCAAGGGTAAGCCGCATAACAGCATTATTAGATCACTGGCATTTAAATGGATAAGGATTGTATTTAGGTGTTGGAAAACGAATACCCCCTACGATGAATCGACATATTTAGCAGCATTGAAACGCAGAGGCTCACCACTTTTAAAATTTGCAATTAATAGCTAAATTTTACTAGTCGTCCACCTCAGGGCGTGTTGTTATGTTTATAATTGCCTGTGACTCTAAGTATTAAGTTAATTAGAAGTTTACAAACAACTATATAAATAAGCACGGGAATAAAAACAAGGAATGAAGAAAAATAAAGAAAAGCTATGTATAAATTCACGTAACCTCTAAATAAACCATTATCGATTGCGCAAGTCTTTACCGCCATAGTTCCCGCATTCCAACCATCACAGTTCATTACCCCAAGTACAGGTAAGATAAAAGCGATAAAATACAAGACAAGAGTAATACGATTTCCTTTCAGCACTCATCTATCCTTGATATAAACATAACGCCCATTTAAGGGGCTGATAATAGTTTGCTAAAATGTGTAGCGAAGCGAAACCGAGCAAACTATTAGCAGTCCCGCTTGAAATTCTTGTTATGTTTTCAATAGATTAACCTTGGCTAAGCCAAACTATAAATCAATACACCGTACATCAAAGCTAATCCAATTCTACTAAAGTAAAGCCTATTTTTGCTCAAGTGTTTTGACTCAAACTTGAGAATCCCAAAAACTAAAGCAAACGCCCTTAAAACACCAACAACAAATCCAGTAATTAAGCTAGGCAGAAGATAATCTTCAATTCCATGCATTCCCGCGAAAAAAAATTGTAGCAACGCCCGCAATAAAGCCTATGTAAGGCCATATTATTAATTCGGATAAAACTCTTTCAAATCTACTCAATTGCATAGGAAAACATAACGCCAAGCTCACCTGCACATACTGCGGAGAGCGTTTTTGTGTGAAAATGGAGCGCAGCGACAGACACAAAAACGAGTGTAGCAGTATGTGTCAGAGTGCAGCGCCTTGTTAGCCATTTTCCTCGACTCCATATTCTTGAGCTATTTCATCGAGGTTTTGATAGATTTTTGCTGAATATAAATGCTTACTCTTATTTATAGCCGCCAACAGATGACTAGCAATATTACCATTCATATCTTCTCCTTCGTACGATGGTATTGAAACCAAAACTAATAGAAGCGGGAGCACCTCAGCTAGTAGCTCTGCTGGATATTGGGATATGTAGTACGCCGCAGCCATTCTTGGGTCATTTGAATACTCGTCATGGGGGGCACAAATATTACATAACTTTAAGAGCACCTTTGGATCATTTAAGTGTTCAGTAAAGAAACTCTCTGCTTCTTTATCAGAGTGTAATGATGCTATCAATTTTTCTCTTAGTGAATTCATGCTCATACTTTCATGTGTGGCTAACGCCCAATTAAGGGGCTTTTTGTAGTTTGCTAAAATTGTGTAGCGAAGCGAAACCTAGCAAACTGTAAAAAGTCCCGCTTGAATTGCTTGTTATATTTCGGTTAATTAAGCCAAGCAATTGAAACAATAATTAGCGCATAAAACAAAATACCCACAAAATATTGCATAAGAAAACTACTATTTGATTTTGAATCTTTAAATTCTGAATAGCTATAAACTTTAGATTTATACAAACCGAAAGAAGCTACTTTCAAGACCACTGTACCTGTTAGGTAAAGAAAGAAATCAAAAGCTAATGCCACAAGTAAACTAGGTATAAACTCTAATACGATTCCCATTTAACTCTCCATTCTGATAGAAATATAACAATTTAATATCGACCCTAAGGGTCGTCTTTCTACCCAACATAGGGTCTATAGTATCTTATACATATTAATAACAAAATACCTTTTATTATTCTATATCAAGTATATAACTAATTGACATTTTACTAAGAAACCGACAAAAACGACCCATTGGGTCGATTTCTTGACTATAGGGGCCCTTAAGCTATAACTGTACATATATACAGCTATAGCTTAAGGGTATTTATGAAAACACAATCACCATTTTTAAATTACATTTCTGATTATATGTTAGTTAGACAATACTCGCTTAGGACCATTAATACCTATTTAAAGTGGATTGCCTCTTATATTCATTTTCATAAAAAAAGACATCCTGCTTCGATGGGAAGTAACGAAGTTGTCAGCTATTTAGACTACCTTGTGTTAACAAAAAACGTAGCGCCTAAAACTCAAGCAACTGCTTTAAATGCATTAGTTTTCTTATACAAACACATCATTAAGGAAGAGTTATCTTTAGACTTAACTTTTATCAGAAGCAAACGTCAACCCAAGTTACCTATAGTGATGACTCCAGAAGAGGTTAAAGCCCTCATGTCACATTTAAGTAAACGTTACTATCTCATTGCTGGGCTGATGTACGGTAGTGGACTAAGGGTGATGGAGGCTGTTCAGCTAAGGGTTCAAGATATTGACTTTGATTATAAGAGTATTCGTGTATGGCATGGTAAAGGTAATAAAAACAGAATTGTAACGCTTGCCACTGAGTTAATCCCCTTACTTAGAAATCAGATCGTACAGGTTGATGAATACTTACAATTAGATTTACACAATGAGCAATATGCTGGCGTTTGGATGCCTCATGCACTTGCAAAGAAATATCCAGATGCTAATACGTCTTTAGGCTGGCAATATTTATTTCCATCTCATCAATTAAGTGCAGATCCTGGAACTGGAGAAGTAAGACGGCACCATTTTCACCAAACAGGCGTTCGTAAGGCAATTAAAAAGGCTGTAAGAATGGCAAAGTTAACCAAACTTATCACGCCACATACTTTGCGCCACTCCTTTGCAACTCATTTACTACAAAGCGGGGCTGACATAAGGACCGTACAATCTCAGTTGGGTCACTCAGACGTCAAAACAACACAAATTTACACTCATGTTTTACAACAAGGTGCTAATGGCGTAATTAGTCCTTTTTCTAGGCTATAAAGCTGATTAAAAAAGTACAAGTTGGTTCTTATCAAAAAATTAAATGCTCTAAAGCCCATTCCTGCGCTATGAATTTTACACAGAGTTAATTTCAATCCCAACTAACTTTACTCTCGCTAACTAAAACCCTGATTACAAAAAAACCGCTGTTCGTTTAAAACAGCGGCTTTTCTACTTAAAGCTCATAGCCAAAAAACTAATAGCTAAACCTTACGCTTTACCAATCACTTCTAGTCCACCCATGTAAGGGCGTAATACTTCTGGTACGACTACTGAGCCATCTGCTTGTTGGTAGTTTTCTAGTATGGCTACGAGTGTACGGCCAACTGCTAAACCTGAGCCATTTAGTGTATGTAGTAACTCTGGTTTTTTTGCACCTTCACGACGAAAGCGAGCTTGCATACGGCGTGCTTGGAAATCGACCATATTTGAACAAGACGAAATTTCGCGGTAGGTGTCTTGTGCCGGTAACCATACTTCTAAGTCGTATGTTTTAGCTGCGCCAAAGCCCATGTCGCCCATACATAAAATTACTTTACGGTATGGTAGTTCTAGTGCTTGTAGTATTTGCTCTGCATGGCCTGTTAGCTCTTCAAGCGCTTGCATTGAATCTTCTGGTTTTACAAGTTGAACTAGTTCAACTTTATCAAACTGGTGCTGGCGAATTAAACCGCGTGTATCGCGACCATAGCTACCCGCTTCACTTCTAAAACACGGTGTGTGCGCAGTTAAGCGAATTGGTAAATCGCTTTCTTCGTAAATTTCATCACGGGCGCTGTTTGTAAGCGGTACCTCTGCTGTAGGAATAAGGCTAAAACCAGCTTGTTGCTCGCCGTCGTCGTTTACTAGGCCTAATGTATGGAATAAGTCGCCTGCAAACTTAGGTAATTGGCTTGTGCCGTAAAGGCTTGCGCTATTTACCAAGTACGGTACATACATTTCTGTATAACCGTTTTTATCTGTGTGGGTGTCTAGCATGTATTGAGTAAGTGCACGGTGCATACGCGCTACTTGGCCGCGCATTACGGTAAAGCGTGCGCCACTAATTTTAACGCCCATTTCAAAATCTAGGCCATTTAGGTCTTGCCCTACATCTACGTGATCTTTTACTTTAAAGTCGTACTTTTTAGGCGTGCCCCACGTAAGTATTTCAACGTTGTCGTCTTCATCAGCGCCTTCTGGTACTGATTCGTCTGGCAAGTTTGGAATTGCTAAAGCAATGTCGTTAATGGCGTTGAGTACTTCGTCTTGCGCTTTTTTAGTGGCGTCTAATTCGCTGCCTAAATTTGCCACTGCGTCTAAAAGCGGCTGTGCGTCTTCGCCTTTTGCTTTTGCTTGGCCAATGGCTTTAGCACTGGCGTTACGTTGACTTTGAAGCTCTTGCGTTTTTACTTGTAATGTTTTGCGTTGCTCTTCAAGTTCTGTCACTTTTGCAACATCAAGCTCGTAGCCACGCGCTGCTAAGCGTGCTGCAGTTTGCTCAACGTCTTGTCGTAAATATTTAGAATCTAACATGTTAGTTTTTTAACCTTTTTGCATTACCAGCTGAAGGCCCAGCCAAGCCATAAAAATACAGACCATCACATTTAAGATGATATTGAGGGCCATTTTAATAAAGTGACCTTGTTGTAACAACAACAACGAGTCCATTGAGAATGTTGAAAAGGTGGTTAATGCACCTAAAAAGCCAATACCGATAAGGGTTTTAGCGGGGCTTACAGTGATAATTTGTTTATCTATCAAACCGTATAAAACGCCCATTAACAATGAACCCAGAATATTAACCGTCAACGTGCCAAAAGGGAATCCCCTACCGAGGAGTTTTAGCATGGTTTCGCTAATAAAAAAACGTAAACAGGCTCCTGAGGCGCCGCCAATGGCGATCATCATATAAAGTTTAATCATTTTCGTATCGTTTAAGTGGGCTTTGCGCGTCGCGCTCTTTTAAGTAATCAAGTTTTTGTTTAATTTTTTGCTCAAGGCCGCGATCGCTCGGTAAGTAATATTCCTTGCCGTCCATTTCTGGCGGCAAGTACTTTTCACCTGCGGCAAAGGCGCCCTCTTCGTTATGCGCGTAGCGATACTCGGCGCCATAACCTAAGTCTTTCATTAAGTTGGTTGGTGCATTACGTAAATGTTCTGGCACTGGGTAACTTGGCTCGTTTTTGGCATCTGCCTTTGCTTGGTTAAACGCCATATAAACTGCATTACTTTTGGGTGCGCTGGCTAAATATAAAGTGGCCTGTGCAATCGCGCGTTCACCCTCACTTGGGCCAACACGTTGAAATATATCCCATGCGTTTAACGCCACTTCCATTGCGCGGGGGTCGGCATTACCTATGTCTTCTGTTGCAATGGCAAGTAAACGTCTTGCTACATAAAGTGGGTCGCCACCGCCAGCTAAAATACGGCAGTACCAATAAAGCGCACCATCGGGGGAGCTTCCGCGTACTGATTTATGAAAAGCCGATATTAAATCGTAAAATTCATCGCCGCCTTTATCGTATTTTGCTAAATGAGTTGGCAGTACTTGGCTTAATACGTGCTCATCTACGTTGTATGTGCCGTTTTGCTCCGTGGTTAAATCAACCGCTTGCTCAAGCAGGTTTAACACTTTGCGGGCATCACCGCCGCTTGCTTGGCACAGTGCCTGTTTGGCGTTACTAGCAATAACTATGTTTTTTTGGTTTAGTTGCTCATCTTGCACAAGTGCGCGCTCTATTACTGTGTAAAGGTCACTCTCTTGTAATGACTTTAAAACATACACGCGTGCGCGAGACAAAATCGCGTTATTAAGTGCAAATGAAGGGTTTTCGGTTGTTGCGCCAACAAATATAAAGGTGCCATCTTCTATGTGAGGTAAAAATGCATCTTGCTGTGATTTATTAAAACGGTGTACTTCGTCAACAAACATTAGCGTGCGTTGCCCACGACTTTGTAGGTTATCTTGGGCTTGCGTTACGCTGTCGCGAATATCTTTTACGCCTGCGGTCACAGCCGACATTTGTATAAGCTCGGCATCGGCATGGTTTGCAATAATTTGCGCAAGGGTTGTTTTACCCACCCCAGGCGGCCCCCACAAAATTAAGCTGTGGCAACGCCCTGCAACAATGGCTTGGTGCAGGGGTTTATCGTCACTAAGTAAATGCTGTTGACCTATGTATTCGTCAAGCGTTGTTGGGCGCATACGCGCCGCAAGTGGGCGTACATCAGGCCAAAAGTTAAAGCCTAAATTACTCACAGTGGCTCTGATCGTCTATTTCAACACCCTCTGGCGGGGTAAATTCAAACATTGCTGCATCAAGCTCGGTGTTTACTTTAGCATCATTAAAAGTAAACGAAGAAAGTTGCCCCGAATTATCGGTAACGACTAATTGTGCAAGACCTGCTTGGTTGTCTACAAACGTGATATCAAGCTGCTCTACTTGGCTCTCTATGCCTTTATTTGGCGTTACACTAAAGCCAGATTTAGTGGCTTGTACGCTGTACTTTTCCCATTGAGCAGGGTCTTTTGATGTAAGTAATACAAACGGCGTTGAGTCAATTAAGCTGTGAGTATCCATTATGGTTACTTGTTCAGCAAAACTGTCGAAGTAATAGGTTTTATCACCATTTGATACAAATAATGTGTCGTCTGGGTTTGTTTGCTCCCAACGTATCATCATAGGTTGCTTAAGGGCGATAGTGCCCTCGCCTTGCATTACAGCTTGGCCTTCTTTGTCTGTGACTTTTTGTGCAAACTGGGCTTTAAAGCTTTTAAGTGCTGCCAATTTGTCTTGCAGTGCTTGGCTGTCGTCCGCAAAGCTCGGTGCGGCAATTAAGCCGCTTAATACTAATAATAAACTGTTTAATTTTTTCATTGGTTTGCTCCATTAGGTACTAATACATCGCGAGCACCATTATGACCTGGTGAACTTACGATACCTGATGTTTCCATTTGTTCTACTAAACGGGCTGCACGGTTATACCCTACGCGCAACTTACGTTGTACTGATGAAACCGATACCTTGCCTGTCTCAATTACAAATGCGACCGCTTCGTCGTAAAGTGGGTCTGACTCTTCATCGGCACTTTCGCTTGCTTCACCGGGCAATAAAATATCTTCCGTGGCGTCACCATTAAGTATTTCGTCTATGTAATTAGGTTTAGCACGTGCTTTCCAATCATTAACGACTGCATGTACTTCATGGTCATCTACAAATGCGCCATGCACACGCTCTGGTACACTGGTGCCAGGCGGTAAATAAAGCATATCACCCATACCAAGAAGGTTTTCGGCGCCTTGCTGGTCAAGTATGGTGCGCGAATCTATTTTACTTGATACCTGAAACGCCATACGTGTTGGTATATTGGCTTTTATTAAGCCGGTAATTACATCAACCGATGGTCGCTGTGTTGCAAGGACCAAGTGAATACCTGCTGCACGTGCTTTTTGTGCAATACGTGCAATAAGTTCTTCTACTTTTTTACCTACAATCATCATCATGTCGGCAAATTCATCAATTACCACAACAATGCTTGGTAGTTTTTCAAGCTCGTCGGGGCCGTCTTTCATGCCGTCTGTGTCTTTAAAAAGTGGGTCCATAATGGGGTAGCCCGCTTCTTTGGCATCAAGTACTTTTTGGTTGTAGCCTTTTAAATTACGCACACCTAATGCCGACATCAGCTTGTAACGGCGCTCCATTTCACCTACACACCAACGCAGCGCGTTAGCCGCCTCTTTCATGTCGGTAACAACTTCACACAATAAATGCGGTATACCTTCGTAAACCGAAAGCTCAAGCATTTTAGGGTCAATCATGATCATACGAACATCATCTGGGCCCGATTTGTACAGTAAGCTTAATATCATTACATTAACGCCCACTGACTTACCCGACCCCGTTGTACCAGCTACTAATAAATGCGGCATTTTACCAAGGTCGGCACACACTGGCTGGCCTGCAATATCTTTACCTAACACCATGGTAAGCGGCGATGGGTTTTGCTCAAACTTAGGCGCATTTATTACTTCCGACAAACGCACTATTTCACGGTGTTTGTTAGGCAGCTCTATGCCTATGTAAGTTTTACCCGGAATAACTTCAACTACACGTACACTAATAGCAGAAAGCGAGCGGGCTAAATCTTTTGATAAACCGGTAATTTTAGACACCTTAATACCCGGTGCTAAATCAAGCTCAAATCGTGTTACAACAGGGCCTGGATATACACCAACGACAGTGGCTTGTACGTTAAAGTCGAGTAATTTTGTCTCTACAAGGCGCGATACAACATCGAGCTCTTCTTGCGAAATTGGGTTTTTAGCTTTATCGGGCCTGTCGAGTAAATCAAGCGACGGCAATGGGCCTGGTGGCGCTTCTTGATCAAGCAGTTGTTCAAATTTTTCTTTTGCCGTTGGCGGTGGCTGATACGCAGGCTTTGCTTTAGGCATTGGTCTAGCTGGCGATACCACCGTTGTAACTGGCTTTTCAGGTTCCACAACTTGGCTTTGATCAAGCGCGTTTAATGCTGCCGCCGTATCCATTGGTTCATCGTCTATGGCACTAAAGCCAATTTCTTGATCGAGTATATCGTCAAGCTCATCAAATGGGCTGTAGTCGTCACTAATTTGTGGCTCTGTAAAAGGTGTTTGCGGTTTATTAATGGCTTTTTGAGGGGCATCGTTTTTCGCCTCTACTGGCGCTTCAAGCTGCTCTGTGAGGTCGTCGTTAAACTGGGCATCTACATTGTCATTACTTGTATTTGCAGCAATGCGTTCTCTGTTAATCCAACCTTTAATATACGAGGTAATAAAGCGATACAACCTAACCATTAAATCGCCTAGGTAATCTACAAAATCAACCCACGACACACCAGTTAAAAGGGTTAATCCTGCAAAAAAGAAACACAATAGCAAAATTGATGTGCCAGTAAAATTAAACGCCGGCATCATAGCTGTTGCAATGACATCTCCCACTACCCCGCCTGATGAAAAATTATAAATGTCGTCAAAGTTAATGCTACTGATTGCCGTAGCAGACGTTACAAACAGGGCTAGGCCAATAACACGAAGGGCTAATGTTGTGTAATCAAGCTGTAAAATACGGTGGGGTTGCTTAAATAATAAATAACCAAATAATTGAATTGCCGCCGGGACTAAGTAAGCAAGCCACCCAAAAGTAAGTAAAAGTATATCGGCGACCCATGCACCGGCTGTGCCTGTAATATTTTTTACGTTTCTAAATTCGCCAGTTTGCGACCACGACGGGTCAGCCGGATCAAAACTGATTAAGGCACATAAAATAAATATTGCAGCAAAGGTACTGATTATCAGCCCTGTTTCTAATAGTCTTTGCACACCGTTCAGGCGCATAGCTTCCTATCCCTCTTATTATTCTATTTATTACACTTCAACAGCAGTCAAATACCTTAGCAGGAAATGCAATTTGATGCACTTTATCTTAGTTTGTATGGCCTGATTATGAACAAGTTTTTATAAATTAGGCGTAATAAAATAATTATTTACAATGCCATTATTAATTTAAGCAATATAAGGACGAATTATAACGCCGTCTTCCCCTTTTACTTCTTCCATCACTACATAAGTTCTGCTTTCACTTACGTTAGGTAATTTAAGCAATATATCACCCAGTACTCCCCGGTATTCCGACATGTCGTTAACACGCGTTTTAAGTAAAAAATCAAAATTACCCGACACTAAATGACATTCTATTATTTCTTCGTGCTTTTTAACGGCTGCACTAAACTCGTCAAATACGTCTGGCGAGGTTTTTGTTATGGTGACCTCTACATACACCGATAACCCCTGCCCTAGCTTAGCCGGATCGACCACCGCTTTGTATCCGAGTATGTAACCTTCTCGCTCAAGCTTTTTTACGCGCTCTAAGCAGGGCGTGGCACTCAGACCAACTCGTCGGGCCAGTTCAACATTTGAAAGGCGCCCATCGTGTTGTAATTCCATCAAAATTTTGCGGTCAATTCTGTCTAATAACTGATGCATAAGCCCTACTAGGTTTTTATTCTGTAATTTTTATAATTTTAGATAATAACACTAGCTTAGCATTTAAAAAAGGTGAGACACACTGGCTTGTCATGAATATAATAGTGAAAAATTTCAATCCGTTCTTAATAAGGCAAATGTTATGATTATTGGTGTACCTAAAGAAATCAAAAACCATGAATACCGCGTAGGTATGGTTCCTGCTAGTGTTCGTGAATTAGTTAATCACGGCCACCAAGTGATTGTAGAAACGAATGCAGGTATGGGCATTGGTTTTACAGATGAAGATTACACCCAAGCAGGTGCAGACATTTTAGCAACTGCAGCTGACGTTTTTGCAAACGCAGAGATGATTGTAAAAGTAAAAGAACCACAAGCAGTTGAACGTGCAATGCTTCGTGAAGACCAAATTCTATTTACTTACCTTCACCTTGCACCTGATCTTCCACAAACTGAAGACCTTGTTAAGAGCAAAGCAATTTGTATTGCTTACGAAACAGTGACTGACTCTCGCGGTGGTTTACCACTTCTAGCGCCTATGAGCGAAGTAGCTGGCCGTATGTCTATTCAAGCCGGCGCACAAGCACTTGAAAAATCTAACCACGGTCGTGGTATGTTGCTAGGTGGCGTACCAGGTGTTGAGCCAGCCAAAGTTGTTGTTATTGGTGGTGGCATGGTAGGCCGTAGCGCTGCGCAAATGGCAGTTGGCTTAGGTGCAGATGTTGTTGTGCTTGACCGTAACATTGATGTACTACGTGCACTAGACGCGCAATTTGGCAATAAAGTAAAAGCAATTTACTCAACTGCTGACGCACTAGAAAAACATGTACTTGAAGCCGATTTAGTTATTGGTGGTGTATTAATCCCTGGTGCAGCGGCTCCTAAGCTAGTAACAGCCGATCACATTAAAGCAATGAAGCCAGGCTCTGCCATTGTAGATGTTGCTATTGACCAAGGCGGTTGTATTGCAACGTCTAAAGCAACAACGCACGCTGATCCAACGTTTATTGTTGACGACGTTGTTCACTACTGTGTTGCGAATATGCCGGGTGCTGTTCCACGTACATCTACATTTGCACTTAACAATGCCACATTGCCGTTTATTATTAACCTTGCAAACAAAGGTTACAAAAAGGCATTGCTAGATGACGCTAACTTCTTAAAAGGCTTAAATGTAATTAAAGGCCAAGTAACGTACAAAGAAGTTGCTGAAGCATTTAACATGGATTACGTTGACCCACGCACAGCAGTAGAAAACGCTTAATTTAGCGTTTGTACTTACAAAAAAAGCAGCTATAAAGCTGCTTTTTTTATGTCTAACTTAAACTAAATTTAAATAAACCGTTTAATAATAAAATCTACTTTTACCCGTTTTGCTTGGCCAAGTAACTTTTTAACTGGCTGAGGGTAATCTTCCATGGTTTCTAAATCATCTGGACCAGTTAAACGGCGGCAGTGCTTAAGAATTTCATGCTTTTCGTTATCAATCGCTTGCATAATAGTTTGCTCGGGATCTTCAATTAGTATTCCATTTTCTATGTCTAAACCCCATGCACGTGGATTTAAATTATGTCCACTTAATAAATGCTTTGATCTATCTGCACATATTCCTTTTAAATGAAAAGAATTATTGCCGTGCTTCCAAAGGTATACGTTCAAGTTTCCGTTATCTATATGGCGTTTTTGCGTTTTAACGAATTTATGCAAAATAGTTTCGTATAAATAAGGCAACGCACCAATTTTGCTAAACGGCTCACTAGGTGGCATATAAAAATCATTTGCGGTTTTATCGCCCACAACAATTGTAATATGTTTGCCTTGCTTTAAAAGCCTGCGTAATGAGCGCATAAGCGGCGCCGGGAAGTTAAAGTATGGCGTGTAAAGCACTAGTTCGCGCTCTGTTGTATCAAAAAGCGCCTTGATCATACGGTTAAGTTCGTTATGCCGGCGCCCAAGTCCTAAAAACAAACGAATATTTAACGCATTATTACTTGCTTGCTCAGCCGACTTGTAACTTGCTGCTTTTAAATCACGCATTAATTGCTTTTGCTCAAGTTTAAAGTCAATTAAACGCTTGAGCGGACGCATGTCGATACGAGGCACGGCCACAGAACTCAACAGCTTTGATTCGATAAAGTCTATTACAGAATCACACAAACCTTTTTGCGTAATTAAAAAGTAACGGTCAAGCCTGTAGCGGTCGTTATGCTGTAGATACACATTATTTAAGCTAGCACCGCTGTAAAGTAACGTGTCGTCTATAACAAAGCCTTTTAGATGCAAGACGCCAAATAGCTCTTTCGCTTTTACAGGTACACCAAATACTTGTACATTTGATTTAAATTTTTCTAGATAGTCACAGTATAAACTTGCGTTCCCGTCTGATTTCTCAGCACCAATGAGTCCACGCTGGGCACGATGAAAATCGACCAGTACTTTTACTTCAAGTCCAGGGTTAGCTAAAGATGCATTGTGTAATGCCTCTAAAACTTCACGGCCTGCTTCATCATCTTGCAAATAAAGCGCGGTAATATAAATACGCGTTTTTGCATTAGCGATTAAATTAAGTAATTGTGTGCGGTAATCTTGCGCATTGGTTAAGACGTTAACGTCTTTTGAAGTCAACCCAAATGCGGGTTTTTCCTGCCAAAATAACATAGTTGCCTATTCATTTAGGTCACATAATCTATCAGTGACAAATCAAAATTAGGTAAAACATAACAAAAAAAATCAAAGTGGTCATGAATTAACGACGTTTTGTTGCTTGTTAGTCTATTTATTGAGCTAGTTTACCCTGTAAGGCGTAAAAGTGTGATTGTTTAGTACATAAAAATGAACAGCTTTTCGATTTACTAAAAAAAATAATCTCAGATTTTGTTTACTTCTGCCTTGTTTTTCTTAGAATCGAGCGCATTAATGACCGTATAGAATCGTTTAGGAAAATATCATGACTGAAGCAAAACATAGCAAGCTACTAATTTTAGGCTCTGGCCCAGCTGGTTACACGGCAGCAGTATATGCAGCTCGTGCAAATTTAAACCCTGTTTTAATTACAGGTATGCAACAAGGTGGTCAATTAACCACAACGACTGAAGTTGAAAACTGGCCGGGTGATGCACACGGTTTAACAGGCCCTGCATTAATGGATCGTATGAAAGAGCATGCTGAACGCTTTGAAACCGAAATTGTGTTTGACCACATTAATAAAGTTGATGTTTCT
Organism: Pseudoalteromonas sp. NH0006-46; assembly: GCF_057547735.1. Classification (NCBI taxonomy): domain Bacteria; kingdom Pseudomonadati; phylum Pseudomonadota; class Gammaproteobacteria; order Alteromonadales; family Pseudoalteromonadaceae; genus Pseudoalteromonas; species Pseudoalteromonas sp. NH0006-46. Next base: position 245,145 of record NZ_BAAJML010000006.1, on the reverse strand, counting down.
AAACGCCCTTTCACACTAACTGGCGACCAAGGTACATACACATGTGATGCGCTGATCATTGCCACTGGCGCATCTGCTAAATACTTAGGCTTAGAGTCTGAAACAAACTTCCAAGGTCGCGGTGTGTCGGCATGTGCAACGTGTGATGGTTTTTTCTATAAAGGTCAAAAAGTAGCGGTTGTGGGCGGTGGTAATACTGCAGTTGAAGAGGCACTTTACTTATCTAACATTGCTGACGAAGTGCATGTAATTCACCGTCGCGATAGCTTCCGTAGTGAAAAAATTCTTGCTGACCGCCTTACAGAAAAAGCTGCAAACGGTAACGTTGTAATGCACTACAACCGTACGCTTGACGAAGTTTTGGGCGACCAAATGGGCGTAACAGGCATTCGTATTAAAGATGTTGCATCTGATGCTACTGAAGATCTAGACCTAGCAGGTGTGTTTATTGCAATTGGCCACAAACCAAACACAGATATGTTTGAAGGTCAGCTAGAAATGAAAGACGGCTACCTGGTTGTTGAGTCTGGTCTTAACGGTAACGCAACGCAAACAAGCGTACCAGGTGTTTTTGCTGCAGGTGATGTGTCTGATCATATTTACCGCCAAGCAATTACATCAGCGGGTACAGGCTGTATGGCTGCCCTTGATGCAGAGCGCTTTTTAGACAACCTGTAACATTTATTTTTCAAAAAAGGGGCTGAGCAATCAGCCCCTTTTTTTACATCTAAAATATAGTTACACTTTTAAAACAAACAATAAAAAGTACATTCCTTATGAAAAACCAGCTATACCAATTAAGCGATACCGATATAGCATTTCCTAATCCAGAGTACGCATTAGTATCTCCCGACGGCTTACTTGCTGTTGGTGGTGACTTAAGCCTACCTCGCCTATGTAATGCTTATCGCAACGGTATATTCCCTTGGTTTAGCGATAACGAACCCATTATGTGGTGGTCACCAAGTGAGCGTGGCATTGTGGAGTTAAGCGATTTTCATGTTAGTAAAAGCCTGCGCAAGCACCTAAAAAAATATCCCGTCACAGTAACCATCAATAACGCCTTTATTGAAGTTATTGAAGCATGCCGCGATCAACGTCTTGATACCGATGGTACCTGGATCACCTCTGATATGCTCAGCGCTTATACCAATGCTCACAACGCAGGCATAGCACACAGTCTAGAAGTATGGCGCAACGGACAGCTTGCAGGTGGCTTATACGGGATAATGCAAAATGGTGTATTTTGTGGTGAATCGATGTTTCATCATCAAACTAATTGCTCTAAATTAGCCATGTGGGCGCTGGTTAATTGGTTAAAAAAACATAATGCACATTTTATTGATTGCCAACTCGAAAACCCATATTTAATGAGTTTGGGTGCAAAAGTGATATCTCGTTCTGATTTTTTAGCTAAACTTAACACTGCACTTACCTATAAAGTTAATCCTACAATGTGGAAGCCACAAAAACTGGATGCAATCTATGAATGAAAACCTGACAGCCCGAGTGGGTTTAAGCCAAGAATTTGCGTGTAGTTATTTGCCAAATAGGCGTGAGCAGCTATTAGTAATACTCGATCCTACTTATTACAGTGCAAGCAAGTTTGAGTCATTATTAGCTTTGGGCTTTAGACGCAGTGGCAACCAAATTTATCGCCCTCATTGCCCCGTTTGCAGTGCATGCAACTCTGTACGTGTTTTAGCTCAAGAATTTATCCCGTCAAAATCACAAAAACGTAAACTAAACAAAGCAAAAACCCACTTTACTGTTACTTATTCTAGTAGTGAGCGTGCAGACTATTATCCGTTATACAGTAAATACATTACCCTGCGTCACCAAGATGGTAGTATGTATCCGCCTCAACCTGAACAATTTCAGAGCTTTTTGTTGTGTAGTTGGCTTGATATCACGTTTATTGAGCTTTGGCATCAAGACACTTTAGTCGGTGTTGCCGTAACTGATTGTATGAACAACGCTATTTCTGCTATTTATACCTTTTTTGATCCTGACTTTGAGCATTACAGCTTGGGGTCAATTATGATATTAGAACAAATAAAATTTGCCAAAGCACAAAATAAACAATTTGTGTATTTAGGCTACCAAATTGATGAGTGCGACAAAATGAAGTACAAAACGCAGTTTTTACCGGCACAAAAACAGCTTAATGATGAGTGGGTGGCTATTTAATTTGCAAATATAGCCCCTGCGCCTTTACTTATTGGTGTATTTTGGGCAAAATCTGCAGCGTTTAACTATTAAAGAGGTGTTACGCTAAACATGGCGAAAGAAGACGTAATCGAAATGCAAGGGACTGTCCTTGATACTTTACCAAATACAATGTTCCGAGTTGAGCTAGAAAATGGTCACGTAGTTGTGGCTCATATTTCAGGTAAAATGCGCAAAAACTATATCCGTATTTTAACCGGCGATAAAGTAACGGTAGAAATGACTCCTTACGATTTATCGAAAGGTCGTATCGTATTCCGTGCTCGCTAAGTAAGTGCGTAAACGAGATTTAGTTTTTGGCTAGTGTATAACTAGCTTAAAGCGTTTATTAAATGTAATTGATGGACTTTGACTAGCAATTACATTTAATAAACAAAAAACCCAGCCTAGGCTGGGTTTTTTGTTGTCTAAAATAAAAATGGCCCACTATTTCAAGCGGGCCATTTAGCATTTTTAAACATATTTAAGCCGGCGTTAAATTACTCTCGTAATCAAAACGGATTTTCTTGTCTTTAACCGATACCTTAACTGTACCGCCATCAGACAACTTACCAAACAATATTTCGTTGGCGAGTGGCTTTTTAAGCTCTTCTTGAATAACACGTGCCATTGGACGTGCACCCATCGCTTTGTCGTAGCCTTTTTCAGCTAACCATTCACGTGCCTTAGAGGTCAATTCAAAATTAACTGATTTTTTATCAAGCTGTGCTTGAAGTTCAACAATAAATTTATCAACCACCAATAGAATAACTTCACGTTCAAGGTGATTAAACCAAATAATGTTATCTAAGCGGTTTCTAAACTCTGGCGAAAATGTTTTATTTATTTCACCCATTGCATCGTGTGTGTGATCCTGCTCGCTGAAGCCAATTGACTTGCGAGTCGTTTCTTGTACACCGGCATTGGTGGTCATGACTAACACTACGTTTCTAAAATCGGCCTTACGGCCGTTGTTGTCGGTCAATGTACCGTGATCCATTACCTGCAATAAAATGTTGTAAATATCTGGATGTGCTTTTTCTATCTCATCGAGTAAAACAACCGCATGAGGGTTTTTGATAACAGCCTCAGTTAATAAACCGCCCTGCTCAAAACCAACATAGCCTGGTGGCGCACCAATTAAACGGCTAATTGCATGACGCTCAACGTATTCCGACATATCAAAACGAATAAACTCAACACCCATGCACTTAGCAAGTTGCTTAGTGACCTCTGTTTTACCAACACCGGTAGGTCCTGCAAATAAGAACGACCCCACTGGTTTTTCTTCACTGGTTAGCCCTGAGCGCGATAAACGAATTGCCGATGTGAGTGCATCAATAGACTGATCTTGCCCAAACACCAACATTTTAAGATTACGGTCGATGTTTTTAAGTGTTTCTTTATCCGAAGACGATACATTCTGCGGTGGAATACGCGCCATTTTAGATATGATCATTTCAATATCTGATACACCAATGGTTTTTTTGCGTTTCGAGCTAGGCTGTAAACGCTGGTTAGCGCCTGCTTCATCAATCACGTCAATAGCTTTGTCAGGCAAATGACGTTCGTTAATGTATTTAGCGCTAAGCTCAGCAGCGGCTTTTAGCGCTTTTTGTGTGTAACGAATACCATGGTGTTCTTCATAGCGATCTTTTAGACCATTAAGAATTTTAGTGGTATCGGCAACACTTGGCTCTAAAACATCTATTTTTTGAAAACGACGAACTAATGCACGGTCTTTCTCAAATATGTTTTTGTATTCGTTGTAGGTCGTTGACCCCATACAACGAAGCTTACCGCTTGAAAGCAATGGCTTCAGCAAGTTAGACGCATCCATAACCCCGCCTGATGCAGCCCCAGCCCCAATGATGGTGTGTATTTCATCTATAAATAAAATTGAGCCTGGTTTTGCTTGTAACTCTTTTAGTAAGCTTTTGAAACGCTTTTCAAAATCACCGCGATACTTAGTTCCGGCAAGCAGCGCACCCATATCCAAAGAGTAGACAACGGCATCTGCAATTACTTCAGGAACTTGCTCGTTTACAATACGGTAAGCTAAGCCTTCAGCAATCGCTGTTTTACCTACACCCGCTTCACCAACAAGTAATGGGTTGTTCTTTTTGCGACGACACAATACTTGTACGGCACGCTCTACTTCACTGTCACGACCAATTAATGGGTCAATGTTACCCTCGCGCGCTTGCGCATTTAAGTTAGTAGTGAAACTGTCTAGCTTGCTAGCCTCTTCGTTTTGAACTTCTTGCACTTCTTCATTTATGTCGTCGGTGTCATCACCTAAATCGTCATCAGTTTTTGAAATACCATGCGAGATAAAGTTAACAATATCTAAACGTGAAACATCGTTTTTCTTAAGTAGGTATACAGCTTGGCTTTCTTGCTCAGAAAAAATAGCAACCAATACATTTACGCCGGTTACCTCGTTTTTACCTGATGATTGAACATGAAACACTGCACGTTGTAAAACACGTTGAAAACCAAGTGTAGGCTGCGTTTCACGCTCTTCTTCTAAATCGGGAATAACTGGTGTTGTTTCGTCAATAAACTCAAGCAATTCATATTTTAAGCCTGAAATATTTACACCACACGCATTTAGCGCTTCTGAGGCAGAAGGGTTATCTAATAGCGCAAGCAAAAGGTGCTCGACGGTCATAAACTCATGACGGCGAGTGCGCGCTTCACGAAACGCGGCATTTAAGGTTAGTTCTAAGTCTTTGTTTAGCATTGGCAACCCCTTACTGAGATAATAATGTATACCACAACAAACAGGTGTGTGATCACCCTAGTTGGTATTTATTCCTGCTCACAACTACAAAGCAGCGGATGCTCGTTATCACGCGAGTAGCGGTTAACTTGTTCAACTTTGGTGTAGGCTACATCAGCGCTGTAAACGCCGCAGATACCTTTACCCTTTTCGTGAACTTGAAGCATCACGTCGGTTGCTCTATCGCTATCCATATTAAAAAACGTCGTTAAAACTTCTATTACAAAGTCCATCGGCGTGTAATCGTCGTTATTTAAAACAACTTTGTATTTTCGCGGCGGCTGTAGCTTTTGCTTTTCGCTGTCGCGAACTGTGTCGATAACACCTGAATCTTTCATACCACTCATAATTAAATATAGTCTTGTCTTAGGAACTCAAGCAAACTTGAATAAAAAATAAATAAAATGTTAAAAAATAGCCCAAAAAGCTTGACTGATTGATTAAATAAACTACAGTCAAACATAGATTGATTAATCCTTAATCAGTCTAGCAAATAATATGGTTTAGAATAACTAAATTAGTCAACTTATTGAAGGATGTAGAAGTATGGCTTGTGGTAAAGTTAAATGGTTTAACAATGCTAAAGGTTTTGGTTTCATCGTTGAAGACGGCTGCGAGAATGATATTTTCGCCCATTACTCTACAATTGTAATGGACGGTTATAAAACGCTTAAAGCTGGTCAAGATGTAACATTCGAACTAGAACAAGGCCCTAAAGGCCTACATGCTAAAAATATTGCCTTAGATGGCGACATTTTAGAGTGATTACTGTTTTATTCGACTAAAGCGAGTGACCTTCTAGGCTCCTCGCTTAATTCCTTAAGCTACTTTTCTACCCCTTCATTGTTATAAATTGCTTCTTTTTCTGTATTTTCAACCCTTATCCTTGTTTTTATTTTATATACCCCAATATTCTAACAGTTGGCTGTTTAACTGCCTCTAAGCATGTTCAAACTCTAGCCCTTTGTATTCAAGCTTGTTACACTCTTAATGCTAAAAATATACGTGAAATGCTGCAAAAAACTCAACTTGCCGCCCTTATAAAATGTACTAGTCTAAAGGCTGATTTATTTTTATTGTTTTTTTAGCTATAAATATGACCACAGTTCGTCAGGTGTGACTATTCTGCTTTAATTACAAAGCTACACGAGTACCAACACCTAACAAACTATTCATTATCTGAGCGTACTTATTAAAACACTATAATATTTGCTAACTCAGCGTTAATGATTTCTTTGCATTGTTGAATAAGGCCTATTGGCCGACTATCTAGGAATGATGATGACATCAAAAATTATCTATACAAAAACGGACGAAGCTCCGGCACTAGCAACTTACTCGTTGCTACCGATCATCCAAGCATATACAAATGCAGCAGGTGTTGAAGTTGAAACTCGCGATATCTCATTAGCAGGTCGTGTAATTGCTAGCTTCCCTGATTATTTAACGCAAGAACAACGTATTGGTGATGCACTTGCTGAACTAGGTGAGCTTGCAAAAACACCTGAAGCAAATATCATCAAGCTTCCAAACATTAGTGCTTCAGTTCCACAGTTACGCGCTGTTATTAAGGAACTTCAAGCAAAAGGCTATGCACTTCCAGATTACCCTGTTGAACCTAAAAACGATGAAGAAAAAGCAATTCAAGCTGCATACGACAAAGTTAAAGGTAGTGCGGTAAACCCAGTATTACGTGAAGGTAACTCTGACCGTCGTGCGCCAGGTTCTGTAAAAGAATATGCTCGTAATAACCCTCATTCAATGGGCGCTTGGAGCAAAGATTCACAATCTTATGTAGCAAGCATGAGCGAAGGTGATTTCTTTGGTTCAGAACAATCAACAACTATCGAAACACCAACAGACGTTCGTATCGAACATGTTGCTGGTAACGGTGATGTAACTGTACTTAAGCAAAGCACACCGCTACTTGCTGGTGAAGTAATTGACGCTTCGCGCATTAGTGCAGCTAAGCTACAAGCTTTTTTAGCTGCTGAAATTGATGCTGCAAAAGAAAAAGGTGTTTTATTCTCGCTTCATATGAAAGCGACAATGATGAAAGTATCTGACCCAATTATTTTTGGTCACGCAGTTAAAGTTTTCTACAAAGATGTATTTGCAAAACACGGTGAGCTATTTGAAGAGCTTGGCGTTGATGTAAACAACGGTTTAGGGGACGTATACTCTAAGATTCAAACATTAGATGACGCTAAGCGCGAAGAAATTGAAGCAGATATTCAAGCTGTTTACGCTGACCGCCCTGCTATTGCTATGGTTGATTCAGACCGTGGCATTACAAACTTACACGTGCCAAGTGATGTAATTATTGATGCGTCTATGCCTGCTGCAATCCGCTCAAGCGGTCAAATGTGGAATAACGACGGAAAACTTCAAGACACAAGTTTTGTAATTCCTGATCGTTGTTACTCTGGTGTTTATCAAGCAACTATTGATTTTTGTAAAGAACACGGTGCGTTCGATCCAACGACAATGGGTAGCGTTCCAAACGTTGGCCTTATGGCTCAAAAAGCAGAAGAATACGGTTCGCACGACAAAACGTTTGAAGCTAAAGCTGCCGGTACTATTCGTGTAGTTGATACAGCGGGTGTTACATTACTTGAGCACAGTGTTGAGCAAGGTGATATCTGGCGTATGTGTCAAGTTAAAGATGCACCAATTCAAGATTGGGTTAAACTTGCAGTTAACCGTGCACGTGCTACAGGCGTTCCTGCTATTTTCTGGTTAGATGAAAACCGTGCACACGATGCTCAGCTAATCAAAAAAGTAAATAAATACCTACCAGATCACGATACAGCTGGCCTAGATATTCAAATTTTAGCACCGCTTGAAGCCACTTTATTCTCTTTAGCTCGCATTAAAGAAGGTAAAGACACTATTTCTGTAACAGGTAACGTATTACGTGATTACCTAACAGATTTATTCCCAATTTTAGAGCTGGGTACAAGCGCTAAAATGCTTTCAATTGTTCCACTTATGAATGGTGGTGGCTTATTTGAAACTGGCGCGGGTGGTTCTGCACCTAAGCATGTTCAGCAGTTTGAAAAAGAAAACCACTTACGTTGGGATTCTTTAGGTGAGTTTTTAGCACTTGCAGCTTCACTAGAACATTTAAGTGTAACTACAGGTAATAACAAGGCACAAGTGCTTGCTGATACGCTTGATAAAGCGACGGGCACCTTCCTTGCTGAAAACAAATCGCCTTCACGTAAAGTTAAAGAAATTGATAACCGTGGTTCTCATTTCTTCTTATCTTTATTTTGGGCTCAAGAGCTTGCTAAGCAAAATGACGATAGCGAACTTAAAGCGCAGTTCACGCAAATTGCGAGCGATTTAGAATCAAATAAAGATACCATCGTAAGCGAATTAAACGATGCTCAAGGCCCTGCAGTTGAACTAGGTGGTTACTTCCAGCCTAACGATGCAGCCGCTTTTGAAGCAATGCGTCCAAGCACTACATTTAACGATATCCTTGCTAAATTAGTGTAATAAAAAGTAAAAATAAAACCGCTTACTTTTAAAAGTAAGCGGTTTTTTTACGCCTATAAAAAAGGCCGCTCAATGCGGCCTATTTAAATTAACGTTCACTCATTACTTAGTGTATGCTCTTGGCATATTTGAATCAGTAGTATAACGGTCACGTAGTTTATCTTGACGAGACTGTGTAGACACCTCAGTGCCATTTATAAACATACGGCTTACGTTACTGCTTATTTCAAACGGATCATTAGTCCACATCACTACATCTGCAGCTTTACCTACTTCAATACTGCCCGCATTAATACCAAATACATCAGCAACATTTGATGTAACAGCTTTCAGTGCACCTTGCTGGCTCATGCCATAAGATATAGCGTTACCTGCGTCAAAGCGAAGCTGATAAATGTTGTGGCTTGCGTCTCCGCCAACCGTTAAAAGTACCTTAACACCGGCTTTTTCAAGTAAACCAGCATTGTTTAAATTAGCATGTAATGAATCAAAACTACCCGGCAAATTATCCATAGCGCTAATAATTACGGGAATATTTGCTTTAGCAATTTGCTCTTTAACAACAACGGCATCTTGTGCTCCACTGAGTACTAAGTTAACACCAAATTGTTCTTTTACTTTAATAAGCTCAACAATATCTGAAGCACGCGATACGCTTATTACCAATGGCATATCGCCAGAAAGTACTTTAGCCATTACTTTATCTTCAGTACTTGGTTTATCGTCGTCTTTTTTATCTTTTTTGCTCAATTTAGTTTGATGCGCATCTAGCTTGTTAATTAATGTTTGCAGTGTAAAAGCTCGCGAGCCTTTTCTGCGCTCACCTAAATGTACAACTAACGCCGCTTGTTTTTGAATGTTACTTTCAAGGCTACCACTCAAATCAACCACACTTGCCAAACCAGCAAAAATACTATCGCCGCCATAAGGGGTAATTACATCTCTTGTAACGCCACCTTTACGTGCATAAGGTATTAAGCTTGAATGTGCGTTGTAAGCAAGGCTTACATCAAAATCTATACCGGCTTTGTCGTCACCCGCATCGCGAGAGCCTGCAACCGCACCTACTTCAACTAAGCCTAGTTGGTTGTTGCTTGCAATGAATCCAGGGGTAACAATTTTGCCATTCGCATCAATAATTTCATCGGCGTTTACTTGTGCTGGGTTAATAGCAGTAATTTTACCGTTGTCCATAACAATGCTTGCGCCTTCTAATACGCCTTGCTCTGTTGATGTATGAATAGTTGCATTAATAATTGCCAGTGACTGAGCATTTACAGCACCAGAGGCGAATAATCCGGCAGCAACCAGAGATAGCGAAAACGAACGTGATAAATTTTTCATTCTGGGTGCTCCTTATTTTTGACCTAACATGAAATCACTGGTTGCTTGATAAGTGCTATCGTTTCTATCGTAAACCTTTGCACCATCAACAAACACTTGCTCAGCTTTTGCGTAAACGCTAAACGGGCTTTGGTTCCAAATAACCACATCGCCTTGTTTACCTGCTTCAAGCGAGCCTGTTTTATCGTCAATACCCAATGATTTTGCAGCGTTAGTGGTGATCCACTTAATTGCATGCTCTTCTGAAATATCAAAGCCATTTTCATTAGCACGATACATTACTTTAGCCGCTTCTTGGTTTAAGCGTTGAATGGTAGTGTCTGAATCTGAGTGAACAACGGCACACGAGTTTTTAACCGCATCCACAATGGCAACGTTTTCTTGAACCATGTCGTAAGCTTCCATTTTAAAGCCCCACCAGTCTGGCCACAATGCAGCACACGAACCATTATCAGCTAATAAATCGGCAATTTTGTATGCTTCAATACCGTGATGAAAAGTACCTGCGTGATAGTTAAATTCTTTTGAAAGGTCAATCATCATTGCCATTTCTTCAGCTTTGTAACAGTGATTGTGTATCATCACTTCGCCTTCAAGCACGCCACGTAATGTATCGTACTTTATATCGCGATTAGGTACTTCTGGATTTTTACCTGCAGCGTATTCTGCATCGTACTTATCCCAAGCTCGTTTATATTCTTGAGCACCAATCCAAGCCGAACGGTAACCAGCCATATTACCCATACGTGTTGAAGGCAATACACCTTGACGGCCGTATACGCGTTTTGGGTTTTCACCACATGCCATTTTTAGTCCATACGGTGCATCAGGAAATTTCATTCCTTGCATTGTATGCGCAGGCACGTTTTTAAGTGTTACACCACGTCCGCCAAATAAATTAGCAGAGCCTGGTAAAATTTGAAGTGACGTAATACCGCCTTCACGTGCACGGTTAAATCCTGGGTCTTGTGGCCAAACAGAATGCTCAACCCACACTTCAGCTGTATTTGGGCTAGTCATTTCGTTGCCATCTTGGTGTGATTCTACCGATGGATTTGGATACGCACCTAAATGAGAATGTACATCAATAATACCTGGTGTTACCCATTTACCTTGTGCGTCAATCGTTGTGTCTGCTTTTGCAGCTAAGTCTTTACCCACTTGTTGTACTTTACCATCAACTAATAATACATCAGCGTCATCTAAACGTTCGCCAGTCCCGGTCAGAACAGTTGCGTTTGTAATGAGTGTACTTGATGTTGAAATTGGCGAGTAAGTGCTTGGGTAAGGATTTTTATTTATTGTAATTTTATCATCTTGCGGGCCATTTTCTTGGCAGCCTACAAGTGCAACGGCTAGGCCAACTGCTAATAAAGAGGGAGCAAATTTATTCATGTTTTTGGGTTCTCCTGTTTTTTTAATACTTTAGCGAATGCTTGGACATAAAGCTAAAAAAACAGGTGAAAACGCGGTAAATTAAGATGAATTTACGTGTTTATTTTTTTATATAATTGTTATAGAGCTTTTCTAGCGCACCTTGCGTGGTGAGTGACGGATCTTTACTGATAAAATGCTTAACCGTGCGGGTTACAAAATCTGAATTTTGCTTATGCAATTTAGAAAAATCTTTAATAAGGGTATTCCCATCTTTAGCCGCGGTTACTTTGTCGTGGCGGTGACGGTACTGACTAAGGGCTTTGTTAAAATCGCCGTTGTAGTCTTCAACTAAAATTTTATAAAAGTCACTTTTTTGCACATTTAAAACAGTAATGCAGTAATTCAATGCGTCTTTAAAATCGGAAAACACCTTTCCTTCTACATCAAACTCTTTGGTTTTTTCGCGTACTGTGACACGTGCCTCTTCAGTGGCGTAACTAAAACCTGTAAACGCTAATCGCTCTGCGGCTTCTTTTCCTAATTTCATTCCGGCCTGAATGCTGTGGGCAAATTCATCACTCATGTCACTTAATTCGTTTTCTTCCCACATGTTGTAAACACGCAGTGCTTTAGCGTATTTGTTAGACAACTTTTTTTTAATTTTTGTAAAGCGCTCATCAATAGACATAAGTCGTTCGTTATGTAACAACGCATAGCACTCATAACAAGCAGGAATTGAAATAAAGTCGGCATCCTCGCCTAAGTCAATAATACTTTGCAACATGTGAAGAGGTGGACAATGATCTCGCTCAGTTGCTTCGCAGCCACAATAAAAACACTGGTTAAAATGTTGTTGTTCGCATGCATAGGCTTGCTGGTAATAACTGGCTAACGCTTTACTCACTGTTTATCCTAAAAATCTTCACGTTTATTTATGAGGCGATAATACCAGCCTTAAAGAATATGTCAGTATCAATAAAATTATTTTTATAAAAGTGTGTCAAAAAACACACTTAAAAACATGTGTTTTCATGAGCCTAAATATAAGTGTGTACATTACACATACTTGCTTACAGCTTGTTGCGTTTGATTAACAGCTTTTTTAATTAGTTAGTTAATAATTAGCATGCAACCGCAAACAATGAGGAAAGTAAAATGAACATAGTTAAAAAGGCATTATGTACAACACTTGTTATTGGCAGTGCAGCTTTAGCAGCACCTGTATCAGCTGCACAATTTGTAGCAGCCGACTCAACGCCAGGTACGCAAATTTGTATGGCTGTAGCGTCTAACAAAGCGTATGTACTTCGCAAAGCGCAGCAATCGCTTAACGTTAAAAAAAGTATTATTAGCAATAAACTAACGTGCAACAACCTGCCAATGGGTGATTTTGTAGCGCGTTATAATTTAGATAAAAGTGCTAACTATTTAAATATTGAAAGCAATACACGCACTTCAATTAAAGATTTGGCAAATGTGTCGTTACCGGAAGTCGTTGTTATTTCATCTCCGCAGTAGCATGCTTGAACTTTATAGCTAAGCAGGCATTACTGTAACCTGCTTAGTTTTATTGTTTACCTAATCGCTTAAAGAACACCCGCTAGTAAACCAAATAAACCGCCAAATACTCCACCCCATACAACCAGCCAACCTAGGTGCTCTCGTATCATTGTTTGAATGATTTCTTTCACCATTTTAGGGGTTAATTCATCAAGGCGTTCATCAACCAGTTTAAGTACTGTGCTGTGTAATCCTTTAGCACTATTTCCTTGTGAAAGCGTTTGCGTTACTAACGCTTTAAAGTCCTCTGTTTGAGAAATTTGTGCCAACGAAAGTTGCATTTTTTCTATAAATTTTTCACGCATTGGCTCTATTGCAGCGGTGCCTCCAAACATACCCAGCATGCTGCCAAATTGCGATTGCTCTATTACCTCGAGTAAATTATCGAACGCAGGGTTTAGATCAACATGGCTAATTATCGGTTCAAAGTCGATATTAGGCTGCGCCTTATTAAGTAAATTATTAATTTTTTGCTCGGAGAAAAACTCTGTAAGTATCAGGTTCCGGATAGCAACTTTAAAGCTCTCAAACTTAAGCGCAATAACGCCAGAGCCATATAAAAACGGAACCTTTTCAAATAACATATGAATAGCCAGTAAATTGGTCACTGCGCCAGACAGCGCAAATAATCCCACCGACAAAACCACTGGTTGATCAAACATAAACCCTGCAGCTACACAAATACTTGCTAGTAAATTGGTTATAAAACTTTTGTTCATTTTTGCTCCATTACAATCCGCATCACTTTGTGCGACACACTTGTTAATTTTACAACGTTTAGTTTGTTATATTAATCCCTTTTTGCCATAGTTTAAGTGTCTGTATAAAATACGAGCAATTGTTATGTGGAAAGCAATTAACGAGCACATTAGCCAAGCAACAAATACTGAGTTTAAACACACACAAAAGCGACAACTGCAAAGCACTACATCCGATAAATATTTTCATATAGGCAATGGCACGCAAAGCTACTTTGTTAAAATTGCACTCAAAAGCGAGTTTGAGCGGCTAGAGAGTGAATCGAGAGGCTTAGAGTTGCTCGCTAATAATAGCTTTTTTACTATGCCTCGCTGCATTACAACAGGTGCTAACATTGAATACTCATTTATTGTACTTTCGTGGTTAGTCCTTGATAAGCAACCCCATGATCAATGGCAAAAAATGGGTACCCAACTTGCTCAAATGCATCAAAAGCATGACCAAGCAATGTTTGGTTTTGATATAGATAATCACTTAGCCACAACCGTTCAACCTAATCGTTGGCATAAAAAATGGGATGTATTTTACGCCGAAGAACGCATTGGCTGGCAATTACAACTATTAGCTGAAAAAGGCATTCAATTTGCTGATCCTGAGCACATAATTCATGAAGTTAAAGCGCAACTGCATAGTCATGTTGTGAGCCCATCTTTGTTACACGGTGATTTTTGGCGAGGCAACCTAGGTTTTTTGAAAGAGCAACCAACGGTGTTTAACCCAGCTTGTTATTATGGTGATCGAGAAGTAGATATCGCCATGAGCGAGCTATTTGCCCCACTACCCGACGCATTTTATGTTGCCTACAATACGCAATATCCACTTTTGCCAAGCTACCAAAAACGTAAACTCATCTACCAGCTATATCCTATTTTAAACCATGCAAATATATATGCTGGCCACTATCTTACTGAAGCTAAACAACATATAAATAAGCTTATACAATAAGTGTAAATAAACTGTCATAACACGCCAAACAGACTATATTTAAAGGGTTCTAAGGAGTTGAGTTTTACGTCGCTAAGCCGTGTTTAGAATAGAAACATTCCAAGCTCTGCTTAAGTTATCTGTAATTGGAGTGATTATGAAAGACTTTTTATCACAACGTATCAGCTGCCCGTTTTGCGGACACCACATTCATTTAGATTTAGATGCAAGCATGGGCGATCAGGACTACATTGAAGACTGCACTGCCTGTTGTAACCCAATTCATTTAAATATGCATATAGATTATGCAAACAATAAGTTAGAGCTACACGTAGACAGTGACGACGAACAAATTTTTTAACCCTGATGACGCAGGTAGTTTTCAACGGTGTTAACAATAGTGTAAGTTTGCTGATCCACCTCTATATTAAGCTCATCACCCACTTGCGCTTTACCTAAATTTGTAATGGTGAGTGTTTCTGGGATTAGGTGCAACCAAAAGCCCTGCTCGTCAATCTCGCCTACTGTTAAGCTGGCACCATTAATGGCGACAAAGCCTTTATACAGGACATATTTTTGCCACTTTACAGGTAAGCTTATCTGAATTTTGCAGTTACTTTGGGTATTGATTATTTGATTTATTTTAGCCGCACAGTGAATATGTCCCGATACAATGTGCCCACCCAGCTCAGTGCCAAAAGTAACAGAGCGCTCGTAATTTACTAAACTGCCTAGTTCAAGAAGCCCTAGGTTAGTTAATTTAAGTGTTTCGTCAATCACATCAAAGTGAACTTGCGCCACCACATCTTGATTACTTAGCTCAACTTTTACAACCGTTAAACAACACCCATTAATAGCAATACTGGCTCCTAGATCTAAGTGCTTAACGTAATCATCGCTCACCGACACCACTAAACGTAACACTCCTTCATTATGGGTTTTAGACACCACAGTAGCCTGAGTTTGCACTATACCTGTAAACATAAAATCTCGTTAAATTATGACAAAGTTATAGTTTAACGTATCGAATTATAAAATCATTCACTCCTGAGATTTTTATTTCAAAGACAATAGATTACAATTAAAGTCTTACTCATTAAATAGCTGTTTTTATGACCTTTTGTAATTGGGAAGCGAAGCGTTTACTTTCTCTCGCGTTACCTGTTTTTTTAGCACAAGTTACCCTTATATTGATGTCGGTCGTCGACACTATAATGGCAGGTCAAGTCAGCCCTACCGATCTGGCAGCCCTGTCTATTGCGACAGGTATTTGGAACCCGCTACTTTTAGCGCTGCAAGGTATTTTATTAGCACTTACTGGCATTATTGCGCAGTTTGCCGGCGCGAATGACAAAAAAGGCATAAGCCACTATTTTCAACAAGCTTTATACCTAACCGTTTTACTGTGCATTGCAGGTTTTAGTATTGCCTACTTGGCCAACATTATTATATTACAGCTAGATACAAGCCCAGCTATTGCTAACTTAGCCTACGACTATATTCATTTTGTTAAATGGGGGGTATTTGGATTTTTATTCTTTACCACCTACAGAAATATGACCGAAGGCATGGGTATGACAAAACCGGCCTTTTATATTAGCTTACTCGGATTAGCCGTTAATATTCCTGCCAACTACATTTTTATAAATGGTTTATTTGGCCTTCCTGTCTATGGGGGAGCTGGCTGCGGTATAGCAACCGCCATTGTTTTAACGGTGATGGCATTCGCACAGGTCACTTATTGCCAAATGAGTAAAAAAATAGATGCCAAAGGGCTGCTCACACCGTTTGAAAAACCAAATATAACGACTATCGCCACTATTACAAAATTAGGTATTCCTATCTCTTTGGCTACTTTTTTTGAAGTCACACTCTTTGCGTGTATTCCACTATTTATTGCTCATTTAGGCGCGGTTGCTGTTTCAGGGCATCAAATTGCAGCGAGTGTTACCGCATTACTGTTTATGATGCCGCTGAGCCTCTCTATTGCCATTAGTATTCGGATTGGTAACTTGTACGGCCAAAACAAGTATGAACAGTTAAAAATAGCTGTATCGACAAGTTATCTACTGGCTGTATTCATCGCACTGTTTTTGGCGTTTATAACGTTTATAGGCCGTGATGTAATCAGTGAGCTATACACAGAGAGCCCTGCTGTTATTGCCCTTGCCACTTCAATTATGGTTTTAGCCTGTATTTACCAATTGCCCGATGCCCTACAAGTTGCAGCAAATGGCATTTTAAGAGGGTTAAAACACACGGCCCCTATTTCTTACATCACGTTTATTTCATATTGGTTAATCGGCTTTAGCTTAGGCTACGTATTAGCAAGAACAGACATAATAGTACCAGCAATGGGGCCGCACGGGTTTTGGATTGGTATAATTGTCGGGCTCACCGTCGCAGCCATACTCTTAATGCTAACCGTTAGTAAGCGCTTTAAACATGAACCATTTATTAGCTAACACACTCAATTTACATTATATAAAGCAGTTAGTATCAGTATGTATATTACTGATACTAGCCACTACTGTGCTTACAGCTTGTACAGAAGCTCCTAGTAATATAAACAGCACTTACATAGAACGCCTTGAAAATGTAACCGATAAAAAATCTGAAGACCTGCCATCGCTAAATTCACTAAAGTTAAAGCCGTTAACCAAACTCAAAAACAATAAAATAACACTGGGTATAGTTGAGCTTGCGGGGATCAGTAGTTGTAACTTAAATGTGGTGATAAGTGAGCACAACAATCAACTGGGTAAGACAGCCACCGCTGCAGGGCGTTTAAAATATCAAATAGACTTTATTCAAAACGCCAATAGCTGCTTAGCCTCGCTCGAAGAATCCTCAGCAACGTATAAAAAAATTAGTGAAGCAAAAAATCAAAAACAAACTAATTTACTTTATTACTTTAATGCAGCTCTTTTGGAAGAGTCGGAGCTAAACCGCACATGGTCGCTAACCGCTTCCGAGTTAAATAAAGAACCCGCGGGCTTTAGCGATACAATAGAGGCTATGCAAAAACTGACTGCTATTAAAGCTCAATTAGCACAGTCTCAATTTGATGAAATAAACGCAGATGCAATATATCAAGCACTCGAAACGCTTAACAAATACAGGTTTAATCAGTCCTTAATCAAATCTGTAAGGCAACAAGTTCGACTAAATCAATCTGCCACTAATTTAGTTGAAAATATAGAGCTAAATACTCTTTGCCCTAAAAATAAAAACAAAGATAAAGCGAAAATTATGAATAATATTTTTCAAAAATATTATTTGTCGCAAATACAGCCATATCAGGCACAACTTATTGGTTTTCTTGAAGTACTTCAGCCTTTATTAAACCAGGTTTGGTATAAAGAGCCAGTAACAACAGATGCTATTAATGAGCTACTAGCACCCCACTCTAAAACAAATTTATTAAATCAGTTAAAAAGCTCAGCTAAACAGCATGTTATTTGGTGGCAAGAATTTTATAAAACGTGTGAAATCAGCCCAATATGAATAAAAAAACGGCAAATAAACTTAAAAATACGAAACGTGCTTGATTCGACCTCCCCCACGCTATATATTAGCGACCGCTGGTGATTATTTTCATAAGCTTATTAAATGTAAAATACGACTGTAGCTCAGTTGGTTAGAGCACTACCTTGACATGGTAGGGGTCGGTGGTTCGAATCCACTCAGTCGTACCAACATTAATGAAACATACAATTGATGGATAGAGCACTACCTACTCTTGGCCACCCGGTCCAAGGTTCAGTGACTCGAATCCACTCAGTCGTAGCAACATTTAAGAATCCTAAAAAAATTGTACGACTGTAGCTCAGTTGGTTAGAGCACTACCTTGACATGGTAGGGGTCGGTGGTTCGAATCCACTCAGTCGTACCAATCCAAAAAGTATAAATACTTAAAAGCAAATTTCTCCCAACCCTTAATCAATTAGCCTAAAATCAATTAATAAGATAACTGGGACTATATTTTATCGTGGAAACAACCCTTTCAAGGCGGCTTCGAGTTCTTGAAATTTAATCGGCTTTGTGAGTACTTTGTTCATACCCACCTTAAAGCACGATGCTTTATTGTCTTTTTCTGCATTAGCGGTTAAAGCGTAAATTGGTACATCGCTGACTAATTCATCTCTTATATATTCTGCAGCAGTTAAACCATCCATTTCAGGCATCATGATATCCATTAATACTAAATCAAACTTTTTACGCGAAAATAAATCAATAGCCTCGTGCCCATGATTAGCCAAAGTCACTTTATGATTCAGCTTTTCTAAATACGCCTTGATCAGTACTTGATTCGTTTTGTTGTCCTCTGCCACCAAAATTGTTAGCGCCGATTGTTTATGTATTACATTATCAACAATATCGCTAACATGGGCTTCTTCAAATGGTATTGAAATGGTAAACGTACTTCCTAAACCTAGTTGAGTATCTACTGTTATGTCTCCTCCCATTATGCCTAATAAGTTTTTTGAAATACTTAATCCTAATCCAACCCCTTCACTTTTACGGTTTATACTGTCATTCACTTGGCTAAATGGCTTAAAGATTAAATCTAAATGCTTTTTAGCTATACCAATACCCGAATCTTTTACCTCAAAAATAAGCTGCTCATTTTGTATCACTACGTTTAAGTTAATTTGACCATTTACTGTGTACTTAAACGCGTTACTAATTACATTAAATAATACTTGACCTAATCTGTATTCGTCACCAACAACATATTGGGGAATTTGCGTATCGATGTGAGTGGTAAAAAGAATGTCATCTGACTTTTCAACAATATTTAACTGCCCTACTATATTTTCAGTTAACAGCTTTATATCAAATGGTTTTTTTATACATGAAACCGTGCCAGACTCAATTTTTGAAAAGTCGAGCACATCGGTGATTAAACCGTATAAAATTTCGGTGCTAGAGTTAGCATAATTAACAAGTTGCTGTTGCTCGGGGGTGAGCTCTGTATCAAGTAGTAACTCAATCATACCCATAACGGCATGAATAGGCGTTCTGATTTCATGAGACATCACACTTAAAAATTTAGACTTTGTTTGACTTGCTTCTTCTGCTTTTAAGGTTTGTGCCTGTAGTTCAAACTCTCGCTGTTTTGAATTGGTAATATTTTTTGCAAGCCCCATGTAACCCAAAAAGTGTCCTAACTTATTATAAAGAGGTTTACCACTTAAAATGACCCAAAAATTTTTGTCGGCTTCAACCTCAAATTCAAAATTATGAAAATCGTTACGGTCATCAATTAGCTGGTTAAATTGCTGCCATTTTTCTGTATTTTGCTTTTCATTATCTGTAATGATGTGTTCAATTTTATGACCAATAAAAAGCTGATCGTAAACATTCCCTATAGTTTCAATATTATTAATACTTTCAAATACCATTAGCGGGTTTAATCGCCAAAACCACTCTGACCCATACTCTTTAAATAGGCTAGAGAGTGTCGTAAATTTATGTGTAAGCGATAAAGCTTTGTTAGTTTGTTTGGCTAACTTAACGTGATTAATTAATGTATAAAACGCCTGCTGTAACAATATTTTAATTGTGTCTGAACTAATAAATTGCTCACATTGCTGTGCATCTACATTTGTAAAAATAAATATGCCTTTATCAAAGTGTGTGTTCACACTAAATAATAGAGAGTTTTTTAGCTTTAAGGTTTGAATTGAATATGTAATCGAAAATTCGAGTTCTTCAATTTGTTGAGGGTATTGGCATATGGCGTAACCTTGTTCAGCCGTTTGTGTAAACAAAGAACACTCGGACCACATTTTGTCACTAAATTGATCATTTGTCGTCGCTATCGTCTCGTAATATCTATATTTATACCTATTGATGATAATACAGTCAGTATACTTAAGCCGTGACTCAAATACCGCTCTAAGCAAATCCAACAAATCAGCACCGTGTTCACAATTAGCTAAATCTATTAAATGTTTTTGTAAATCAGATACACACAGATGTTCTGTTTTTTTCACACTCATTTTCCTCATCAATATGCATCGCGTTTTGCAAAAAGTAATTTTAAAACTGGCCTTACTCAATTAAATATAGATTAAAAAACAATATAAATCATCATGTTAATTGTTATAAAACTTTTGGAATAATAAATGCAATTCACATGTGAAATAAACAAAAACACAAAGGCTCAAAAATGAAAATAGTGTGTATTGGAGGCGGACACGGATTAGCACAGGTTTTAAGCGCTATTAAGCCGATGAGTAGTCACATAACCGCTATTGTCGCAACCACAGACAATGGTGGTAGCACAGGTAAAATTAGATCTTCACAAGAAACTATTGCGCTTGGAGATATACGTCGCTGCTGTTTGCAGCTTGCAGGTAAAAAATCTACGTTTAACGCAATTTACGAACACAGATTCACACAAGGGCAACTTGCTGAACATTGTTTAGGTAATTTAACACTGCTTGGTTTAATGGAGCTGACCGGCTCTGCAACAAAAGCCATTGCGCATTTTAATTTTATGCTTGGTAATTCAGAAACCGTTTTACCCATGACAGAAGTACCCACCGATCTTGTTGCTGAACTAAACAATAATGAAAAAGTAATTGGCGAATGTGAAATTGATTCACTAACCTCTTTGCCTAAAAGTGTATCACTATCTAAAAATGTCCCTGCAGGCCCGGGCTGTGTAAAAGCCATTTTAGAAGCCGATTTAATCATTATTGGCCCAGGAAGCATTATTACGAGTATTTTACCTGCGTTTTTAGTGGATGAAATAGCGGCAGCTATTCAAAAAACATCGGCGTGTCGTATTTTTATCGAAAACTCAAAAACAGAAAAAAGCGTCATGGAAAACACCTCAACACCGGGTGTTGATTGGCTTGCAGAACAACTAGGTTTTAAATTATACGATTTAAGTATTCCGCCTTCTGCAATTGATGAAATATTACAGGGTAGTAAAACTATCCTAAAAAACAGAGCCCATTTACACGACATAGATGAGCTAAACAATGTGTTTTCTGAGTTACTTAAAATGCCCATACAATTAAGTAATCATTTTTAAATGTTTTGGATAACAGCTTCTAGTTCTTTAAAGGTTTCTGTACTTTGTTGTTCTGCTGTTGTTAATAATAAATCGAGCTGTTGTGGAGTATGTTCAACTTTTACGAGTGACTCTATTGAGTTGCAGGTATCTCCCAAGCTGATAGCACCAAAGCTATAGGCACTGCTTTTAAGGCTATGTGCGCTTATTTCTATTTCACTGACATCTTTTGTATTAACCAAGATTTCAACTGTTTTTTTTGACTCGTTGATAAACGTTTTTAGCAGCTCTACTGCTAGCTCGTTACCAACATCACTTTTAAGCTGTTCAATTGTTGAGCAATTAATCATATATATCTTTTGGGGTTAGTTATGAAATTCAACGTTGTTTTATTTGTAGACTCTTCGATGCTTGGTGGTATAGAAACACACCTAGTTGAACTGTCAAAGCTACTCACTAACAACCACATTAGCAGCTACATTATGTTTTACCAGGATCACAAAAATCAAGCATTTTATGATTTGCTTAACCAAGAAAATATAAGGTATGAATTTTTAAAAGGAAACCTAAGTAGCCTACTAAAACAATTAAAAAGCTTCGATTCAAACACCGTTATTCATACTCATGGTTATAAGGCCGGAATATTAGGCCGTTTAGTATGTAAAATAACTAGGCATCGCTGTATTAGTACCTACCATGCTGGCGAAGCGGGTACAGGTAAACTAAAACTTTACAACACGTTAGATAAACTACTTTCCCTTTTATCAATAAACTTCGCCGTCTCTAAACAAATAAAGCATTCAATTAAAAATGCACAGTTACTCGAAAACTTTATCGCTATTAATAAACCCCAAAGTCATACTAACAAATTTAAAACAGGCATTAACATTGGTTTTGTGGGGCGTTTATCTTTTGAAAAAGGACCGGATATATTTTGCAGGTTAGCTGAAAATATGCAGCAACATTTAAACGTTAAGTTTCACATTTTTGGTGATGGCCCCTTAAAAGGCGAACTACCAAACTTACATAACCTTGAATACCACGGACTAGTTGAGCGTAATACCATATGGAAAAAAATTGATGTATTACTTATTTGCTCAAGAGAAGAAGGACTACCAATGGCACTACTAGAAGCCATATCAGAAAAAAAGTTTATAATTAGCAGCGCAGTAGGTGCTATCCCCACTATTATTAAACACGGAATTTCAGGATTTTTAATACAAGAAACAAATGCACAACACTTTGAGCAACAGGTAGAAAAACTGCTCTCACAATCCGAAGATCACACCATTACTATTATCAATAACGCTTACAGCACGCTAGAGGAACGTTTTTCTGGTAAACAGCAATTTAAACTACTCAAGCAAGCGTATACTGGGAAATAAGTTTATTCGAGCTCATCCCAGCTTTTAATTTTTCTGTACAATGTTGAAGGGCTCACATCGAGCAGTGATGCCGCTTTAGGTACATTCGATACACATATTTTTATAACGTGCTCAATGTATTCTTTTTCTGCAAGCCATAGCGGCTTAACTTCGCTTTGAGACGTTGCCATATCAAACGCTGCTGTTTCAGTAGTTATCGATTGCGCGTTGGTGATTGGCGTTTGTTGCGTCTGACTTTTTGAGCTAACCGGTAATGCGGGTATCATATCAGTATCAATATATTGCTCAGGGTGGAGTACCAATACATTACGGATCACATTTTCGAGCTGCCTTACATTACCTGGCCAACTGTACTGCATAAGCAGCTGCTTTACCCCCTCTGAAATACTCTTATAAGGATGATTTTCTTCCAATGCGAGTTTTACAAACAAGGCTTCGGCAATCTCGATAATATCGGCTCCGCGTTCTCTAAGTGGTGGCAACTCTATCGGAATAACATGGAGCCGGTAATATAAATCTTCTCTAAAACGGCCGTTTTCTACTTCAATAAGCGGGTCTTTATTAGTTGCACAAACAAATCTAACGTCAACTTTTACTTCTTTTTCACTGCCAACTTGCTGGTAGCTCCCTGTTTGTATAAATCGCAGAAGTTTACTTTGCAGATTAATATCCATCTCACACAATTCATCTAAAAACAGCGTTCCTCCGTTGGCCTGCCCTGCAGCACCCACTCTATTGGCAATAGCGCCAGTAAACGCTCCCTTTAAATGCCCAAAAATTTCACTTTCAATTAAATCCTTTGGTATTGCCGCACAGTTTAAGGCGACAAAGGGTTGATTAGCTCGATTAGACGCTTGGTGAACAGCCCGTGCGCATAACTCTTTACCCGTACCACTTTCACCTGTAATGAAAACAGTGGCCTTGCTGGCAGACGCCGAGCTTATAATTTGATAAACAGACTGCATTTGCTTTGAGCTGCCAATCAAATCAAAGTATTTTCCGTTTTCGTATTTGTTTTTATATTGTGTAACAGTTTGCTTTAAATTTTTAATTTTAAGCGCGTTGTTAACCGTTATTCTAAAGCGGTCTGCTTCTATTGGTTTTTCTAAAAAGTCGCTCGCGCCTAGTTTTATTGCCTGGATGGCCATTTCTTTTGTTGCATGCCCAGTTAATACAACAATTTGAGGCGAATTGTCGGGTTCTAACGTCGCTAAAATATCAAGCCCATTCATATCTGGCAGCATAACATCCAGCACTATAAGGTCTGGGTGCACTTTATTTATGATGTCTATAGCCGTTTTGCCGTCACTTGCCACAAGGGTGTTAACACCGGTTGGTAGTAAATAAGATTGGTACATCATTGCTAAAGACTGCGTATCTTCAACGATTAAAACTGTGGGTGGCATAAAGACGTCTCAGTTGGCAAGTAGCCGTTAATTCAATCAGATAGAGTGTATGCCTATAATATAGCTATAAAGTGTCACGTAATGCAAATTCAGTTAATTATAATTAATGAGGCGTCATCAATTTCTTTAGAAAGGGTAACTTGAGAGTTTTTCCATAAACAATGTGCAAATTCCTCAGACGTTTGACAACCTTGAGGAATAATTTTAGTGAGTTCACCTATCTCATCTTTATCGGTGAAGCGGTTTTCAGTCCAGCCATCGGTGTAAAACAAAATATGTTCAACATCGTCAAGCCGTGCTTCGTATATTGCGTAATTATGCTCCTTTGAAAGCCCCAACAATGGACCAGTCCCTGTCAATTGGCGTACTTTGCCATTATTGAGTATTACAACTGGCGGAGGATGGCCGGCATTTAACCAAAATAATTTATTGTGTTGTATAAAACAAATAACAAGCGTGACTAAGCTAGACTTACAAAGCTGCTGCTTGTAAAGCGCGTTATTAAGCGCCGCTAACATATTTTGATAAGGTAAACCTGTGGCCAAAAAGCCACTTATAAAACCTTTAATTGCAAAGCTTTCTTTAAGCGCTTGCAAGCCATGTCCCATCATATCACCAAGTACAAATGCACTGCACTCATCGTTAATGGGCATAAAAAAGTCCCCCCCATTCCCCAAGCTAATAGAGCCAAAAAGATGCGCACTTTTATTATTTTGTAAATGAATTTTAGAAGGCGTAGATTCGAATGTAGTTTGATACGATAAGTAGGCAAAACGGTGTGTTACTCGTTCAATACTCTGTAGCAGTTTATTTTTTTTAACGGGTTTAATTAAATAGTCGTCTACACCTAACCGATTAATTTTACTTATCACTTCTTCGCTATCGTCACCTGTTAGCATAACAACCGATAACTGCGACTTTAAATTAGATTGGTTGAGTTTTTCTAAAAGTGGCTCGCATGTACCGTTTTTTAGCTTATGGTCAAGCAGCAATATTCGTGCATCGGCGGTTAAAATTGCTTGCCAACCGGCCTCAATACTTTCGCAAGGCACTACTTGAAAGTGATCTTTTAAATAGGCACTCATTAAAGCGAGTTGAGTAACATCATCGTCAACGTATATAACCGTGGGTCGTTTGTCTAAGTGCTCCAGTGGGAAAGTAAAATAGTTTTTACCATCTTCTGAAACATACTGTGCGGTCTTAAAATAGTGGCGAATAAGCTCAACCCCCATACCGCCTTCAACCAAAGTCCCTGAACCGAGTTTCCATTGAGAGTTATTTTTTTCAAATAAATTGTAAGGCGTAAGCTCATCTATAAATGTGAGGGTATAACCATCGTTATCAGCTTGGCTGATCCGTAAAAATATATGCTGTTCTGATCCCTCGTTGTGCCTTATCAAATTAGTTAAGTATTCGGTTGCCACTAAACCAGCGGCATCGACTTCATCTTTTTTTACATTAAGTGCTCTTAAAACATGTTTAAGTACCAATCGAATTTCGCTGAGCGTTGGCCAAAGTAATTCAAAACGTCTTTCAAATAAAATATCCATATTGCCCTCAGTGGTGTTCAAACAGCCACCTTTGTTTATTAACTTTTGACTTAAGGTTATTACACAATTTAGGCCATTTGTTTTTATGTTTATTTAAAACACTAATTATACGTTCACCCAGCGGAGCAAAATTATGCTGGCTTATTAGTAACTTAATATTACTATGACCGGCTTGCTTTAGCTCTTTTATGCCTTTACATAACGACTCTTCATCATTAACACCAAGCGCCACAGCGACAAAGGTTAATTCGCTGCACAAACTGAGTGAATGAAGCGGTACATTGTTTCTGTTTAGTTTTAATGCCGGCGACATATCTATTAAAATATAGTCATACTCTTGTTTTAAGCGAGCAATCGCATCATTTAACACGTGTTTGTTTTTAGCAGGCTCTATTGCTGTTAAGTGTTTAATAGTGAGTAAGCTTACCTCTTGATAATTTGTCACTCCTAACTGGCACGAAATATCATCAAAACGCCATGGGCTGCACGTATCGGGTAACTTATCATCTGAATTAAATGTATTAATTGGGTTTAAATCAATTATAAGCACCGACTTATTTTGGCTTTGTAAACGCTTTGCAACACTCACACACGCGGTAGATGCGCCCTCTGAGCCACAAAGCGATATAAACGTAACGCATCGCGCACTGTTATCAATCATGGTATTACATATCACTTCTAACTCGTGATATTGACTTGGTATTAATTTCATAAGCCCACCACTAACGCAAGTATAGTAATTACATCCAGGAAATTATCTTTAAACTGACTTAATAAATCTTGGCCTTTATCAGGAACATACAAGGTATCCCCTGCTCTGAGTACGGGGATATTTGCTGAGTTTGGCGATTTAATAAAAGCCTCTAAATCAAACACTCTTGATTGCTCTTTACAACACGAATGATTAACCACGACTATTTTATCAATAAGTGCTGAGTTTGAAGGGCCACCAGCCTCAGCTAGCACATCTAAAATACTCATTGTGTCGTCAAAGTTATATCTACCAGGCTTTTGCACCGCGCCCATAATGCGTACTACGCGTTCTTTGGGTGTGCGTAGCCAGTCTTTATTTTTTTCTGGGACAAAAATAGTGTCTCCTGGTAAAACATTAGGGAATAATGTTTCGTCACCGGTTTCAAAGTACATTGCTAAATCTAACTTACTCACTTTAGCTCGATTACCGTTTCTGTGAGTCACTCTAATATTACGAATATCGGCTGTGCCCGTTGGGCCATCAGCGGCCGCTAAAATATCGATAAAGTGCATGTTTTCATTGAACGAATAGCGCCCTGGTGAACCAACCTGCCCCATAATATAAATAGACTTACTTGACTCTTGACGTATCCACTGCGACTTATTATCAGCAGGATCAACGGGGAGTTCCTCTACAATTACGGTGTCTCCAGCGACTAAATTTGGTAACGGTGTTTCACCGTCTGTAATGGTGTATTTTTCAAGGTCGAAACGCTGGGTTACATCGCCGTTTCTAAGTATTTTTATATCGTTAATATTAGCGCCTTTGGTAGGCCCACCAGCGTGTGCAAGTAAATCGGTAAAGTCCATTTCATCACTCCACTCATACCTGCCCGGAGAAGTAATGGCACCAATTATTTTAATGGCGCGTTTAGTCGGAATTTTAAGCCAGCTTTTTTCATTTACGTCTGTTTTTTCTGGAACAAAAATAACATCGCCTGGGTTTAAGTCAGGTACTTTTGTGGTTACCGTGCCTTCACTGTAGCCTTGTAAGTCAAATAAAATACTTTCACCCTCTGGTGTAAGTATTTTTATATGGCGGGTTTCAGCAAATCGAGTTGGGCCACCCGCATTTGCTAAAATATCCAAAAAGTTAGTACTGTCTGCCGCTTCATAAGCACCTGGTTTTTGAACCTCACCCATAATATAAACAGTACGAGAGGTCGTGTTTACATCATCAACCATAATAGGCACATACACTGTCGAACCCGGCTGCAATAACTGCATAGTGCTACTTGATGGTTTATCTAAATAAGCCTTTAAATCAAAAATAACCGGCGATTTATCTACAATAACTCTAATTTTAGTCACATCGGCATAACGCGTGACCCCTTCAGCGCGCATAAGCGCATCCAAAATGGTCATTTCTTCTTTGTATGAAAAGCTTCCCGGGTTATGTACCTCACCTAAAATAGTGACTGCATTACCGTCGTTGGCATCCCCAGTTGCACTGAGTGTTTGGGCATCAAAGTCTATTTGTACATTACCCAACAAAGGTGAAACCGGCACAAATACCGTATCTTTGCTTTTAAGTGCAGGTAATAAGCTAATATTGCCAGAGTCTAAATAGGCTTTGTAATCAAACTCAATAACCTCTTCACCACGTCTTATTTGTAACCTGTCTAACTGAGCGCCTGGTTTTAAACCGTCTGCTTTTGAAATAACCATTTGAATATTCCCATTATCTGGAATACTCACTTGAGAGGGCGTATTAACATAACCCATGACGTTGATAAAAATATCTCTGCTGCGTATTTCTATATAAAAATCATCCATGGCAACAAATAAACCACCCAATACCGGTGCAAGTTCCTGCTCAATTTGCGAGAGTGTTTTGTCTGCTACTACAAACTGCCCAACCTCGGGTAAATTAATTTGCCCTTTGTTGTCAACTTCAAAGGCCTTATCAAAATCGACTTCACCAGGAATATACAAAAAAAGTTTGTTGCCTACCTGTACCGTTTCATCAACTTTAGTGGCTGAGTAAGCATTAAACGTGAAAAATAATAATGCGATTATTAATAAATATCTCATAAATTACTCCTGCTTACTTTTAATAATTTTGGTCCAACTGACTAACGATTTAGCTTTATTATCCTGTAAATTATTAGTGTTTGCGTCAAGTACAATAGCCTCTACTCGGCGGTCTGAATGGCGTACTGTGTCGGT
This sequence comes from Pseudoalteromonas sp. NH0006-46, assembly GCF_057547735.1. Taxonomy (NCBI): domain Bacteria; kingdom Pseudomonadati; phylum Pseudomonadota; class Gammaproteobacteria; order Alteromonadales; family Pseudoalteromonadaceae; genus Pseudoalteromonas; species Pseudoalteromonas sp. NH0006-46. Next base: position 216,391 of record NZ_BAAJML010000006.1, on the reverse strand, counting down.
TTGTGGTTGGTCGCTATAAGGTTTTAAACTGCCTTGCGTAAGTGTTGTAATGCTTTGTACTGGCACACCATAAACCACTAACCAATGCTTAACCGTTTCAGCGCGTTTTAAAGCAAGTTCATAATTGCTGGCCATCTCTCCCATTGAGTCAGTATGACCTACTAGCAATATAGAAATGCTTTCTAGCTCCTTTACCAAGTCAGCGGCTTGAGCAAGCCTCACTGCATATTTAGGTGTGATCTCAAACGCCTTAAACGCAAATTGATTATCACTATTGAGTAGATCGGTAATTTGCTTTTTAACGCTAAATAAAGCCGGTTTCTTCTCTTTAACCACCGCGCATTGGGTTAACTGTTGAACAGTATCAAAATGCTGCGTTAATTGATTAAGTCCATGATAATGAATAAGTAAATCATGCTCTGCGTCTTCCCACATTTGAGCCGCAATAAGCCTACGAATACGGTTTTCGTATATTTGAGCCTTTAATAACTGAGCAGGCATACACGCTTTAATATCTTGAGACTTTAATAACTCAAGTTTTAGCACTAAATGCTCAAACTCACTGCGAACGACCTCTTCAGGCTGTGTGTAATTTAAATCTTGTTGCTCATCATCTAATGGGTAGTTTTGGTACTTTTCTGCCCAACCTCCTTGTCCTTCATCAGGCCAAGAAGCACACCCACTTAAAAATAAAGTAATGAGAATAAAAATGTGTGCTTTCATATCCCTCTCCTTACGCTGTTAGATTGAATCAATAAATGGAATTGTTTTATCTACTCTTAACAAATTCATTAATTTGAAAGGCTGACCCGTTACATTAAGTAAAGAAAGTTGATGGTTTTTCTTTTCAATGCGTTTGTATAAAAACACAATTGCACCAATACCAGATGAATCTATAAACTCTGTTTTTGAAAAATCTAAAATAATAAAATTAGTGTCTGTACCCACTAACCCTTCAAATTCATCTTTAAATCCGTCTACGGTAAAGCCTGAAAAATCAGCAGGAAGCGAAATTACGGTTTGTTCTTGTGAGTTGGCTAAATTAGTCATGGTAGTTACCTATTAAATAGTAAAGTTCTCTATTACTAATACAAGAAACGAACCAATTTTAAGCTATTGATATTTAACAATTATAAATTATTAAGTTCAATTTAAGGAGGGAGTTAAAGCATAATGCAATTAAGACTAGGGCGTCTTATTGCATTATGCAATGCATGGTTATTGGCCTTTACCTGTAAATATAACAACTAGCGTTTTGACCAATATAGTCAGTTCCATGTAGCACCAGCTGCGTGGTGATGAAGTACTTAGCATGTAGGCATAGTCCCAGCCTATTTTGTTTCTTGCATCATCAATGCTTTCATCGTAACCATTCATCACTTGTGCAAGCCCTGAAATACCCGGTTTTATGCCATAAGTACGCTGTGAAAAGTAAGGAATATCCTTTTCAAGTTTTGAGTAAAATACGGGGCGTTCTGGACGCGGCCCAATCAATGACATGTCCCCTACTAACACATTCCACAGTTGCGGTAATTCATCTAAACGTGTTTTACGAATAAACCTACCCACTGGCGTTATTCTAGGGTCGTCCTTAGAAGCCCATACCGCACCGCTTTTTACTTCAGCATCGACAACCATAGAGCGAAATTTAAGCACGTTAAACAAAGCAACAAAGCTATCACTACTTTCACCCACTCTTAGCTGATTAAATAGCACCGGCCCGCGTGAAGTTAGCTTTATTGTTAATGCAACCAATAACATAACAGGAGATAACATAATTAAACCCAATGCAGAACCAATTATATCAATACCGCGTTTAACACACTTAATTGTACCGCTTTGCTCGCTATTGGTTGTATGAACTCGCTGCCAGTGGCTTTTGTAATCGCCTTTTTCATATTTAATAATGCCCCATAACGCTAAAAAATAGGCATTTAGAATATAGTTAACCTTATCCACAACAGGTATTTTAGTGGTGATATTAAATACCTTTTTAGTCAGTTCAATACCATGAAGTAACGCAATAGCCGCACAGCCCAATTTTGCTAAAATAACATTTGAAAACAGCGCCATTGAAAAAACTAAAACATAAATCAAAGCGAGCAACAACGGCATAATACCGCGTAGTACTTTGTGCGAAATAAAGTTAAAACTCACCCAGCCTAACTTGGGGTTAAATAGCGATAACAGTACTTTTATTTGCTGCCAGTTTCCTGCGCCCAATCTTATGCGTCTTGCATAATCGTGGCTTTGTTCATCACACTCTCTTTCAACAATATTAATGTTTTTATCTACAATTGCTTTACCGCCATTTTTTAATGCATTCATTGATAAAATAAAATCATCATTTATGGCACTTTCATCCAGTAAATCTGTGTACTGTGAGCGAATTGCAAACATCGCACCTGGCACACCAATCACCGCACCTAAAGACGACTCCATACTTTTAACGTTATTTTGATACTGCCAATAGTGTTTTTGCTCCTGTGTAGCTTGTTCGTCCAAAACGTAAACTCCGGTAATCACATTAATGTTTTGATCTTTAAAATCAGCATCTATATTGCCAAGTACATCTATACTTAATAGCGCACTTACATCAGTAAATAGTAAAACATCGTACGTTGATTTAGTTAGCTTAATTAACTCATTAATACCATGCGCTTTACCACGGTTGATTTTATTAAAATGCAAATGGCATTCAACATTTTGTTTGGCTAAATGCGACTGAGCAAGCATAGCCTCATTGTATGTATTATCTGTACAACCATCTAAATAAACATGAATCGCAAACTTGTCGGTGTCGTAAAGCATGGCACCTAAATTATATAGTTTCTCTTTAATGTAATCTTGTTCATTGTAAGCACAAATCAAAATACCAAAATGGCTGGTTGCTTTGGGGTTTTGTTTAAATACTGCCGGCTTATTTTTACCTTGGCTAAACACCCTCAAAATTGCTAAATAGCCTACATGGTGGTAAACAACAAGCGCAATTAACACCGCTAACACTATTAATAAATAAGTCATTATATTTTCCTCACGATGTAATACCGTTGTAAAAGTGGTCGTACTCTGCGCTCATTTTTGATGCACTTGCAATTGATAAAGCATGTTCACGAATACAGTGGCCATGTTTAATATAAATAGCTTCTATCAGCGCTTTTTTTAAACCAACCTCATCACCGGGTTTTACCAGCACGCCTTGCTCGCTGGTTAGAACCTCTTTGATCCCACCAACATCGGTAGCAACAATGCTTTTTCCGCACGCCATTGACTCCAAAATAGATAGCGGTAACCCTTCGCGTTGTGAATAAAGACACATCACATTAATAGCTGAATAAAATAGCGGCATATTTTGCACATTTCCCAAAAAGTGAACGCGCTCTTTAATGCCAAGCTTTGTGGCATAATTCACTAACTCAGTGTGTAAACTACCGCTACCAGCAAATACAAGCTCGGTATAAATGGGTAATGAATTGAGAATTCTTAATAACGCAAAATGCCCTTTACCTGGCTCTAAGCGAGCCGAGCAGCCAATTAAGTTGATATCTTGTGGTAAGTGCAGTTCCTTACGTGCGTTTGATTCGTCCCCACAAACAAACTTGTTAAAATCAATACCATTAAGTATTGTTTTATCGGTTTGGATGGCTGTTTCATTATAAAAATCGTTAGCGACTACCTGCGCGTCAGCAACCCAACGTATTTTTGTCAATTTATTAAGCACTTTAGTAATTAAACGCTGCTTAAAACTTTTTAAATACCACGCATCATGAATAGTCGATACATGTTTCACGTGTCGATTTCGTAGGCACGCCATACTAGCGTAGAGCATTGGCCCTATGTGATGGCTGTGTATCACATCAATATTAAATTGTTTAATAACCTCAGTCAGTTTACTTACCGTGTTCATATCAAACTTTGCAGGCTTATTTAAACAAATTAACCGCCCTTCAAACGAGGCTAATTGCGGCCAACCTTCAATAGCCTCACTGAGAGTCCCTTCAAGTGATACAACCACACTTGAATTAGCAAATTGACTTTTTTGCATTAGCGTGACGGCCATTTTTTCAAGGCCACCTATTTTAAAGTGCTGAACTAAATGTAATACGTTCATGTTATTTCCCCTGTTCAATAGAGTTACTTGCAGAGCTAAACACCAAATCTACAGGTGTATTTTTTACAATAGGTAATATGGCGACTACCTCTAACGCAGATAGTTTTTCAATGGTTTGAATATCTTTTAAATGGCTATCAAATAAGGTGGCCACAAACACAATTGTGCTACTTGTAAACACACCTAAAACAAGACCCACAATAATGGATGCAACTAACGACGTATTAATTGGTTGCGTAGGACTGTAAGCACGCTCTATGGTTTTTACTTTATCTGGTCCTTCATACTTAACCAATTTCCCTGTCACTTTTGCCATTTCGTAACGGCTTAACATGTCTTTATAAAGCGATTGTTTAACATCGTAATCTCGCTCTAGTTTTCTTAACTGCTTTTCAACATCACTGGTTACTAGCAGCCTTTCACCAACGAGTTTTACTTGCTGCTCTAGCATGTCGTACTCTTGTTGGTGTTGAGCTACTTCATTTTTTGCTTCTTCTAATTTTAGAATTTGCGAAACCAGCATACTGCTCTCATTGTCTTTGCTACTGGGCAGTGTGTTTGCCATTTGCCATAGCTGTTCAATATTGGTGGAATCTAAGTCTTCTGCACTTTCTAATAATGACTGCTGGCGATTACGTATACTTTGTAGCTCTCGCTTTTTTGAAATAACCTTGCTGTGTTTTTCGGTATACCGAGTTTTTAAAAAACTTAACTCTGACTCCGCAACAATAATTTTTTCTTCAATGCGCCCTAAAATTGGGTTCGCTTGGCCCATTTTAGTAGCCAGTGCTTTTAACTTTGCTTGCGCACCAGATAACACAATTGTTTTTTGTTGTTGATCGCTCAATAACTTATCAAACGTTTGACGGTTACTGTGCAACACAGCTGGCAGTGTATTGCTGTTTGTTGATTTGAAGGCCGCGAGTGACTCTTCAGATAACTCAAGCTCATCACGAATACTATTCAATTGCTGGTAAAAAAATTGCTCCGAACTATCAAGCGAGGCCCGAGTGGGCGCTAATAAACGCTCTATAAACTTCTCGACTACTTTCTCTAGCACGAGTTTCATTTTACTTTGCTCATGCCATGTGAAATTAACCCGTACCAACTCATCTCCTACTAACGACAAAGACAATGCCTGAGATAGCTCTTGGTGAATTTTTTCTATTTGCGCAGGTGTCGCATTTTCTGGCACTAGTTGCGTTTCTTTTGCAACGGCAATAAGTACCTTCCTACTTATAACCAGTGTACGAAGTGCTGCCATCCGATTAGATAAATCAAACGAGAAAGATAAATCGTCAAGATACGGGTTAAGTAATGCTGATTCTTCAATTAAAATAGTGGCATGGTTAATATATTTTTTTTGCGCCGTCACTGTGAGCAATATAATGACAAAAGGCACCACTAAAAGTGGGATCACAAATAACTTTGCACGTGTATATACAGCGTACAAAGTTAAATAAAGTAATCGTTTTATTTGCTCTCTAACTAACATAATCCCTACCTATTTATTTGCATATTGCTATGCGAAATGTGGCGTTTGTTTGCAAATTAATAATTTAAACTGCAAATAACGCGCTATATATAGGGTATTGCACAGGGTGCGCCAACTGGTGTGAATTAAATAAAAATAAGCGGTTTATTAAGGGGGATTACTTTTTCAGAACTCAGCTCTCAAGGCCAAATTAGATGTATGAAATGTTAGGACCTGTTGATTTTTCAAGGTGGAACATACAGCAGCCTGCTTGGTATTTAGGCAAGGCAGAGCCTATGCGGTGTGCTCACTCCCCATAAATGGGCGATAAACAAACATTAATGCTAAGCAGGAGCAGTTATCGATCCCACTAGGTTACAAACCTCGCGACGCAATTAAATAGCCCCTAGCTTGAACAAATTTTAATCCGCAAAACTAAACAGGCCTTAGAAGGTTTTGGTATAAAAATCACGCTACACAGCGTGATTTAAAATAAATAAGTCTTGTTGCACTGTTAGCGCTTTGGATCCCCAACTGTGATCTTTGGCTAATTGTTGTTGCGTTAATTTAAGAGAGTTACGTTGAATGTTGTTTAAAAAAACGGCTTCATCAATTTTATTAATAAATTGTTCATGCGTTTTGCCAATAAAAATGTCTGTTTTATATTGTTTTACTGCCGGAAAATCGGTTGCAACAATAGGCGTACCAGCCGCTAAATATTCTTTAAGCTTTAATGGATCACACGCTCTAATTTGTTCGTTATTTACAAATGGCAAAACAGACACATTCCAATGTGCTGAAAAACTCGCTAACCGAGCATGTTCTACAGCAGGAATATGCGTTACATTTTTAAATTGCAGCAATTGCGCAGTAGGACCCACAATATCACCAACAAGCACTAACTGATAACTTGGCCGCTGCGCTACTAATGCAGTGAGTAATGCAATATCTAACCAGGCATTAATACTGCCATAAAAACCGATAATGGGCCCATTTAAGTGGCTTATCTCTGATGCTATTTCACATTGTGAAGTAAACAAATCGTAGCTTACCCCATGGCTCAACATTTGCGTTTTTTGGCTAGGCATTTTATTCATTAAAAACGCGCTGATGACGTAAATTAAATCGGCTTTTTGTATCAAGTTTTTTTCAAAAGGCGCAACAAGTGTCGCATCAACGCCCGCCAATGCACTAAAATCGTCACCACAGTAATAAACCAACTTGTCGCGTTTTTGTTTTGTAATTAAATACTCGGCTGTGGGCACGCTCAACCAATACATAACAGGCTCATCAGAGATATTTTTAAAGTATTGAGAATACACCCACTTATTAAAGCGCTTTATTAATGCATTATCGTGCCAAGGCAATACCGGTAATTTATATACACGCAATGCTTTTGGCGTTTTAATTGCGTTATGACTTGATTTACTAAACAACTGTTTGAATTTACTCAGTACACGTTTTAAATCGTTTAATTTTAAACTTGGCTTTCGCATGCCAATTGAATTAACCCAATGTATTTCATGATTTTTAGCCAGTTCAGCAAATAAATGCTGTGTGCTGCTAGGGTGACTTGCCCAGTCCTCTGCAAAAACAATAAATTTCATATTAAGATTCCTTTATGTACTTCACTACTTTTGCAGGGTTACCTGCTGCAATACTAAAGGCGGGTATGTTTTTAGTCACAACACTGCCCGCCCCAACAATCGCCCCTTCACCTATAGTAACGCCCCCAAGCACAGTCACTCCGGTGCCAAGCCATGCTCCGCGTTTAATAATAATATCGCCAATTTGGTTTTCGTCATCACTTTGCCCTTGCGCTCTTCGCTCACAATCAACCGGATGCCCAGGAAAACCGGCTAAAAAAACCCGACCAGCTAAACGCACGTCGTCTTCAAGCGTTATATTACGCCCTACCGAAAAGGCATTTTGCCAACCAATATCAACATTACTGCCAATATTTAAGGTCGGTGTTGTTTTTCCCCCCACGCGCCCGCAAAAGGTAGAAACGCCCGACATTCTCACGTTGTCTTTACACACAACATTAAGTTGACCCAATACCTGCGGCATACCCGAATATAAAAAAAGCTGTTTTTTACTGCCTTTTATTTGGCTTTTGAAAAGGGGCGTAAAATATGTGATACGTAAAAATTCGTGTATAAATTGTTTTAAAAATTGATGAACAAAATAAAGCGATGAATGAAAAAACGGGATCACAATCATTTGTGGATTGCGAATAGTTTTTGCAAATTGAAAAAGTGATTTCGCAAAAGGATGAGGGCTACATTTAAGCCAATGTTTAACATGTACGATCATAGTTTTATTCCTTATTGCTCTCAACAGTGATTTTTTCGAGCGCGATTGTCAGCGCTAAAATAATATAAAGCGGCCATGTAAATGCTTGCGTTAGAAAAGTGCCTGCAACCATAAAGCCTATTAAACCTGCTTTTAAGGCATTTGCATTAACAGCAACTTGGTCGTTATGGTTAAGTGCATTAATGCAATAAACACGTGATAGGCTGCGATAAATACTGGCAATTAATAATGCAAAAATACCAATTCCTACAAAGCCTGTTTCGCCTAACACTTGAAACCATGTACTGTGTACTGCATGATTCTTGCCATCCCAATGCGGACTGTAAAAATAATAATTTACGTAAAAGTTATCGACTCCTACACCCGTAAGCGGATTAGAAAGCGCCATGTTAATGGCAGCCTGCCATGCGTAAATTCGACCCATTGCAGACGCATCAACTCCGTCTTCTGCTGCACCACCACTTTGCCTATCACCAATGCCTGCAAAAATCATCATTGCGAGCATAGCAACGGCTGCACATAGTCCGACTACTAAGGGGTTTTTTACCTTTTGATATAAAAAGAAACTTAAAATAGCGGCAATACCCAGTAAGCCGCCTCGGCTCTGTGTGGCTATAACGCCAGAAATAGCTAACAACAAACCTACGGCTGCAAATATACGACGATATTTATTCGCACCTTTATCAAACAGTTCAGCTGCCAAAAAAGACACTGGAAACATCAACACTAACGATAAATCGTTAGGGTCTCCTAATTGCGATCGATACTCACGAGAAATAGTGACACGTGTTCCCTCAACCAAACCAATGCCATTCATTTTGTTACTTAACGCAACCACAGCAACCAAAATACCCGAAATCATTATGCCCATTCGCACTAAACTAAAATGCGAAAATCGGGTTAACCACCAGCTAATGGCAAATACCATTATAAATACTTTTACTAGCACACCGGTCCAGTACTCTATTGCCATGCCTTTATTAGAGGCGCTAAACACACAAACGGTAAGCCACGCAAACCAAATTACAAACACCAAGTGTGTTGAGCTCCAATGAGGCTTTAGCGATTTTGAAATGAATAAATGCCATGCAATAGCCAGTAACGATGCTAAGGCCAACATTTTAGGAATTTTAAGGGGCATTAATACAATAAAGACTTCATGTAACCTAAAGTAACTAAACAGAATAAAAAGAATAATAAATACCGTGCTTATTTTTACCGCTAAAAACCCCGCAAACGGCAGCAGTAACAATGCAAAAGCCGCAATAGGACCAAAGCGCATGTAAAGCATTAATGTTAATGTCATTACAAATAAACCGTTGATCATTAAACAATATTTTTTATACCAACTAATCATACACCTCTCCCCGCGTCGTTTGCTGAGTCAGTGTTAAAATTGCGGGTTTATATTTATAAAACAAAGCAATTAAAAAGCAGATAAAAACAATGCATTGAACAAGCTCAAAATAGGCGGTTTGGGTAATACTTAAAAGGTAAATCACTAAAAAGCATGCCCAGCTTGGCAGCAAACGCTTAACACTAAACGTTAAGTTCTCTAATTTCTGGCTAATAATAATAAGTAAACAGGTTTTAATTAACTGCGCAGTGCATAGCGCAACAACCACGCCGTATACGTTATAATGAGGGACCAAAACAGCTAATAGAGCCAGCACAGCTAACGCGCTAACTGCATTAACCACAGTAACAAACGCACCATTGTAATGGATGTAACACCCTACATTGAGTAAATCACTATGGTGCTTAATAACCACAATAAAAATAAGACTTGGTAACAACCACGTATGTAATTGGTAATTTTGTGGTAACACTAAACTAAAAATAGACGGGGTTATAATAAGCATTAACGCGCAAAGTAAAATGGCCAAATCTAAACACAGTGAACACAAGTCTACATAACGCTCACGGTTTTTAGCCAATTCATCAAAACGACGTGAAAACCACCACATTCTAATGGGTTCAAAAGTGAACGAGGTCATAACGGCAAACTGCAAAGCGACGTAGTATTGCGCAAGTTTTTCTTTGCCTTCACTGGCGACTATAAACCAATTTTCGGCACCATTATTCGCATACACAAATAAAGACGAGATAACTATACTGATTAAAAACAGCCCGTTTTTGTAACTAATTCTCCATGTTATACTGTTAAAACTGATCCCCAACGGCTTCAATACCCTAGCTAAAGCAATACATAACACCAATGCGCTCGATGCCACACCCGATGCCATTACCCCAGTAACACCATGGCCAAAATAAAGTAGAACAACGGTGAGAACTGTTTGCCCCATGCCTTGAAGCACAGCCAAAATACAAAATTCTTTTGCTTTTTCGTAATATCGAAAGTAACAAAATAAAATTGAAAGTAGAGACGAGAGTGCTAAATTAATAGCTAACAGTTTAATATCCAGGATATTTAACGATACAGGTAATAATGCGCTTAAATATTCAACACAATAAAAAACCACGCACACAAAAACACTGCTTACAATGGCACACACTACTAATGCATCTCTGAATAAGGCACGTTTATGCTGGGGGTTTATCATTTGTTGTTTAAACAGTAAATCAGGTAAACCTAAGCATAATAACAACGACATCACCGCTGAAATAGACACCAAAAAATTTAGCTCACCAAATTCTGCTTGGCTTAAAATACGCGTAGTAATAGGTAATAAAGCAAATCCTAACACTTTAAGAAATAAAGTAGATATACCAAAGTATGCAATTTGCTTAATCCCATTCATAGCAGCACCTAAATCCCTTGAACCCAATGAGATAACTTTTTAGCTTGCGAATTTGCATTAAACCTTTTTGTCGCTAACCTTTTTGCATTTAACCCTTTTTCGTAGCGCTGGTAAGGAGTTAGCGCACAAAAATCACCAAGCATTTGCTCAATACCAGTAATGCTTGAAGGCGCACATTTAGCGCCAACCTCATCATTTACAATTTCTTTTGCACCCATTAGCTCAGTAGTTAAAACAGGGATACCGCTGGCCATTGCCTCTTTAAGTACAACTGGGCCGGTGTCGCGATCGCCATTTTTAGATACACAAAATGGCGCAATTAAAGCCGAGTAATTGCTCGTGTTTATTGCTAACCACTGTGGACTTTTTGAGCCTAAAAAATTAACTTCATTTGTTATACCCAACTGCTCACAAAAATATTTTAGGTCATTTAGTAAAGGCCCATCGCCAACTATATCTAGTGTTATTGAGTGTTTTTTGCTGATTTTTTTAATGGCTGGGAGTAAAAATTGTAATCCCTTTTTTTCAATTAACCGACCAACAAAAATAAGATTAACCGATTCAGTTAACCGACTTGGTTTATTATTAAATAAACTCAAATCAATCCCACAATGCAGTAGCTGTATTTTTCCTGCGCTATATTTACTGAGTTTTACAGCCATATCTTTACATACGGCAACCGAAAAATCGCACAACGATAATTTAAGCTTTAAATCATCATCATTCACATAAACATCGTGACCGTGGCCAATAGATGACACACTCACGCCAGCTATTTTGCTAGCAATTATGGAGTAAGCCAGTGGTGCATGCATAAAATGACAATGGATATGAGAGATTTTTTTTGCACGAATAATTTCAGCAATATTTAATCCATAGCCCATTAAAGACATTACCGAAATAGACTTAAAGCGACTTGCAATAACACCGCCTTTTAATGCCGTTAGTGGGTTTTTAAGTAATGTGCTAACTGCCGATGGCGTTGATTTTTTAATAACAATCACTTGCACCTTTTTGTTTAAATGCACGCAGTAATTTAAATTCTCGAATGTCAGTACGGTCACTCTATGACCCGCATTTACCAACGCGTTAATTTCAGTTACAACAAACGTTTCTGAAGGTATGTGGAAGCTAGGGACAACAATGCCAATGTGTTTCATAGTTAAAACTCCGAATAAACTTACTTGTTACATCGCAAAAACTATGCCCGGCCTAAAACCTTAAAAAGCCCCTATAAAAAGTCAATTTGCGAAGGTTTATCGCAATTTGCAAATCATTAAACAAAAAACACCCTTGTAAAGCCCATAAATGGTTGGCGCTTATCTTGCGTAGTTAAAGTTAATGAAATACACAAAAGGTGAGTACTATGAGTATTCAGGTAAGCGTTATTATTCCTAACTTCAACTGTAAGCAGTATTTGGCTAAGGCTATATCAAGTGTTGTTAGGCAGCATAATATTGAGTGTGAAATACTCGTTATTGATGATGGGTCAACGGATGGCAGCGTTGAATGGTTAAATAAGTTACAACAATCACTTCCTAACTTGCGTGTTATAAAGCAACAAAACAGCGGGGTTGTCAGTGCCAGAAACAAAGCCATTGAACTTGCTAAAGGCGACTACATTGCTTTTTTAGATGCTGATGACTACTGGACTGATGATAAATTATTTAGTCAAATTACCTACATGCAAAATAATCGTGATTGTGTACTGAGCTTCACTAATTACATGCATGTTAATGAACAGTACGAACCCATTGTTGACTGCTTTTCCTATTGGCCTGAGTTCGCAAAATTTATAAATTGGAATATTGAAGGCTATCAAAACCTTAAATCGCCAATGGATTTACTGCTGTTTGCAAACGTTATAGGTACCTCGTCTGTTGTAGTGAAAAAATCAGCCATTTGTTATATAGGTAAATTTGATCAATCACTCAATAGTGCAAGCGATTGGGATTGTTGGCTTAAGTTAGCGCGTATTGGTAATGTGGCGTTTTCGAATCAGGTATCGATGGGTTATTTAATGAGAGCAGGCTCTATCACTGCTAACAGACAAAACCGCTTAAATGCGATGCAAACAATTATAGATCGCTGTAAAAACGATATTGGCGTGGTATCTCGCTTTAAAGCAAAAGCCAGAATGCTCGAATGTTATAGCGAATACTACCGAGAAATAGGTTTCAAATTTAAAGCTTTTTGTTTGGCAACTGCCGCCTTTATATTGTTTCCTCATAGGCGAAATCTTCAACACTTAATGCACGATATTAAACAGACTATTAAGTAAGTTTAAAGTGCATCTAAATACATCGTTAAAAGGCGCCTATTTTATTAAGCGCCTTTTATTTTATACTTATTTTATACTTATTTTGTAACTTAACATTTTATGATCGCTGCCTTTAAAATCGGTAACCGCAAGGCTTTGCAATAAAACTTGCTCGCTCATAACACAATGATCGATAGGCAAACCCATTAAAATAAAACGCCCTTTTTCAAAAGGCATAAAACTCGTATAACGGGAGTGCCCAAAGCATGTTTGTTTTTGCTCCCAGTCAAAATATGATGACCACGGGACTATATTTAAATCGCCAGCCACTATCCATAAACCTTGTTCTTGCCGTGTTGCTTCGCTTAAAGCTGCGAGCAAAGCGTTTCTATTTTGCCAATTTAACTGTGTACGTGGTGAAGGTGGATGCGCAACAAATGCAGTTAATAGCCTATCGCCGTATATAAATTTTAGTTTTAAATACCCTAACTTATCGCCATCTAATTTAACTTGTTGCTTATACACCATGGGTATACGCGATAAAACAACCATACCGTAAGGTATTCCCTCCACCTCTTCATACCCAAACATATCAGTTGAAGTTACAAACTGACTTAATAGGTCGCGATTTTTATCGCTGAATTCTTGTAAAATTAGCACATCCCACTTTTCATCACGTAACCTTGATAAATGGGCAGTAAGATACTTATTACTGTAATTTACGTTTATTTGCTTAATAGACAAAACACGCGCATGCACCGAATCGGTTTTAGGTAAGGTAATTAAAACAGGACCCAATCCTAATGCGCATATAATAATCGTCGCGGCCCCTAGTTTGTAGAGCTTCAGTAGTAAAAGAACACACCCGCACCCAACAGCAATACATAAAATTTGTATTCTTAAAGAGGCTAATACATCGGCATAAAAGTGAGTAAATGGGTTAAACGCAAGTGCAATGCACACGGTTGCTGCACATATAAAAATAACCCGCAAGAATGAATTTTGCGGGTTATTATTTGCATAGGCTTTAAACATATATTTTCCTAGAATATGCTTTATCGAATAACAAACTGCTGCTGTGCTTTATCAGATTCGTACTGCCAAGTGAATAAAAGCGGTTCAGTCGACTCATCGTAAAACCAAATTTCAGCAATTAATTCAATATCTTGATTGCTTAACACTAACTGCGTATCGAGTGCGGTATTACTAAGAGGACCTCTATAAATACAGTTGTTGTAGTCTGCCCGTTGAACTCCCTCCTTTTTTTGGCACACATTTAAGTAGGCTCTTATATCGCCCATGCCTAGGTTTACATCAACATCAAGTGAATACTTAGTAGATAAATTAAATTCGTTATCAACAGTGATTGCGTTAATTCCTGTTGGATTACTTGCTGGTGTAGAGGTCGTAGATACCGTAGCGACTGCTGGTGCTTTTGTCTCTTCTGAACCACCGCCGCCACAAGCTGTTAACCCTATTGAAAGTGATAAAATTAATAGTGACTTTTTCATTACTGTTCCCCTTTCACAACAACATTACTGATACTGTAATCGTTAAACCACGTTGGCTTTTGTTTACCCGATGATTGAGCAAATTCAGCAAAGCTGCCGTAGGCATCGGTAATGTCTATACCTTCGAGTGGATGAAGCCATTGCATACCGACCTCCATTGCCCAAGGCAAGCCATTTTCGTTAAGAAAATACAAACCATTGCCTTGCACACTGGCATCGTCTGCGTTTGTAACGCTGTAAAGTGAAGTATCAAACGCTTCTGTCGGTGCTTGGTTTTTAATATGCACTTCCCAGCCTCGGGCGTTTTTACCGACTAAAAAATCACCGTGATAAAAACCATCTGTTGCAAAAATAAACGGGTCAAGTAGCGTACCAGGTGACGCACTTTTGGCCTTTGGCTCTTTTAGAGGAATGCTCATACTAAAGGTAACTTTTACGTTTTCATCGCAATTATCTTCTGTTCTAAAGTAGCTACAGCCCGACTCTTTTGAAACATGCGCCCAAGTGTCTTGCATAAAAATAAGAATGGCTTCGTTTCTATCTGCTTCAAGAAAACTGCCTGTTTGCAGTTGCCCGTCAATAACAAAGCTAATCGCATCTTCATCGACTTCATCTCGCATGATAGTGCGTGTGCTGCCATTAACGGTTTCTTTTAATCTCACTGCAAAACCATTATGGTATGTGGCTCCAATCCCAATTAATTGGCCATCTATTTTATAGCCAACCACATTACTGCCTTCCATAAGCTGTGTAGTTCTGTAATTAAGTACTAAATCATTAAAGTCGTAATCACCTGAAAACGGCCACCTATCTTCATAAGCAAGTGTTACCCAATCGTTTTCACCTGGGTATACGGCGCTCGCATAAGTGGTAATTTCGTAGTCTTCTACTTCGCCACCTAATACGCCCCCTGTTGCGGTAATGAGCGACGCTTCTGTGCCATCGGTGACTCTAAATCGAGCCCATGTTTGGCCCGATTTAGTGTTGCTTGGCACTGTAATTAATATACTGTTGTCGCCTTCATTAATAGCTAACTTGGTCACCATTCTTTCGTCTTCAGTAAAACGGCCGTTTTGGTCCCAATCAAACCACGCATACAAAAAGCTAGACGTAGACGCGTTTACAATAATTTGCGAGTCTTGCCCTGCCGAAATAGCCGTTACAAAGCTCACCCCATCGTCTGACTCATCAACAGGAGACAAGAGTAAATCGGCGTCGATATTAATGTTTTCGCCATCAACCGAGCTTCCCAAATAAATTAAATCAGTGCCTGTGCTATTAGGATCAAATAAATGCCTTGCGCCACTTTGCTCAAGGCTTGTGTTGTAAGGCGCTGGCGCATCACCAAAGTCAATTGAGCTGTCAGTTACTTTTACTTCGGCAATGGCGCAGCGCGCACCGTCGTTTTGGCTTGATTTAGGGCCTGATGTAAACACATTGGCAACGGGCGTATAACCTACAACTGGGCTAACACTTAAATCTATTTTGTGGATTTTACCGCTTTTGTTGTTACTAAAATAAAACTGGCCCTTCACATCAAAATACGCCGCCCCAAATGCACCCGTATCATCACCTACATCAACCTGAGTAATTAACGTATGGGTATTTGCTGCAATATCTATTTCGTATAAATTACCGTTTGGTTCTACAGCGTACAAAAGGTTGCTATCAGGATGAAAAGCAAAATCATAGATAGACAATTTCCATGTATTTGTATTAGGTAATAAACTTGCCGTTATAGGTGCATCTAGGTCACCTTCTAAATTAATACCGAATACACCAAAGTTAGGATGGTATACATAATAAGTAGCCCGTTGATCGTTACCTTCACCCGTAACTTGTACGTCACCGACATAAAAATTTGTGACTGGCAAACCTATTACGTTTAACCGCTTCATTTCGTAGTTGCTGCCAAGCTGTACAACACTACCCAGCGATTGTTTGCTGTAACCGTACATGTATTGATCTTTATAATTAAAACCGACCGCATTAACACTGTTAGTATTTAACTCATCAGTAAACGTTAGCTGCGATGCTAAAACGGTAGGTTTAGCTGAAACTAAATCTATTCCGTAAAGTTGCGCGTTTGAGTCTTGCATTAAAAATGCTTGGCTAGGACACGATTCGAATGGTTGACTAAGCACAGCGCATGGAAATGCAAGTAAGCACGCGGTTGCAAATTTGTTTAGTTTCATAATTTAGCCCCTAATGAATTTAGTATTTAAACCATTGCAGGGTCCGTTCCAAAACTTAAGCTATTGAAAATCAATATGTAAAATATAAAAAACTTAAGCTTCACGCATCTTGCAATAGATTCAGTTGCATTTTGCAAAATACACAAGCGCGTGTAGAAGAGAGGTTTTTATGTTTACTTATACTTCATGCTCTGGCTTTGTTTAATGAATATGCTTTAATAAAATGATTATATTGAAAGCAGTGACAACTATTTTTAAGACTAACTAACTGGGGTGTTAGTCTGTGCGATTTAATCTAAAACTCAACGTGATATAAGGAATTAATATGAGCATTATGTTCGATATGTTTTTATGGCTAGTAATTGATACGGCCTTTGGTTTTTTATTTTATTCAACCGGCTGCCTCGTGCTAAAGGGAGTCACTTTCGGTAGTTATAAAATGCAATTTAAGGATTTTGCTAGTTTTAAAAAAGGTAAGTCAAATAAAGTCATATCAATTATTATTCTGGGCGTTAGTTTTCATTTAGCTTTGATTACTCTTTTTGTCTATATAAATAATCAATAACTTAGTGATAAAATCTGTAATCACTAGCCCTAACTTGGGTTCTTATCACTCATGTAATGTGCGCTGTATGCAACGTAGTTTTAGCTTAACCTTCAAACTCCCACCTATACGGTCCTTTATTAAGTAACTTGTGCATTATTAGTCCCAGATACATTTAAACTGCACTAATTAATACAAACCCTGCACCAAAAAAGCACTATATTTGATTCTACTATTTACAAAAAACATTAATAACCCTATTAATCAGTAACTTATTTTTATGGCTAGGTTATTGCTTTAATAAAATACAAGTCCGTTATTTTAACGGCATACATTTAGGTTGTTATGACCACAGGCAAAGAAGCCCGCTCGCAGTTACATGAATTTGTATCTGAGGCGGGCTTTTTTGTTTTTAAAATTTAAACCGTCACATTAAGGAATGCCTAATGCAAACCTCGCAAAAAATACTCATTATTGGCAATGGTATGGTCGGACATCATTTTGTTGAGCAAATGCGTCAAAGCGATGATAAAGCAAATATTACAGTACTTTGTGGAGAAGCAAATCTTGCATACGACCGCGTTTATTTATCAAGCGTGTTTGATGGCAAAACAGCCGCCGATTTAGCACTAACAACTTTAGACAACTATCAACAACTTAATATTAATGTGCATACTAAACAGTGGGTTGAAGGCATTGATAGAGTAAATAAAGTAGTAACTACTCAAACTGGCGATCAATACCCGTACGATAAGCTTGTACTTGCTACGGGCTCGTTCCCGTTTGTGCCGCCAATTAAGGGGAACGATCAACCCCATTGTTTAGTTTATCGCACCCTAGAGGATTTAGAGCAAATAAAATCCAGTGCCGCAGCCAGTAAAAGCGGTGTAGTAATTGGTGGTGGTTTATTAGGACTTGAAGCTGCAAACGCCATTAAACAATTAGGGCTTGATACGCATGTTGTTGAGTTTGCACCGCAGCTTATGGCTGTACAGCTCGACGGGCAAGGCGGTACGCTATTAAAAAATAAAATAGAAAAACTAGGCGTTACTGTTCATACCTCAAAAGCGACCAGCGAAATAGTTAAAGGTGAAACTAGCCGCTTTAGATTAAACTTTTCAGACGGTACGTTTTTAGAAACCGACTTAATTTTGTTCTCTGCCGGTATTCGCCCTTATGATCAACTGGGCAAAGTGGCTGAGCTAGAACTAGGCGAGCGAGGCGGCATTATTATTAATAACCAGTGCCAAACCTCAGACCCTGATATTTTAGCTATTGGCGAATGTGCCTTGTGGGACAAAAAACTCTTTGGTTTAGTGGCACCTGGCTACAACATGGCCCGCGTTGCAGCAAGCCAGCTAAGTGGCGGCAAACTTGAATTTTCAGGTGCTGATATGAGCACTAAATTAAAACTGCTCGGTGTTGAAGTAGGATCTATTGGCGACGCTCATGCAAAAACACCCAACTGCAAAGAGCTTATTTACCAAGATCCAATTAGAGACTGCTATAAAAAAATCATTCTAAATGAAACCGGCGATAAGCTGCTTGGTGCAGTACTTGTTGGCGATACTAGTGATTACGATACGCTACTGCAGTACATGTTAAACGACATGGACTTACCAGAACATCCTGAGTGTTTAATTTTACCAGACAGCGCTGGCGCACCTTCATTAGCGGGCAGCGCCCTACCCGATACCGCCACCATTTGTTCGTGTCATAACGTGAGTAAAGGCGACATTGTGGGAGCCATTGATGGTGGCTCATGCGATTTAGCCGCGGTTAAATCGTGCACAAAAGCAGCCAGTGGTTGTGGTGGCTGTGCTGCTTTACTTAAATCGGTAGTAGATGATGAGTTAGCGAGTCGTGGTGTTGAAGTAAACAACCATGTGTGCGAGCACTTCGCGTATTCGCGCCAAGAGCTACTGCATATGGTTAAAGTAGAAAGCATTAAAACCTTTGATGATTTATTAGCTAAACACGGTAGTGGGCATCATGGTTGTGAAATTTGTAAGCCTGCAATCGCTTCTATTTTAGCATCAACATGGAATGACTTTATTTTAGAACCAGCCCATGTTGGCCTACAAGATACTAACGACACTTACCTTGCTAACATGCAAAAAGACGGCTCGTACTCTGTAGTGCCTCGTATTGCAGGCGGCGAAATAACACCCGACAAACTCATTGTCATTGGCCAAGTAGCAAAAGACTTTAACCTCTATTGTAAAGTGACTGGCGGGCAGCGCATCGATTTATTTGGCGCACGTTTAGAAGAGCTACCCGTTATTTGGGGAAGACTCATTGAAGCTGGCTTTGAGACAGGCCACGCTTATGGTAAGTCTCTTAGAACGGTTAAGTCATGTGTGGGAAGTACGTGGTGTCGTTATGGTGTACAAGACAGTGTTGGCCACGCCATCGATATCGAAAATCGTTATAAAGGGTTACGCTCTCCTCATAAAATTAAAATGGCAGTGTCAGGTTGTACCCGCGAATGTGCTGAAGCACAAAGTAAAGACATCGGTATCATAGCAACTGAAAATGGCTGGAACTTATACGTATGTGGTAACGGTGGCATGCGCCCTCGCCATGCCGATTTATTTGCTACCGATTTAGATACAGCCACGCTTATTAAATACATAGACCGCGTTTTAATGTTTTACATAAAAACCGCCGACAAACTACAGCGTGCCTCTGTATGGATGGAAAATCTTGAAGGCGGCCTAGACTACCTTAAAAGTGTAGTAATAGATGACAGCTTAGGTATTTGCCAAGAGCTTGAAAAACAAATGGAACTTATTACTCAAACATACGCGTGTGAGTGGAAAAAAGCAGTAGAAAGCCCTGAAGCTTCTAAGCGCTTTCGCCAGTTTGTTAATAGCCCTAATCCCGATGACAATATTTTATTTGTACAAGAGCGTAATCAAATTCGCCCAGCTACAGATGCTGAAAAACGCGAACAACTAATTACTCAAAACCGTATTCCAGTAATGGAACTTGAAGAGGAGCAAGCTGATGTCTTGGCATAATATTGGAACAATCGACGACCTAGTTGCTAACAGTGGTGTATGCGCATTAGTTAATAATCAGCAAGTGGCCATTTTTTATGTACCACAAAACACACAAAGCGTGTTTGCCATTAGTAACTACGACCCAATTGGAAAAGCGAATGTATTATCGCGCGGTATTATTGGCTCTATAGAGGGAAAACTGGTTGTTGCTTCGCCGTTATATAAACAGCATTTTTGTTTAGCAACAGGCGAGTGCCTAGAGGCCGAAGCAATACATTTACCGGTTTTTGATGCAAAAATTGAAGACGGCAACGTACTTATAAACGCCGAGCCGAAAGTAATTAAAGCGTTTGCGTAAGGAGATTATTATGAGCGTGCTTTCTTATTTTTCGGGTATTGAAAATGGTTGGCTAAACAAATTTGTAAATAAACTTACCAATGGCGTTAAGCTTACCAGCACAGAGGGCAAAAACGGCCATGTTTATATTATTGGAGCAGGCCCGGGCGATGCTGAGCTAATTACCGTAAAGGCGCAGCGTTTAATACAAACAGCCGACGTCGTTTTATATGACTGGCTTGTAAGCGAAGATTTACTAAAAACATTACCTAAAAAAGCTCAGCGGGTATTTGTAGGCAAACGAGCCGGTATGCATTCAATGACACAGGCCAATATTTGCGCCCTACTCGTTAAATATGCTCAACAAGGATTAAACGTAGTACGTTTAAAAGGGGGCGATCCGAGTATATTTGCTCGCATAAACGAAGAGGCTGATGCGCTTACAAAGCATAATATTAACTTTGCGATTGTACCTGGTGTTACCACTGCATGTGCGACCTCTGCCTATACAGGCATTCCGCTTACAGCACGTGATGTAGCGCGAAGCGTCACGTTTTTAACTGCCCAATTTGCAGACCCTAAAAAACTGCCAAACTGGAGCAATTATGCCTTTGTGCAAGGTAACAATAATCCAACTTTAGTGGTTTATATGGGCTTAGGACGATTAAAAGAGCTAAGTAGCGGCCTTCAATCAGTAAATTGGCCAAGTACTACGCCAATCTCACTTATCGAAAACGCCACAACGAGTAAGCAAAAAGTAATCACCAGTACATTAGAAAATATAGTAAATGATCACCTTAGTCATAACCTGCAAGGCCCTACTCTTATAATTGTTGGAGAAGTAATAAACCATAAAATGGCTATTACCCCTGAGCTTTTAGTTCAAACGGTCAATACTTAATGCAAATTTAATACATAATGCACTTTTCGCGCTTATTTCCTCCCCAGGGGTAAGCGTGCTTTTTGAAATACAATGTTAGCAGTGCAATATTCCCTTTTTATGCACCAAAAAGGGTAAATTTGCGTGCTCAAAATAAAGTGATTAATACTTTTAAAATAAAAATATAACCACAAGCGGCTGTTTTAGATTGATTTTAAAATCAATAGTTAATTTTTTTCATGATTGGAACAAGGGTTGCACTTTAAAAACAAAAAAGTGCGGAACAAAACCTATGCAGACAAGCAATCCTCTCACAAAACAGTTTTTACTAGCGGCAAAGTACCAAGAAATTCACGCTTTAAAGCAACTGCAAAATAGCTGTGCCTCGCTCACCAAGCTAGGTGATTTTGTGCACCAGTTACAAAAAGAACGTGCTATGAGCAACATCTTTTTGGCCTCAAAAAGCTTACGTTTTAGCAATGAGCTCACACAGCAAATACCCATTACACAAAGCGCTCAAGATACGTTTTATCATTCTCTTAAAACAACCTTTATATCGGATAATGCCGACCCGGGTCATTCAAGGTTATATAATTTAATTACTTACAGCTTACAGGCACTAGACGTGCTACCCGCTTTGCGCCACCAAATAGGCAGACAAAACGTAACGCCTGTACATGCAACTCAATCATTTACTCAACTTATAGCTAGCTTATTAAATATTATTTTAGAAGCTGCTGATGGTGCAAGCGATCCACATGTTACTCGCCTATTAGTTGCTTATTTTAATTTCATGCAAGGTAAAGAATACGCTGGCCAAGAGCGCGCCTGCGGAGCACAAGCGTTTGCTGCGAGTAAATTTACAGAAGATCAAAAAACGCAACTCGCTCATTTTGTCCAAGAGCAAAGCCATAGTTTTTCGTTTTTTAATGAGTACGCAGACGATCATTTACTCAAATGCTATACCTCATTGATAGAGCACCCTGTAAATAAACAAGTAGATCAGCTAAGAAGTTTGCTACAAAAACTTGATGACGAAAATGCACAGCCTTTATCGCAGCTTAGCGAAGTGTGGTACGAAGTAACCACAACGCGTATTGATATTATGCATAAAATAGAGCAAAACATTAGCGATCATTTAATCGACTCTGCTGCAATGCAAATCGCATGTGCACAACGAAAATTAAATTCCAACAAACAAATACTCAATACCTTAGAGCAACAATATATACCTGCAACCGACGGGCAGCTAGCGCTTAAAAACAATGAACCTACTAATAAAGCGGCAAGTAAGCTCAATAGTAATAAAACCATGTACGACTTAATTTTAGAGCAAAGCCAACATATTAAACAAATTAACCAAGCACTGGTTGATGCAAAACGAGTGATCACCGAGCAAAAAGTGATTCACCAAGCAAAATATATATTAATAGAGCAACTAAAAATAAGTGAGGAGCATGCTCATAAGCAACTTCAAAAACAAGCTATGGATTCACATAGTTCAATTTATGCGGTCGCGAACAAAATAATTGAACTTAATAATGCTAATTAAAGACGGGTTATAGAAATAAATGGGAGTGGCTAGCGATTAACCACAGCCATGAACATTAAAACTGCCTTAAACCTAAGTTGAGAGCTTTTTTTTAATCTTAGTTTGCCACTCAAGTGCAAGCTCAGGGAGTTCAAGTGCGGCTAATAATAAGCTTTCATAATCTGGGTAGTGTTTATCAAAAAACGCCTGAAACAAGGTTTTTACTGAAATATTATGCTCAGCTTTATGCTCAATAGTAACTGCATCCCCTGTTTTAGCAATACCTTGCTCAAGCACTCTAAAATAAAGACCCGTGTGATAATACTGAGTAAACAGTTTTAGGCTTTGTTTATTATTAAGGGCTATAGCCAATTTAAAGCATGGCACACGGGGCTGGCTTACTTCAAGCAGTGCGCTGCCAACGCGAATACGATCCCCTATATGAATATTTTGCTCATCAAGGTCTGATATTGTAAAGTTTTCACCAAAGGCACCTACTGCTAAATCATCATTCTCAAGTGTGTGTTTCCAATAAGCATAATGATTGTGCGAAAACGCATAAACCGCCTTATCAATACCGCCGTGATTGACTAAATCGGCTTGTTCATCACCTATTATATTTAGCTTTTCAATGACAACAGGCTCATTGGTTGGCGTTTTAAAAATACCGGTTTTGACCTCTTTTCCGTTATGCACAACCGTTTTTATTTTAGAGACATTGGTAGATATTATATGCATTTATTTAATTGCATCCTGTTCGATACTTTGCCATTTACTCAGTGCTTGCTTGTCGCTTTGTTTAAACTCAACCCAGTTAGATGAATCTTTAAAATGCTCTTTTTTCCAAAACGTAGCGTGGTTTTTTAAGTAATCCATTATAAATTGTGCGCCTTCAAACGCGGCTTGGCGGTGGCGGCTGGTTACGCCAACAAATACAATCTGCTCACCAAGGGCTAAATAACCGACTCGATGAATAATGCTTATGCGGGCAAGTTGCCAGCGTGTTTGCGCTTGTTCGGCTATAGATCGCAGTAGTTGCTCAGTCATTCCTGGGTAGTGCTCAAGCTCAAGGGCGATTACGTTAACGCCGCTACTAAATTCTCGCACCAGCCCTGTAAACGTCACTACGCCACCATCACTTTTGTTATTACTACAAAGTGCGTCATGTTGCTCGCCTGCTGAAAAGTCGTGCGTTTGTACGTTAATGCTTATACTCATTAGCCACCTGTCACGGGTGGGAAAAAAGCAAGTTCATCCCCTGCTTTTACAAGCTCATCGCTTGATGACATAGTTTGATTAAGCGCACACAAAACATCACGCTCTTCAAGCCATGCCTGCCAATGCGGGTTTTGCTCAACCAGCATGTGTTTAAACGATTTAATGCTAAGGGTATGAGCTATATCAACGGTTAACTTGTCGCACTTTAGGCGTTCTTTAAGTTGGCCAAAAAACAGTACGTTTACGTGCCCTGAAGCTGCATTCGTATTATTTAAATTAGTCTCGCTGCCAGCTGCCATGCTTGCCTCCTGCTTTTTGCGTTACACGCATACCGTGTATTTCCATGAGCGGATCGGCGGCTTTACACATATCAAATAATGTTAGAGTCGCCACAGATACAGCGGTGAGCGCTTCCATTTCAACGCCCGTTTTACCCGCCAATTTACAGTAGCTGGTGACTTTAATTTGGCTATTTGCTTCATCAAGTTCAAAATCAACGGCGACTTTACTCAGTGCCAGCGGGTGACAAAGCGGAATTAAATCGGCGCACTTTTTAGCGCCCTGAATACCTGCAATACGGGCAACGCCTAGCACGTCACCTTTTTTATTTTGATTAAGCAACACTTGCTCAAAAGCATGTTTGCTCATTTTAATGTAGGCCTCGGCAGATGCATCGCGCAGAGTAACCTCTTTTAGCGATACATCAACCATGTTTGCTTGGCCATTTTCGTCTACGTGGCTCAGCATATTATTGCTCTCGCGATTCGCATTTTTTACCAATAGTAATATGCGGGGCAAAGTTACATGGCTTGTGCATTGAGTCTAACTGATCTTTTATAATACCTGTCCAGGCTGTTTTACATGCGCCCGTAGAGCCAGGCATACAAAAAATAACGGTGTTATTGGCAAGGCCTGCCAACGCACGCGATTGAATAGTTGAGTTACCTATTTCGCCGTACGAAATATGTCTAAATAGTTCTCCAAATCCATCTACGCTTTTATCAAACAACGGTGAAAATGCCTCTGGTGTTGAGTCGCGCTCGGTAAAACCCGTACCACCGGTTACTAAAATAGCGTGAATGGTGTCATCGGCAATCCACTGCGATGCAACTGCTCGCATTTGATAGACATCATCTTTAACGATGTCTTTATCCGCTAAGTGATGGCCTGCCTCAGTTAGCGCTTTAATTAAATAATGGCCTGAGGTATCCGTAATTTCATCGCGTGTATCGCTTACTGTCATTACGGCAATGTTTAATGCTATTTGTGACTCAGTTGTGTGGCTCATAGGGTTCTTCTCAGTAAATTAGATTTGTGTGGGTCAAATTGCTCGTTAACAGCTTTAAATTGCGCCGGTGTATTGGTATTAACAAGTGCGTGCGCTTTATTACATTTTAGCGTTTGCACACCAATACTACGGGTAAACTGTTTAATTGATTTATGACTATTTGCGTTTATGAGTAATTGTTTTAAATGACGTTTAACGCTTTGGGTGTTACGAATATACAGGGGTAACGGTTCATTTTCAAAGTGCCACGCATGTATTTGTGGCTGATTTGTTTGAAAGTGGGAATTATCGCTCCCTGCAGATGCAATTTGCGATAATAACGTGCAAGTAAGCAATGGCATATCAACAGCGGTTACAAGTATATCTTGCTCTGTTGCCATTAAGGTTGAATAAATCCCCCCAAGCGGTCCAGAATCTGGGTATATGTCAGGTATATATTGCCCATTTGCACTTTTTACATTACGACTTATAAGTACATTACTTGCTCCTGCAGCTTTTAATAACTCACATGCATTTTGCAGTAATGTTTTATTTTTTAAAATGAGATTAGCTTTATCGCTACCCATTCTGGATGATTGCCCACCAGCGAGCACAACCCCTGTAAACACTGCTTTATTGCTCATTTTAGCCGCCCAACATAGCTAAATGGGTTGTTGCGCCCGTTAAGCGCTTATCAAGCTCATGGCTAATAGCTTTATTGCCCATTGCTGCTTGAATTGCGTTTACAGTGGCTGGTGTATCTTGCGCATTTAAATGCGGGCGTAAGTCTATCCCCTGCTCGGCAAACAAGCACAAATGTAGTTTACCTAATGACGATACTCTTAATCGGTTACAGCTTTTACAAAAATCTTTACTGTAGGGCATAATTAAGCCAATGCGGCCCTCAAAATCGGGGTGACAAAACTCCTCTGCGGGGCCGTTTAATTTACCTCTCACTACCTGTAACCAACCTTGAGCTAAAAGCTGCGTTTTAACACTTTGCCCGCTTAAATGATTTTGCTCAAAAAAGGCGGCACCATTGCCTGTTTCCATTAATTCGATAAAGCGTACCGTTACTTTTTTATGCTTCACCCAGTCTAAAAAATCCTTCAATTGGTTTTTATTAAACTGCTTAGCCAGCACTGCATTTATTTTTATATCTTTTATGCCCAGCTCAATTGCCCGGTCTATCCCTTTTAAAATATGGGTTAGCTTGTCGTGTCCTGTAATTAATTTAAACATGCTTGGGTTTAAGCTATCAATACTAATGTTTAGCGCATCTAAGCCAGCATTGTAAAACTCATCAATTTTATTAAATAAGTTAAAACCATTCGTTGTTATGGCTACTTTTTCTATGCCTGGCGTGTTTTTACATTGCTTTATAATATCGGTTACATCACTGCGTAAACACGGCTCGCCGCCTGTAATACGCACTTTTTTTGTGCCAAGTTGCGCAAACGCATTGACTAAGGTGTTTATTTCGCTTTTATTTAAAAAGTTACGCGGGGTATCGCACTGATACCCGTTTGGTAAACAATAGGTGCAACTAAAGTTACACACATCGGTAATTGAGAGGCGCAAATAATTAAACTGCCGACCAAATTGATCATTAAGCATATGCTTCCTTGGTGTTTATATTATTTTTCTAAATAGCACTTTAAATGACAACCGCAACATCAATACTGTTAGCGTTTTTTGTACCATGTTGCTTTATTAATTGGCTTAACTGCGTTTTACACGAACCACAGTTAGTGCCGCATTTTAATTTAGACCCCAACTGATCCACTGTATTTGCACCACTTTTAATGGCATTTATAATGGGCTGCTCACGTACTTTAAAGCAACTACATACTTGTGCGCCTTGAGTAAACTCTTCATCGGGCGTGGCGTACAGCAATGACTGTAATTGACTAAAGGTTATTAAAGGCTCTGCAAATAAATGATTTATCCACTCAAGTGATATGTCTTTTTGAGCAGGTGAAATTACCGCAACAAACACTAACTGCTCGTTTTGAATACATTGAATATGCATTGCTTTTGCACTGCCCATTGCCGACCACTGCCCTTGTAACCCTGTAAGGGTTTGGCAATAATAAAGTAAGTCATTTTGTGTTTCATTAAGTGCTAACTGGTAGTTAACACTATTACTTGCGTTAACTTTAAGCCAAAAATCACTGGTTATTTTAAGCTCTGTTTTGCTAAAAATTTGCATGTACTGAGCAAACTGCGCTTTAACTAAATCAACGGCACCATGTTTGCATTCAGCTTGGCCCGAAATAGGGTCTACAACCGATTGATAAAGCCCACTTACCGTAGCGGATGAGGCAAATTGCTTGTTCCAGTGGATAGGCATAAAACACTCACCTTTACGCACGGCATCCGTTATTTTGGCATGAGCTGTAACCTGCCCAGTTTTAGCATTGGCAGTTATTAAATCGTTTGCTTTTATATTTAGTCTGCTGGCATCAATGGGGTTTATTTCAATGTATGGGCGGGTTATATGAGTAGAAAGCGCTGTACTTTTTCCGGTGCGGCTCATTGTATGCCATTGGTCGCGTATTCGCCCTGAGTTTATTACAAAAGGGTAATCGCTGGATGTTTGCTGCACAGGAAGTTTGGGCGTTATAGGTATAAAGCGGGCTTTTTTATCTGCTGTGCTAAATTGTTTATTAACAAAAACCTGCCCGTTTTTATATGGCTCATTTTTTAGTACCGGCCACATAACGGGTTTTAAGTTATCGTATTGCTGCTGCGAAAGCCCTACTAAGGCTGATAAATTTAATAGCCTATCACCATTATTTTCAAAATCAGTAAGTTGCGCCCATTCTTCAAAAATGCCACTTGGGTCTGTAAAATCAAATCCTTCAAAGCCCATTTTTTTGGCAACTAAGCACATTATTTGCCAATCGTTTTTAGCTCCTGAGAAAGGCTCAACTAGTGGGCGTTGCCTTGATATTCTGCGTTCTGAGTTAGTCACTGTGCCGTTTTTTTCTCCCCATCCGGTTGATGGAAACGCCACATTAGCAAATTTTAGCGTATCACTTTTGGCAATACAGTCAGACACAACCACCAGCTCACATTGCTCAAGTGCATTTTGTATTGCTGCGTTATTAGGTAGGCTCACCATAGGGTTGGTTGCCATTACCCAAATAGCTTTTATTTTTCCTTTGGCGATTTCATCAAACATATCAATAGCATTACACCCTGCTTTTTTAGCTATTGTTGGTGATTGCCAAAAACGCTGCACTAACTGTTGATGCGCTTCGTTTTCAATGTCTAAATGTGCTGCTAATTGATTTGCTAAGCCACCTACTTCACGCCCCCCCATTGCATTAGGTTGCCCAGTTATTGAAAACGGGCCACAGCCAGGTTTTAACAATTTGCCCGACGCTAAATGCGCATTTATAATCGCATTACACTTATCAACCCCTGAGCTTGATTGGTTAATACCCATTGAATAAAAACTAATGGCGGTTGGACTTTTTGCAAATAAGGCGTAAAAGTCACTGACTAGCTGCTCGTCGATATCACAAAAGTCACTTACCGCTTTTACACTCCACTTTTTCGCCTGGGCAAGCGCTGTTTCGAAGCCATTTGTATGCTCGTTAATAAATTGCGTATCTAAATAGTTATGTTCACTTAAATAATTAAGTAGGCCGTTATAAAGTGCCCCGTCGCTGCCTGGTTTTATATTTAAAAAGGTATCGGCAAGTTCGGCTGTATCGGTTTTTCGCGGGTCGATAACCACTACTTTCATGTTGGGATTAAGCTTTTTTGCGCGCTCCATACGCTGATAAAGCACCGGGTGAGTCCAAGCTGCATTCGAGCCAATTAAAATAAGTAGCTCAGTTTGCTCTAAATCTTCGTAGGTGCATGGTACTACGTCCTCACCAAACGCACGTTTATAACCGGCAACCGCCGATGACATACACAGCCTTGAGTTTGTATCTATATTGCCTGAGCCTATGTAGCCTTTCATTAATTTATTGGCAACGTAGTAATCCTCGGTGAGTAACTGCCCCGATACATAAAACGCAACCGATTCCGGCCCATGCTCTTTAATAATAGCGTTAAATCTATTCGCAACGTATTTTGTTGCAGCATCCCAACTGGCAGGCTCGTTATCAATAAGAGGCGACGTTAAGCGATTATCACTGCCGGTGGTATCAAGCAAATGCGTGCCTTTAACACACAAGCGGCCAAAATTAGCGGGGTGCTCACGCGTGCCTTCAAGTTTTGTTGGGGTATTATTTAATAATGAAATATCAACCCCGCACCCTACACCACAATAAGCGCAGGTAGTTTGTTTAAGCAAAGGCGTGTTTGAACAAGTGTTTAAAGTTTCCATACTGCTCTCATATTGTTAGCGTTAAGCGCTCTGTGATACAGGTTCATCTACAGGGATAAGGGTGGCTATTTTATTATTAAGTGCGCTACTAATAACGCTTTGCACTAATTTTTCACAGCCTCCACAGCCAGTACTTGCTTTAGTTGCTTGCTGCACATCATTTAAATCGCTACAGCCTTGCATAACAGCGAGTTCAATGGTGTGTTTTGTAACCTTGTGGCACGCACAAATAATGGCATCACTTTGTAAATCATCAGCGCTTAGCTCACCAGTATCTCCCGCAAGCGGCATTATTAACGACTCTGCGGGCACACTAAGCTCTATACTATTTAAGTGATACTGCAATAAGTTATCGTATTCGCTGGTATCGCCAACAAGTACAGCACCTATAAGTTTGTTGCCTTGCTCATTAGTGACTACTTTTTTGTAAATACCGTTTGGCTGATCTTCAAAGTAATAACTAATTGCCCCTTCACTGCGTGCATGGGCATCACCAATTGAACCCACTTCAACACCCATTAATTTAAGCTTGGTGCTCATATCGGCGCCGCTAAACTCATCAGTATTGATTGAATTGTTGTTTAAAGGTATGTTTGAAGCTGCACTTGAAGAAAGCTGTTTTAAAACATGCTCTGCCGCTACTTTTGCCATAGCGTAGCCCGGTGCTACAAGGCCAAAAATAAAGTTATTCCAAAGGGCGCATTCGCCTATTGCGTATATGTTTTTATCACTCGTTTGGCAATGGTTGTTTATTACAATGCCGCCGCGCTCACCTATTTCTAAATTAAACTCGCGAGCTAAATTATCGTATGGGCGAATGCCGGCTGAAAATACAATCATGTCGGTTTCTAAGGTTTGACCACCTTTAAAGCACATTTTATAACGGCTATTTTCACCCTCAATAATTTGCTCTGTCGCCACTGAGGTATGCACTGTCACGCCGAGCTCGGTAATTTTATTTTTAAGTAATCGCCCACCAGCACCGTCTATTTGCACACCCATAAGTTGTGGCGCAAATTCTATGACATGGGTTTGTAAGCCAAGCTGCTTAAAGGCGTTGGCAGCTTCTAGCCCTAATAAACCGCCACCAATAACCACGCCGACTTTACTACCTTGTGCTGATTTTTTTATAGCGTGTAAATCGTTAATGGTTCTGTAAACTAGGCAATGCTCACGATCTTTACCTGGAATGGGTGGCACAAATGCAAATGAGCCCGTTGCCAGTATTAGCTTGTCGTACGCAAATGATTCGCCTTTTGAGGTAGTCACCGTTTTTGCATCACGGTTTATATCAACCACTTTAGAATGTGTATGAAAACTAACTTGCCAATCTTGATAGGTTTTACTACAGGTAAGTGCTAAATCGTCTTCGGTTTTGCCTTTAAAAAATGACGAGAGCTGAACGCGGTCATAAGCGAGGCGATCTTCACCACTGAGTACTGTAATATCAACATTTTTGCTATCACCTTGTTCCGATACTAGCTGCTGTACAAAATGATGCCCGACCATTCCGTTTCCTACGACGACAACACGCTGCTTGCTTGGCATTAAAATCACCTGTTTGATTTAAAGTACTAAATGCATAAATTAATACTTTAAACGTATAATTTGTTATGTAGTTGTTATAGCAATATGCAAGCCAGATATATAAATAATATATTTCAGTAACTTAACCAAATTGGTGCAGTAAAAAAGAAGTGAAAGCACCACAAGCTGGCGCTATTGCACCAACTTGTAACGCTTTAAATTATGAGGGCTAAAATTTAGCGCTTACCCACACCCATAGCTTTTGGGTATCGACTTTACCTGCCGCGCTATCGCCTGCTGAATAATCGGCATATTTAGCGCCTACGGCATAGGTTTTATTAATAGGCTTAACGTATTGCACATTGAGCTCTGAGCCTAAATCATCAACGCCATTGGCGCTATCAGCGGCATCAAAGTTGTGATAAGCCACTAACCATTTACCGTCAAAGGCTTTACCATTTAAGCTAACATAAGTGTCATCAAGTCCTTGTGCTGGGGTTGCTAAAAACGTATCAGCCCAACCATTAAATTTATGCATTGTGGCAAGTGGCGTAGCAAAACCATAATCGCCATTATCAGAACCCAGTGATTCAACACCGGCTTTTAATGTTACGGTTTCAATGCCTAAACCGTCTAAATCAATACCGCCTTCAAAGGCATAATAATCAGCGTCAAAATCACTCGTGCTCGTTGATGCAGATTGCGTGGCGTACTCTGCTTTGTAGTAAAATTTAATGTCGCTGAGCGTTTTATTACCATTAAAAGAAATACCGTAGGTATCTAGGCTGTCATCATCTACTGCGTCGTTACTTAATAGGTAACTGTATAAAACTACCTTACCTACGCTTGTTTTATAACTTGCATTGATCAGGTGATCTGATGAATCAATATCTTTGCTATCAGCAAATATACGGTTGCGCTTACTTATGTAGCTATAGTGCAAGTTAATATCATTAAACGTGTAATTTACTGTTGCTGCATCAAAG
The DNA here is from genome assembly GCF_057547735.1 of Pseudoalteromonas sp. NH0006-46. NCBI lineage: Bacteria > Pseudomonadati > Pseudomonadota > Gammaproteobacteria > Alteromonadales > Pseudoalteromonadaceae > Pseudoalteromonas > Pseudoalteromonas sp. NH0006-46. Next base: position 184,119 of record NZ_BAAJML010000006.1, on the reverse strand, counting down.
GTCTGTCTGTCTTGCCTAAAGCCAACGTGGCCCACAAATCGTTGTCCATCAAGCGCTATTACTTGCCTACCCACTTTAATTGATAAAGCATCTTTCGCGTATTTTATAAAACCTTGATCCACTTCTGTGATTTCTGGGTCGGCTATTACTGAGTAATTAGTATTTTTACCCAATGTATTGTTGTAATCGTCTGCACCTAACAGGCTTCGGCTGTCTTCAACTTCAATAAGTGCAGAAAAACCATTCACTTCATCTGTTTTATGGGTAAGGCGTGTTCGTAGCGTTAAGCTACTTGCATCTTTTAACGCGTTATCTTGCTCTGCGCTTTCAAAACGCAGTCTGAAGTTAAGATCGGTTTGCGCTGCAACACTAATTGAAGGCGCAGTTAAGCTACCCAGTATAAAAATAATAGGTAAGTTTTTTTTATGATTGAACATGTTTATCTCTTAATTTTTAATTATGAGTACACACACCAAGGCTATAAACAAACACAACGAAATACTTTTCCAGACTAAAACCGGATCGCGTTTCATTATTGAGTCTTTCGGGGCGGTACTTTTTAAATGTGGATTAGGTTTATTGATATCACTTATAAATTCAGAAAATGCGTGGTATCTGAATTCGGGTTTGGGAGCCAATGCTTTCATTAAAGCCTGATCTAACCAAAACGGGATATCTGCTCTGTGTTTACGAATACTTGTGTATTGCCAGTGACTGTAATCTTTTGGTACGTGATTATGCGCAAGTGGCTGATACGGCAATTTTGAACATAATAATTCGTACGCAACAACGCCCAGCGAAAATAAATCACTCTTAAAATCGGCGTGCATAGTGATAAGCGTCTCTGGTGCAGTGTAATCTACCGTACCTTGCGGGCAATCATCAGCAATTTGCTTTACCGACTCATCCATAGCCGCAACGCTTACCGTGCCATAATCGATTAATGTTACTTTGCCGTGAGCGTTTACCATCACGTTATCGAGTTTTAAATCGCGATGTACCATATCCAAACGCTGAAACGCTCTAAGTGCTTGTACTATTTGTTCAATAATACTGCGCACTTGGGTAATTTCTGGGTGCGGCACATCATGCTTCCAATCACTTAGTGTTTGCCCGTCCATGTATTCGCAAATATGATATAAAAATCGGCTTTGCGATTGCGTATTTAAAACTTTCATTACATTGGGGTGATTAATACGTTGCCCCACCCAGCCTTCTCTTATGAAGCCTTGAAGGTAGTGCACATCATCTTCAAAATTTACCGAAGGCGCTTTTAATACAACAGGCGGCGTATCGGGCGTTTGTTGCACTAAATAAATGTGCGAGCGGCTACTAGCGTGTAATTCGCGGATAACAGTAAAGTCATCAATTTTTTGGCCAACCTTTAACGGTGGCGGAATTTTTCGCCTAGTTAAAGAGTGATATAACTCGTCTAAATTTTGTTTTGCAATACTATTCACTTTTACAAGTAGGCAGCTTACGTTGTCGTCACTGCCTCTTGCTATGGCAAGCTCTGTCACTGCTTTTGCTGCGTGCTCTAAATTAGTATGCTCATCAATTAGCTTTTGTATATCACTGTATGGCAACACATCGTGTACACCATCGCAGGTAAGTATATAAATATCATCCGCTTTAAGTTCAACTTCGTATACATCAATTTCTTGATGAAGTTGTGCACCTAAAGCTCGCGTTAGGGTATCGTTTACTTTATGGTCGCGTGTTATCGCCTCCATACTTTTTTCACGTAAACGCGTGATTCGGGTATCACCTAAATGAAAAATATAACCCGTAGCCGATTTTAAAATAAGCGCTGTAAACGTGGTCATCCAATCGGCTTGGCGCTGGCCAAGGTGATTGTAATTAACCGATTGCGAATACAGCCACTGATTTAAACTAGCCAATACCTTAGATACCGACTTTTTAACGGCCCAACTTGGCGGTGTATTTAAATACTCATTTATAAAGTGCGTTACCGATAACTGTGACGCCTGTTTAGCATTTTTTGCTGATGAACACCCATCGGCCAAGCAGGCAATAACCCCTTTTGACTCTTTTTCTTGCGTTTGAGTATTAAGAGCAGCAAACGCATCTTGGTTTTCGGTTTTTATACCTTTGCTACTGTGCCCACCAAACTCAACGTTAAGTTCGTTTGTAAGTGCGCTGGCTTTTTGGGTTTCATCAAACATAAATATGCCTTAAGTCACAGAAATAAGTTCAACGGTGCCATCTTCGTTTACTTCTGTGATATGGCCATCGGGTTCTTTCATGAAAAATAATGCACCTAAACCTAACAATGCACTTGCAGCAATAATCATAAAGAATGTTTGATAATCAACTAATGAGAGCGCCGTTAAATATACAACAGCCCCTACATTACCGTAGGCTCCCGTCATACCTGCAATTTGCCCAGTTAAACGGCGTTTAATAAGTGGCACAGCCGCAAATACAGCGCCTTCCCCTGCTTGCACAAAAAACGAACACGCCATGGCAGCGGCAACTGCAAGCCAAAGCGGCCAGCTAGCGTCAACTAAGCCCATAACAAAATAACCTACAGCTAAGCCGGTGGTAAGTACAATCAGTGTTTTACGACGACCCATTCTATCTGAGATCCAACCACCACCCGGGCGAGAGGCTAAGTTCATAAATGCATAGGCTGATGCAAGTAAGCCTGCGTACACCATATCAAGGCCAAACACCTCACTAAAAAATAATGGCAACATAGATACAACGGCAAGCTCTGAGCCAAATGTTGTAAAATAAAGAATATTTAAAACTGCCACTTGTTTAAATTCGTAACGGTGTGATTCAGGAACAGGTTGCTTAAAAATATGGCCGTTTATGTCGTACGTTTTATAAACTTCGTAAAGATAAAGCAGCACCAAAAATACATATGTACCAATAACAAAATTTTCTGAAAGTAAGTTTGCGCCAGTAGGCGATAATTTCCAAGTAAGTAGTGCTAAAGCACCGTACATAGGTAGCTTCATTATAAGAAGTAGTACAAAGTCGCCTTTACTCGTTACTTCCATTGCTCCTACTTTTTTAGGCTTAAAGTAAGTGCCACCTTTTGGCGCGTCAGTTACGTTTACGTACCATATAACACCAAAAATGACGCTTAATACACCGGTTAGGCCTATCGCATAACGCCAGCCATCGTCACCGCCAAACATAAGCGCTAATACAGGCAATAGCATAGCAGCAGCTGCAGAACCAAAGTTACCCCAGCCACCGTAAATACCTTCGGCTGTACCCAACTCATTTGCCGGGAACCACTCGCTCACCATACGAATGCCCACAACAAAACCCGCACCAATAAAGCCAAGTGCAAAACGCGCGATAGCGGCTTGCTCAAACGTAGTGGCCAATGCAAACATAAAACACGGAATACTACACGTAATGAGTAAAGCCGCATAAACAATACGCGGCCCAAATTTATCGGTAAGCATACCCACCACAACACGCGCAGGTATTGTTAAAGCCACATTTAAAATAAGCAGCGTTTTTACTTGTGCCATAGTAATACCTAGCGAACCCGCTATAGCGCCTAATAATGGCGCATGGTTAAACCAGACAAAAAATGAGATAAAAAACACCATCCAGCTTAAATGCAGTATTTTCATTTTTCCGCTAAACGATATGAGATTAAACCCAGTACTCGGTTGCATGTTATTTTTCCTTAGTTACGTTTGTAGTTATTTATAGCAGTTACTACTTTATTATTAATTACACTGCTGCATTTGTTAATTTCACGTTAACCATACTGAGCAATTAGCGAGCCAATAATTTATTTTATTAAAAATCATTGACTTACGTTTTCCCTAATTCGTTATAATTTTCATTTGCACTGTTAAGGTAATCAATGTGAGCACTAACAGTGCAATTACTTTTAACCCCGTTCTTGCCCACATATTCTAAAAATTGCTATTGTGTATAAAAATAATGAGAAGCCGCTAATGACTAAACCAGCCCTGACTTACCAACAACAACTGCGCTACTCGCGTCATATAATGCTTCCTAAATTAGATATAGAGGGGCAAGAAAAAATATGGCAGTCTCATGCGCTTATAGTAGGTTTAGGCGGTTTGGGCTGCCCCGTTGCACAGTACTTAGCAGCATCAGGGGTAGGAACCTTAACGCTTGTAGATAACGATGTGGTTGATGCGACTAACTTGCAAAGGCAGGTACTTTATAAACAAACAGACATAGGATGCTTAAAAACACACGCGGCTAAAGCACAGTTAGCGAGTCTAAATGATGAAATAGATATACATACAATTGATGTATTTTTAGATGAGCAGTCAACGCTTGACGAGCTATTAAATAATATTGATATAGTAATCGATTGCTCTGATAACTTGCCTACACGTAATTTACTCAATAGCGCCTGTTATAAAACAAAAACACCGCTCGTTTCAGGCTCTGCAATTAGAATGGAAGGCCAAGTTGCCTGTTTTACCATGCAGGAAAATAGCCATTGCTACGCGTGCTTATCGCAGTTTTTTAATGAACAAACACAAAGCTGCTCTGAATCTGGCGTGCTCTCCCCTATTGTTGGGCTAATTGGCAGTATTCAGGCAACTGAGGCACTAAAAATACTTGCGGGTTTACCAAGCGGCTTGAGTGAACATTTATTGCTGGTGGATGGGCTCAGCATGGAGTTTAACCGCTTTAAAATCCCTAAAAATAGCCAGTGCCCCACATGTAGTCAATAACTCGGGTTTTGATTATTTTACTCCAAGTTATGAATAGCGGCGTAAAGTGTATCGCCTAATTTGTAGCTACTTTGCTCCCGTAGCCTTTTAGAGTGCAAACAATACAAGGTTTGCCCATCAATATTTAACGCAAGCTGCCATGAGCCGTTAATAAGTTCTGCATTAACAAGCACCCCCACTAACACATTACTGTTATTTACATTTACTGGCCTATCGGCACTGACAGATATTTTCTCACACTCTAATATCAGTTTACTTCCTTGCTCCACAGCGCTGGGTAATGCAAATAGCTGCTGTTCGCTTTCGTGCAGTTTAAGCTGATACACGCCGTATTTTTCATCAAATTTAATTATTTGAAAGTTAATTAGGCTCAGTGGTGTTTGTTTATTATTAGCGTAAATAGCTTTAGCCACCAGCGCACTTGGGCCGTGATTAATTACCTTACCATTATTAAGTTGCACAAGGGTATCGCAACAAAACAACAACTCCTTTAAAGAGTGGCTCACAAGTATAAATTTAATATTATATTCTGCAGCAAGCTCACTAATTGTTGAAAGTGTTTTAAAGCGCAGTGGCCAGTCAAGAGCGCTAAATGGTTCATCTAAAATAATAAATTTTTGCCCTGCTAATAATGTGCGGGCAAACACAACACGTTGGCGCTCTCCGCCCGACAAACTATGTACATCGCGCTTTAATAATGGTTGTAATTCAAGCGCCTCTATTACTTTTTGCTCGGTTAAATCAGTATGCCTATTAGTACAATGCGTTTGTGTGAACGCTAAATTACCTGCCACATCTAAATGCGGAAATAATGGGCAAGACTGAACCTGTAGTGTTACCCCGCGTTGCTCAGTCGGTAAGTGATCCACTTGCTGGTGATTTATATAAACACTCTGCTCGCCCTCAAGCCCACTAATACAGCGCAGCAATGTCGACTTTCCTGAACCTGATGGGCCAAAAACCCCAGCTATAGAAAACGATTCAAGGTGAAGCTTTATATCTAAATCAAAATGATTAAGTGCTTTAAATAGGGTTAATTTAATCATGTTATTGTTTAACCCCCACTATGCTTTTATTAAATTTAAATAAGAGCACTAAACAGGCAAACGAAATAGCGAGTAAAATAAGCGAAAGCTGATGCGCAGCTGCATAGTTCAACGATTCCACATGGTCGTACAAAGCAATAGAAACCACTTGAGTTTCTCCTTGTATGTTGCCACCAATCATAAGTACTAAGCCAAACTCACCCAATGTATGCGCAAAACCCAATGCAAACGCACTACCTATACTGGGTTTTAATAACGGCAAAATTAAATAAACAAAGCGTTTAAAGTGGCTTAACCCCAGTGCTATTGCAGCTTCATTATAGGTTTGATTAATTTGCTTAAACCCTGCAACTAAGGGCTGCATTACAAAAGGAAGAGAATAAAAAAGCGAACCAATAACCACCCCCTGAAAACTAAACGCCAGCTGCGTGCCTGTTAGCCAAAACCAAAATTGCCCAACTGCATGCGTAGGTGAAAATAAAACAAGTAAGTAAAAACCAAGCAAGGTCGGTGGCAATACTAACGGCATTGCAATAAGCGCTTCTAAAAACGGTTTAAATTTACCTTTGTATCCCGCTAGTTTGTATGCAACAGGAATACAAAAAGCGAGTAATAATATAGCGGTTATAAAGGCTAGTTTAATTGTTAACCACAGTGCAGTTAAATCACTTTGAAGCATTGCTATCCTTTGTTCTATACCCTAATTCAACAAGCTTTTTCTGTGTGTTGCTGGTCATTAAAAAATCCATAAGCTTTTGAGCGCTCACTATTTTTTTACTCGTTTTAATAATCACCCCCTGTTGAATAATTTCCGGATACTCGCTAGGCGGTATTAACTTATACGACAAATATTGAGGATCTTGACTGGTATTAAACGCCATTTTTAATGTAGAAACAGCCACTATCCCTACAGATGCATTACCACTTTGAACAAACTGAAAGGCTTGCGTAATGTTATTCCCATATACATAACTTATTGGCTTTTTAAAATTGGCATTAGCGTAAAACTCAGACGCTTGCCCATAAGGTGAAAAACGCGGGTTAGCTATAGCTACTTTTTCGTTTAGTTTATTAGCATTGGGCTGCCATACAGCAAGTTCACCGAGCGCATAAGTAACTAATGTACTTTCACTAGCAAATCCCTCTTTGATTAATGCTTGAGGGCGCACATTGTCAGCCGATAAAAACACATCAAACGGCGCACCATGCACAATTTGAGAATATAAAACCCCACTCGATGCTGCTGATATTTTTACTTGTATACCCGGTATTGGGGAGTCTTGTAGCAAGGTTTGTAGCACAGTTTTAAAATTACTTGCCACCGCAACATGTATTGTTTCTTTTGCGTTTAACGTACTTGAAAACACGCAAACACCCAACAAAAAATAACCCAGCCATGTATTGTAAAGCTTTGACATTATAAGTATTGTTTTAAAAAATGATTTAAGTAAGCAATATATATGAACGATGTTTGCAATGCACCCGGTTTATTACCCATACAAACCGCAATCAGTAATATGTTGGACGCAATTAGCTTCAATAAACTCACCGAAACAATACCTTTAATGAGTAGCGTTGGCCGCATTTTAGCTACTGATGTTAAATCAACAATTAATGTGCCCGCTCATGATAACTCGGCAATGGATGGTTATGCACTGTGTATCAGCGACGGCCTTACCACCTACAAACAAGTAGGCAGTGTATTTGCTGGGCAAACCTTCGACAAAACGCTTAATCCTGGCCAATGCGTAAGAATTATGACCGGTGCAGCATTGCCACCTGGTGCTAACGCCGTTGTTATGCAAGAAAACGCCACTGTTAATAACGATGAAATTACTTTTTCAGGCACTATTGAGCTCAATAACAATGTCCGTTTTGCTGGTGAAGATATTGCAGTAAACAGTGTGGTATTAAAAGCAGGCAGAAAGCTTAAAGGTGTAGATGTAGGGTTATTAGCCTCTATTGGCATAAATAAAGTAAACGTTTACGAAACACTCAAAGTAGCCGTGTTCTCAACTGGTGACGAACTAATAGAGCCGGGTAATACCTTACCTACAGGCGCTATTTTTGAAAGTAACCGGGCTGTTATTATTAGCGAACTTAATAATCCCAATATAGAAGTTATTGATTTTGGTATTATTGCTGATGACAAAACCTTGATTAAAAACACCTTTTTAAAAGCGAACGAGCAAGCCGACGCCGTTATTAGCTCAGGCGGTGTATCGGTTGGTGAAGCCGACTTCACAAAAGAAGTATTAAACGACATTGGCGATATTCACTTTTGGAAAATAGCCATGAAACCAGGCAAACCCTTTGCCTTTGGTAAATTGCCTAACAGCTACTTTTTTGGTTTACCTGGCAACCCAGTTTCTGCCGCTGTGACGCTTGAGCGACTTGTAAAACCAGCATTGACTAAACTATCAGGCAATGAACATAAAACCACACTACGTTTAAAAGCAGTCTCAACTCAGCAAATTAAAAAGCGCCCGGGCCGTACAGATTTTCAACGTGGTATTGCAAGTAACGATGAAAACAATAGCCTTGTTGTTAAACCTGTTGAAAAACAAGGCTCAGGTGTACTGTCGTCACTCAGTAAAGCAAATTGCTTAATTGTAGTCCCTGCACAAAGTGGCAACATTGCACAAGGCGAAACCGTTGAAATAGAACTGCTGTAATACCAGCGAGCAATAATACAAAAAGCCCAACTAGGTGTTCACCTTGTTGGGCTTTTTAATATTAGTTTATAAAACTAAAGGGGGTTTAAAACAACGATTCAAAATCACCATTTGGAAATAAAACACCCGGAATACCACGAACAGCGGTAACCTCAGCAATTTTTGTATCACCAAAGTATAAGCCGCCACTGTAATTACGACCCGCTTGTTTTACATCTAACCAGCGACCGTACTCACCTTTAGCAACTAAGCTAATATTGCCATTAACATCGCGAATACGAAGATCTAACGCTTGCCCTTGGGCACTCACATATATATCTGTTGATGTTAGCTCTGTTAAATTATCTACAGCACCCACATAAGCAAATTTAAAATCGTTGGCAGCACTTAGCGGAAAATCTAATTCAAAGGTAAATGCTAAATCATCATTTTCTTCACCAATAAAGGGGGACGATTCAATTGCAGTAATATGAAACGCGGTATTTTGAATATCACTTTCATAATCACCTTGAAAATTAAAAGACGATAACGTGTTAGACACCTCTGCAAATGAGTCTACAAAACGATTTAAATTTAACGACAAATCCCCTGCCAACTTACCATTAGCCTTATTAATAACAACATCTGTAGTAAGCTGGGCAATACCTGTATCAGCGTCTGGGTTTGTTTCGTTTACCACCTCAATACCATCAAACTGAATCAGTAACTCGCTAACATCAACACTCAGTATCGTTGCACCATTGGTTACCGTAGCACTCATTACCCCCTCAATTTTATTGCCTAACACACCACTTACTCTAAAAGTAGGGATAGATAAGTCTATGCTGATAGGAAGGTCATCGTAGGTACCCGTTATAGCCCAAGTATAAGGCGATTTGCTGTAATCAATGTCTAAATTTCTAAGCGAATATTGCCCAGCAGGCACTGAGTCATCAGCCAGCGGAGAATAATTTGTTATTACCTCGTTGAGCGCATTAATAAGTGCAGTCAGTGTTGCTTGGGTATCTTCATCAAACGCGCCCTCAAGTTCAGCAAACTTAGCATCGATTTCTTCTGAATAGCTTTTTTCTTGAAGCCTTGCCACACCAATAATGTTTCTAACATCAACAAGCAACTCTCTTGACTCTAAGCTTTGTGCTTCGCTTACACGTGGCACCCACTGTTGATAAGTAGTTACACTCGCAATTGTTTGGTTTACTTGGCCTGCAACGTTAGGTAATAAGCCATTTCCCTGTTCATTAAACAGATTATCGGGAATGTATTGAGCAGCTAATTGGCTGTAATCTTTCCATGCTTGCTGTTCAGTATCATTACTAGAAAAAGCATTAAATGCCGCATCTACATTAAATGTACTATCAGCTACGCCTGCAATAATAGCGGCATACGTAAATGCATTTGTGATCATTTCAGCTTCAACACTTGCTGTAAGGTTACTGTGCGTTAAATGATAAAACGGCGTGGCCGATAAACTAGCCTTTGCTGCACTTAAGCCGGCATCAGTGATAGCTGTACTTAATGGAGAAAAATACACCGCGTTCACACCAGGGGCAATAAACGCATCGGCCTTATAATTTAATGTAACAGCCGTCGGTTCTTGAAAATCAACTAAGCGGTTGCCGTTTAAATCATTAGGGTCGTCACGCACGGTTCTGCCACAACCGGTAAATCGCGGACATGGGAGCGACGTGTTATCAGGTATAAATTCAAAACGGCTATAAGCGAGTGGTGTGACAGTAACACTAAAGGTATTAATATTATCAACGTCAATTGATTCTTGAATAACACCTTCACTATTTAAAATATTAAGCGTACCCTGTGGCGACTGCCAATTAGCTACAAAAAAACGTGCTGTTGAATTAGTTGTAATTTGAGTTAAAGCCACGTTTTCATTGTTATCAGTACTCGAAGATGATCCACCACAACCCGCTAATGCTACTGCAACCCCTAAAGGTATAATTTGTTTTAACATCTTCATTCCTTAAAACTTAATGTTCATGTACCAATTTATATTTGCATAATACGCTTTATCCAAATCTAAACTATCGGTTTGCAAATTAAGACCAAAATACTTGCTTTCAATACCCACTAAGTAAGCTTTACTTTTAGTTTCGTAGCCAGCCTGTACTTTCCAATGGTCCCAAAAGTGAACTCGCCCTTTTAACTGGCTAAATGTATCTTGATCGTAGCGTTTAAGAGTTAATTGAGTAGAAAATCGATCATTAATTCTGTAATCAGCAAACGCTTGCATGCGCATTTTCATATCAAAATCGTGAGATTGCGTATTACCAAATGACGACGTTTTTAAAGATACCGTTGGCTGAGTTATTATGTCGCCATTGTCGTTTTGGCTAAATGGAATCTCAGTGGTTTGGCCGTTTACAAAACCACTGTCTTCGTAATCTGTTTTATAAAGTAAGTCTTTAACGCTAAAGCCTACATGTAATTCATCATTTACTTGCCAATCAGCAAATATATCTAGGCTGTAACCTAGCCCTTCAGGGTTTTCAGAGGGAGTAAACTTTTTAAATAAAATATCTTTTGAATAGTTATAATCAACAGATATATCGCCTTCTACTTCATCACTGTAAATACGTCCATCAACTATCCCATCTTGAAAATGCGTACTCGCAAACACAGACAATTTTGGGGTAATGGTTAATGCATTTTTGTCTAAAAATTTAAAATCGTAAGACACAAAAACACCGTTAGACGTTGCCTGTTTGGCGTCTAAAAAGTAAGTGTAATATCTATCTTCAAAAGCAAGATCATTTTTTTCGGTGTGCGTATATTTTGCCGTATCAGGGTCAAAGTTTAATACGTAGTCAAAGCGACTTTGCAGTCCAACTTTAAAATTACCGTATCCTACACCTACTTCAAATATATTGTACGTAAATGCACTGTCACCCGATGTTAGCGGCGCATCAAAGTCATCAACAAATGCCTGAACTGGTTGCGCTTCGGTATAAATTTCTGCGTCAAAATGAGTAAAAACTTGAAACTGATTATTAGCGGATGCAAGTGGAGAAAGTAGAGCTGATGAAAATCCTAGCAAAAGAATTTTTTTTTTCATAATTTAATCGCTTTCAATAAAAAAAGGGAAAAGCACACTGCTTTTCCCTTTAATAGTTTAAAAATTACTTGCTTGAGTCAATTAAATCAACATCAGTGTAATCCATTGTTACACCATCAATGTAAGTGATTGAAAGCCCATTAGTAACTTTAGTAGCAGTACCAAACGACATCATCATGCCTTCGTACATCGCTTTAACGTCGCCAGTGTAACCTGTAGACTCAGCACCCATAAGAGATAATGTGTAACCCATTGCTGCGTCACCTTTAACCATTACATCTAACATGCTTTGATCTTCATCGCCGCTTGCGTCAACCGTACCCATAACTTTAAAGTCTAGGTCGCCCGACATACCTTCAAGAGTAACAGTACCCATGTCAGTCGCGTCATCAGCAGTTACATTTAACATACCAGTAAACCCAGAATCACCGTCCATAATTGTAACGTGGTTCCAAGTTTCAGTATTAACGATTTCAGCGTCATCTACTGTGTCAGCATCTACTTCGCCGTCAAATGTAAATATTAAACAAGAATCAATTTGAGTCTCGTCAATATTACCAGCTGCAAAGTCAACACAATCTGCAAGTGCATTAGTTTGCGTGTCTGCAGTCATTAGCTCAACCGTAGCGTCACCACCAACTAGCGTAGCGCCCCAAGCAACAACTAACTGCTCACCTTGGTAAGATGCAGCAGCGCTGATCATTTCACCTGTGGTTGCATTGTTAAGCATAAGCGTTAGGTCGTCTAAGCTGTAAGCATAAGTCCAGTTGGGTTGACGAGTAGACGTACCCTCACCAGAGTTGCCCATATCAGCAAGTTCGTTAATTACGTCAGCTAATACATCAGCTGCATCAAGAACCGCTTCACCACCAGTACTTGTAAGTACAGTCATTGTACTTAGTGACTCTGATGTTGCTTTAACAGATACAAGTACTTCAAACTTAGCAACTGCATCTTGCGCTGTTAATTGTAGAGCATACGCTTTAGCAAACTGCTCTGATGCAAGTTCAGCTTTAGCCGCCGCTGTAACAGCCATTGCCTCTGCAGCGTCAATTAAATCTTGTGCATCTGCGCTGTCAGCATCTAAAGCTAAGTAAGCTTCTGCAGCAGCTAATGCTTGTGCAATAGCAACTTCTAATGCGTCAACACTTGCAGAAAAATCAGAAGCCGCAACAATTGCAGCGTCTGCAAGTACTAGCGCTTCAGCTGCATTTTCAGCGTTGTCTACCATTGCATCTTCAGCAGCAGATAGTGCTGTTGTTGACGCTGTTTCAGCAGTCATTGCAGCAGTTTCAGCCGCTAGCGCTAATTCATTTGTTTCTGTAGCAAGAGCAGCAGCTGCTGCAACTTCTGCATCAAAATCAACAAGTGCTTGTGCTGCTGCAGCTACAAGTGCTTCAAGTTCTGTATTAAAAGTAGAAACTTTATCAATTTCAGCAGAAGAACCGACAACTAACGCGTCTGCATCATCTAAAATCTGTTGGTAATCAGTGTTATTAGCCACAAGTAAAGTAGCTACAGACACTAAACCTTGAGACTGTACAAATAATGCATCTGATTCACCGGCTAAATCAGCTACATCGGCTTCATTTGCAAGTAACTCAACCGCATTTGCAAACGCAACGGCTGTGTCTGCGTCAACTACAGTGTCACCACCTAGTGCTTGTACTGCAACTAAATCAGCCTGCGCAGCAGTAACTGATGCCTGAATTGACACTAGCTCAGCTTCTGCAACAGTAACGGCAGCAGTTGTTTTAGCTGCAAGTTGCATGTAAAAGCCATCGCCCACTGTACAATCGTCAGTACAACCAATTTTCTCAAGTGCTTTTTTAGATTTTTCAGCGGCCTTTGCTAAACCGGCATCACTCGCTGCACCATTTTTAACAGCTTTATCTTTAGCAGCTTTTGCCTTTTTAGCAATACCTGTAGATTGCGCAGCAAACGCCGCTTTTTCAGCGTCAGTCGCATCTGGGTTGTTTACAGCAAATGCAGCTGCTAGTGCAGCTTCAATATCGCTTTCTTCACCTGTAGCAATTGCAAAGAAAATATTAGCTGTATTTGTAGCAGCTTGTTGTAATGCAGTGGCTAGTGCAGCTATCTCTGCATCGTCACTACCTGTTACTTTACCTGCTTTAATACCAGCAATAAGTTTTGTCATGTTGCCGTTAATGTCAGAAAGGCCCTGAATAGATGAAGCAACTTGAGTTAACGATAAAATACCATCGTCTAGCATTTCTTCACCGTCAACGTCAGTTAAATCAACTGCACCGCCGTTAGAAACATCACCTAGCAAAGAAGCTAGTAAAAGTGCTGTATCTGGGCCTAAAACTTGAACAAGCACATCAACACTTGAATTAGCAATACCAGCAGCATCAACACCTTCACCTGCATCAATTAAAAGTTGTGAAACAAGCGTTGTTAAGAAAGTCGCATTTGCTCTAAGTGAACGCGCTACGTTTGCGTCGCCTAAAGCACCACTTGCGCCAGATGCATCAGCTTCTACCGCTGGAATAAATTTAACAACAGAAAGCTCTAGGTCTGTTTTGTACCACTCGCCAAACTCAATCGCTGTATCGCCATCGTTAACATCGTCTTCTGCTGCTGGTGCTTCATCGTAAGTACCACAACCTAGGTAAGCATCACAACGTAGGTAGCTATCGTCACCTTCAGCTGATGTTTTAACTGTGATGTATACAGGACCTGAAAAGTCATTTTCTAAGTAAACGCTGTAACGACCACTTTCGTTTGTTAAAACGGCTTCTGGGTTTGCTGCTAAAATGCTTGCAGCAACAGCTGCATCTGCAGCTTCTTGAGTTGACTCTTCAGCAGAGAATGTTTCAGCTTCAGCTGAAGCCGCTAAACGAAATGGTACTGCTACCATTTCACCTGTTGCATCTAATGTTGAAACGCTAACCACCGCGTTCATCATCGCACCTTTAACCGCTTTACCTGTAACTTCTACGTTAAATAAAGCCGTGTCTTCTGAGCTAAAAGATTCCGCCGGTGGTGTTGGTGCAACATAGTTATTGCCATCGTTGTCAGAACCACACGCAGTTAAACCGAGTGTAAGTGCAACTGATGCCGCTATTGGTGTAAATTTGATCATACGCTTCGCCATTTATTTCTCCTTGATAGCTATGAAATAAGTATCTGAAAAAGTTTGGTTAAACTTGGGTAAGCTTATTCACCGTTTACAAAAAATGTAAACAAGCACAATAATCTAACCTTTGTTACTAGAACTTTAAAAGTACCATTAAGCTATGAGTTGTTGCTACATATTTATACATATAAAATGATGTAATTTTAGTTTAACGCCATGTTTTAATTTTTATAGGCCTTAATTAAATTCAATAACCTAGGTTAGAGCCACAAAAAACCAACATGTTGGTTTATAATATATCGTGTTTGTTGATTGATTATTACATTAAATTTAGTTTGTTAAATTTTTTCTTCAAGTATTTGCGACAGAACATTAAAAATAAATGTAGAATGGAAGGAAATCAACCCTAAAGCATTTAGTTTTAATGAAAAAGCAAACCTTTAGAACTAACCAAGCCAATCCCTTGTTTATTATTTATTTTAAAATCCTGCTTAATTGTTACTGCATTATTAATACTGTTAAATTAACCCTAACTGACTATGAGGGTCTGTTGATTTTTAAGAGTTAATAATGCAGCAAAAAATGATTAAAAAGGAACCCTTACAAGCCCTTCCATTAATACTCTGGCGCTTCTGCTCATACTCGCTTTGGTAACTTGCCAGTCGCCATTACTGTTTTTAGCCTCGGCGCCTACTTTTAACGTGCCCGAAGGATGACCAAAGTTCACCTCACTCAATGCGCCGCCACCTGCAGCTAAATTAACTAACGTACCTTCTATAGCCGCTGCAGTGCCAATAGCAACTGCGGCTGTTCCCATCATGGCATGGTGTAATTTACCCATCGACATAGCACGTACTAATAAATTAATACTGCCCGCATCTATGTGTTTACCGCTTGATGCATTATACGCAACAGGCTTAGCAACAAACGCCACTTTAGGTGTGTGCTGGCGGGCTTGTGCCTCATTTATATTAGTAATTAAGCCCATTTTAACAGCGCCATAAGCACGTATTGTCTCAAGCTTTTTTAGCGCATCATCATCGTTATTAATGTCGTCTTGAAGCTCAGTGCCGGTATAACCAATATCTTCAGCATTAATAAAAATAGTTGGAATACCCGCATTGATCATTGTCGCCTTTAGTGTGCCAACATCTGGCACCTCTAAATCGTCCATAACATTACCTGTAGGAAATAAAGCCCCATCCCCATCGGCAGGATCTACAAACTCAAGCTTTACCTCAGCCGCTGGGAACGTAACACCGTCAAGCTCAAAGTCCCCTGTTTCTTGCACTTCGCCATTAGTCATTGGTACATGCACTAAAATGCTTTTTTTAATATTAGCCTGCCACACACGCACAATAGCAATACCATTATCGGGCAAGCGGTTTTTATCAACTAAGCCATTACTAATAGCAAACGCACCCACTGCCGAAGTTAAGTTACCGCAGTTACCGCTCCAATCAACAAAGGCTTTATCAATAGCGACTTGCCCAAATAAATAATCTACATCGTGATTGGCTTGCTCACTTTTACTTAAAATGACCGTTTTGCTGGTGCTTGATGTAGCACCACCCATGCCATCGGTTTGTTTTCCGTAAGGGTCGGGGCTACCAATAACACGAAGTAATAAGTTATCCCGCGCCTCACCTGCCACTTGTGCAGGCTTAGGCAAATCGGTTAAATTAAAAAACACACCTTTACTCGTACCGCCACGCATATAGGTTGCCGGCACTTTTATTTGTGGTTTAAACATTTTAAAAAATCCTTATTACGCATTTGTCGCTTCTAAAAAGTCTTGAGCAAAACGCTGTAATACACCACCAGCAGCATAAATAGAAAGCTCTTCTTGCGTATCTAATCGGCACTTCATTGATGTAGTAACCACCTCGCCGTTTTTACGAGTGATCACCAGCTCTAAAGTTGCCCCCGGTGCTGGAGCGCCTTTTACATCGTAACTTTCACTACCATCTAGGTTAAGTGTTTTACGCGTAGTGCCTGGTGCAAATTCGAGCGGTAAAACCCCCATACCAATTAAATTAGTACGGTGAATACGTTCAAAACCTTCTGCAGCTATCACTTGAACACCGGCAAGCCTAACGCCTTTTGCAGCCCAATCGCGCGACGAGCCTTGCCCGTAATCAGCACCGGCCACAATAATAAGCGGTTGCTTGCGCTCCATGTAGGCTTCGATTGCTTCCCACATACGCGTGTTTTTACCCTCAGGCTCTATGCGTGCGTAGGAGCCTTGCTTAACCTCGCCGTTTTCATCAAGTACCATTTCGTTAAGTAATTTAGGGTTTGCAAACGTGGCACGCTGCGCCGTTAAATGATCACCTCGGTGCGTTGCGTATGAGTTAAAATCTTCTTCTGGCACATTCATTTTAGTCAGGTATTCACCTGCAGCACTGCTTGCCATAATCGCGTTAGAAGGCGATAAATGATCAGTTGTAATATTGTCACCCAATACCGCTAATGCACGCATACCACTCATGGTGCGCTCACCTGCAAGTGCTCCTTCCCAATAAGGCGGGCGGCGAATATAGGTGCTTTGCGCTCGCCAATCGTAAAGAGGGTCGTTGTCTTCACCGTAATCTACGGTTAAGTCAAACATCGGCTCGTACACTTTTTTAAATTGTTCGGGTTTAACGCTTTGCTGAATAACCGCATCAATTTCTTCATCGGTTGGCCATAAATCTTTAAGGGTTACATCATTACCGTGTTGGTCTTGCCCTAAAATATCTTTTTCAATATCAAAACGAATCGTGCCCGCAATCGCATAAGCCACAACCAAAGGCGGTGATGCTAAAAAGGCTTGTTTTGCATAAGGATGAATACGCCCGTCAAAGTTACGGTTACCCGAAAGCACAGCCGTTGTGTATAAATCGCGATCTATTACTTCTTTTTGAATAACAGGGTCAAGTGCCCCACTCATACCATTACAAGTCGTACACGCAAAGCCAACAATACCAAAACCAAGTTGTTCAAGCTCTGGTAATAGCTTTGCATCTTCAAGGTACGATTGCACGGCTTTAGAGCCCGGCGCTAACGACGTTTTAACCCACGGTTTACGCATTAAGCCTTTTGCGTTTGCGTTTCGCGCTAACAAACCTGCCGCAATTACATTGCGCGGATTACTGGTATTGGTACAGCTGGTAATTGCCGCAATAATACACGCGCCGTCTGGCATTAAACCGTCTTCGTTTTCAACAATACCCGAAATACCTTCTTTCGCTAAATCGCTGGTTGAAACACGACGATGTGGGTTAGAAGGCCCCGCAATATTGCGACCAACACTCGATAAATCAAAAGTCAAAACACGCTCGTATTTTGCTGTTTTTAAGCTATCGCTCCAAAGGCCGGCTGTTTTAGCGTAGTTTTCTACAAGCGCTATTTGCTCTTCATCGCGCCCTGTTAAACGTAAATAGTCTATTGTTTTATCGTCGATATAAAACATGGCCGCAGTCGCACCAAATTCTGGCGTCATGTTCGAAATGGTCGCTCTGTCGCCAAGCGTTAGCGCATCGGCGCCTTCACCGTAAAACTCTAAATAGGTAGATACCACACGCTGCTCGCGTAAAAACTCAGTAATCGCTAACACAATATCGGTAGCGGTAATACCTGGTTGGCGAGTACCCGTAAGCTCTACGCCCACAATATCAGGTAAACGAATGTACGACGCGCGGCCAAGCATTACGCTTTCTGCTTCAAGCCCGCCCACACCTACAGCAATAACACCTAACGCATCAACATGCGGGGTGTGGCTGTCGGTACCTACCAAAGTATCGGGGAATGCAATGCCATCGCGGTTTTGAATAACGGGCGACATTTTTTCAAGGTTAATTTGATGCATAATGCCGTTACCAGGCGGGATCACATCAATATTTTTAAAGGCCGTTTTAGTCCAATTAATAAAGTGAAAACGGTCGTCGTTGCGTCTGTCTTCAATGGCACGGTTTTTTTCAAACGCGTCAGGATCAAAACCCGCATGCTCAACCGCTAACGAGTGGTCAACAATTAACTGCGTTGGTACCACAGGATTAACCTTAGACGGATCGCCCCCTTTTGCTGCAATAGCATCGCGCAGGCCTGCTAAATCAACCAAGGCTGTTTGGCCTAAAATATCGTGGCACACCACACGTGCCGGATACCACGGAAAATCTAGATCTTGTTTGCGCTCAATTATTTGGCTAAGTGCATCGGTGAGCATAGCAGGGTCGCAGCGGCGCACTAAGTTTTCGGCAAATACACGTGAGCTGTAAGGAAGAGTAGCATAAGCACCGGGTTTAATAGCATCAACAGCGGCTTGAGTATCGTAGTAATCTACGTTTGAGCCCGCAAGCGGTTTGCGGTACTGAGTATTGTTAATAATGGTCATAATAAAAATTCGCTAATAAGTGACGGGAAATAAAAGGCAAAAAGGTGAGCGTATTGCTCACCTTAGGTTTAACTAATTAGCCTCTTGATTCAATTGGCGTGTAGCTGCGTGCATCTGGCCCTGTGTAATCAGCACTTGGGCGAATAATACGGTTATTAGCACGCTGCTCTTTAACATGTGCTGTCCAACCAGTAACGCGGCTCATTACAAATATTGGCGTAAATAACTTAGTCGGAATATCCATAAAGTGATAAGCCGATGCATGGAAAAAATCAGCATTACAAAATAACTTTTTCTCACGCCACATTACTTCTTCACAACGAACAGACACCGGGTAAAGCACATCATCGCCCACCTCTGCAGCTAATTTTTCAGACCACTTTTTAATAATTACATTACGTGGGTCCGACTCGCGGTAAATAGCGTGGCCAAAGCCCATAATTTTATCTTTGCGCTCAAGCATGCCCATAACTTCTTGCTCAGCGTGCTCTGTACTAGTAAAACCTTCAATCATGTCCATTGCGGCTTCGTTTGCACCACCATGTAATGGGCCACGTAACGTACCAATAGCACCAGTTACACACGAATGAATATCAGACAAAGTAGATGCACACACACGCCCCGTAAATGTAGAGGCATTAAATTCGTGCTCTGCGTATAAAATAAGCGACACATTCATTACCTGTGCAAATAACTCGCTTGGCGCTTTGTCGTGTAATAGCGTTAAAAAGTGTGCGCCTACTGAATCGTCGTCTGTTTGTGTTTCAATACGAACGCCATCGTGTGTAAAACGGTACCAGTAACAAATAATGCTTGGGAACACAGCAACCATACGGTCAATCGCATCGTTTGCTTGGCTAAAATCAAGTTCCATTTCAAGGTTACCCAACATAGAGCAACCCGTACGCATTACATCCATTGGGTGCGCGTCTTTAGGGATATTTTCAAGCACGGTTTTAAGTGCATCTGGCAGGCCACGTAAGCTTTTTAATTTGGCTTTGTACTCAGCTAATTCGCTAGTAGTTGGTAACTCACCGCGTGAAAGTAAAAACGACACTTCTTCAAACTGCGCTTTTTCAGCCAGTTCGCTAATATCGTAACCACAATACGTTAAACCCGAGCCACTTTGCCCTACTGTACACAATGCTGTTTGACCCGCTACTTGTCCGCGTAAACCTGCGCCGCCTAATGCTTTATCTACCATGATCTTCTCCTACCTTAAATTTGTGTGTGTTATCTAATTTAATTATTATTTGTCAGATTTTGATGAAAAAAGGTTATCAAGTGTGTTTTCGTACGTGTGGTAATCTAAAAAGTCGTAAAGTTCAGCACGAGTTTGCATGTTCTCAATTTCGCTTTGCTGCGAGCCTTCATTTAAAATAGCCGAGTACACGTTAAGTGCCGCTTTGTTCATTGCTCTAAACGCACTGAGTGGGTAAAGCACCATTTCAACGCCTACATCACTTAACTGCTCTTTGGTATAAATTGGCGTTTGGCCAAACTCAGTAATATTGGCCAAAATAGGCACGTTTAGCGCATTGGTAAACGCTTGGTAATCGGCAAGGTCGTGCACGGCTTCTGCAAAAATAGCATCAGCACCGGCTTCAACACAGGCTGCTGCACGGTCAATGGCGGCATTTAAGCCTTCTTTTTGAAACGCATCGGTACGCGCCATAATGTAAAAATCGCTATCGGTTTTTGCATCTACCGCCGCTTTAATACGGTCAACCATTTCGCCTTGGCTAACAATTTCTTTGTTTGGACGATGGCCACAACGCTTTTGCGCTACTTGATCTTCTATATGAAAACCCGCCGCACCCGCTTTAGTCATTTCTTTAACGGTACGTGCAATGTTAAATGCCCCGCCCCAACCGGTATCGGCGTCAACAAGTAAAGGTAAATCGCTGGCACCCGAAATACGGCGAATATCTTCCAGCACGTTATCAAGGCTGGTCATACCTAAATCGGGCATACCGTAAGAGGCATTAGCAACACCCGCACCCGATAGGTAAATAGCTTGGTGGCCCATTTTTTCAGCCATCATTGCTGTGTAGGCATTAATAGTACCCACCACTTGTAACGGACGGTTATTAGCAATAGCTTGTTTAAATTTATATCCTGCTGACATGTCATTTCCTCTCTTTGAACGGTTGCTACGTGGAGTAACTTATATTTTTAATCTTTGTATATGACGCTTTAACTATTTTGCTTAGCTTTTAGCGGCTTGTACCAATCTGCATGAATAAACAGTTATTCAGATTGGTATAAATCAAATTTGGTTTGAATATTGGCTTGCGACGCACTGATATGGCGCTTCATTAGCATTTCGGCCAGTTCGCCGTCGTGGTTTTCAATCGCGTTAATAATCGCTAAATGTTCGTCAAACGCTTTTGATACCCGCGGCCCCGCCATACCCATTTGCACGCGGTACATGCGAATTAATTGGTACAGGTCGTTACAAAGCAAATGAATCAAATGTGCGTTTTTACTGCCCTTAATAATGCGGTAATGAAAATCTAAATCGCCCGCCTCTTGGTAGTACGACTCGCCTTCTTTAACGCGCTGCGTTTGTAAATGCTGATTTAGTAATTGTTTTAAGCCTTTAATTTCATCAGGCTCCATATTGTCGGCAGCTAAACGGCAAGCAAGCCCTTCAAGCGAGCTACGTACTTGGTAAACCTCAATTAAACGCTCAGCGGTAAGGGCAACTACACGGCAGCCTACATTGGCTTTACGCTCTACTAAATAGCAGCTTTCTAGGCGGTTTAGCGCCTCACGCAGGGTTGCGCGGCTTACACCGTAACGCTTTGCAAGCTCAGGCTCCGAAATTTTACTACCTTGTGCAATAGTGCCTTCAACAATCTCACGGCGCATGTTTACAAATACCTGATCGGATGCTGTGGTAATAGGCGCTTCGTTTAAAAATGAGTCTGTCATAAGTTAATTTTTTAGATTGTCGACAATTTGTATCGCCATAATGGGCGCATTAAAAAAACATGTCAACCCTAAAACTGTACAAAAAGCCTAAAAAACACCCTTATTGTCGACACTATTATTCTAAAGTATGAGTAAAGTAGTTTATAAATACCTGAAAACCACAAAGTGTCGACAGCACCATATAATCAAGCGAGGTGTTTTTATCACTGAAATTTAGTTATTTAAATGCTAAAATCGCGCTTTATTTTTAATGTACGAGCTAGCGCGTGAACGCCAATACTTTTATTCCTGAGCACTTTATAGACGACGTAAAAACCTATCTACCAAACCACCTAAAGTTAGATGACTTTATAAATGCGTGTCGTCGCCCGCTCAGAAAATCTATCCGCGTTAATACATTAAAAATAACCGTAGAAGACTTTACTAAAAAAGCAGAACAAAAAAATTGGCAACTTACGCCAATTCCTTGGTGTAGCGAAGGCTTTTGGCTAGAACGCCCAATTAGCGAAGAGCAAAACCTAGCCCTAGGCAATACCGACCTACACCTAAGCGGCGCAATGTACGTGCAAGAGGCAAGCTCAATGCTACCGCCAATCGCGCTCAAACAAAGTATACAAACAAGTAACACCGTGCTTGATATGGCGTCGGCGCCGGGTTCTAAAACATCGCAGCTAGCAGCACTAATGAACAACCAAGGCGTGCTAGTAGCAAACGAGCTTTCGTCGTCACGTTTAAAAGTACTCAGTGCCACCTTAAAACGCATGGGCGTGGGTAACTGTGCGCTTTCACACTTTGATGGCATTATATTTGGCAATTACATGTTTGAATGTTTCGATAGCATTTTGCTAGACGCTCCCTGCTCTGGCGAAGGCACGGTACGTAAAGACGCCGATGCACTAAAAAATTGGTCAATCGAATCAAACATTCAAATAGCCCAAGTACAGAAAGATCTAATAAAAAGCGCATTTTACGCGTTAAAACCCGGCGGCACGCTGGTGTATTCTACCTGTACGCTCACCCCGCTCGAAAACCAACAAGTATGCGAATTTTTACTTGAAGAATTTGGCGAGTTTATAGCGCCCGAGTCACTCAGGGATTTATTTCCGGGGGCCGACAAAGCAACAACGACCGAGGGCTATTTGCACATATGGCCGCAAACATACGACAGCGAAGGCTTTTTTATTGCTAAATTTAAAAAGCATGCAAGTTGTAACAACCCAAATCAAACAGTCAAAAAAGGCGCGTTTCCGTTTACTGAGTTTGATAAAAAACCAACAACCGCGTTTATGAGCGAGCTTAAAAAGCACTTTGGTTTAACAAGCCTACCCGGTACATTAATGCAACGCGACAAAGAACTGTGGCTATTCCCACAGGGGTTTGATGCCATTCAAAACAAAATTAAATATGCCCGCTTAGGTATTCAAATAGGCATTATTCATAAAAATGGTGTAAGGCTCACTCACGAATTTGCCACCGTGTTAGGTAACGCGTGCAAAACCAACACGTACGCGCTTAATAGCGAACAAGCAAACGACTATTTTAATGGTAAAGATGTACGATTAGCCGAGCCCACAAAAGAGCTGGGCGAAGTTGTATTAACATTATGCGGCTGCCCCATTGGGCTGGGAAAGTGGCAAAAAAATAAGATCAAAAACTCACTTCCACGCGATCTTGTTCAAAATGCACAGTTAATAACGTGGGAGTAAACACGCATAAATTGCGTATAAAATGTGCACAACATAGTTAAGTAACTGTATTTGCTGCAGTATAAAAAACAACCAAAAAATATGTAATTTTAAGAGCTTTGGCTATACTTAAAATACTTTCAACTTCTCCCTATGAATTAGAAAGTTTTTTGTTAGCGCAAGGCTCAAAAGAGCCCGTTATAGCCCAGAGTTTCCCTAAATCACTCTGGGCATTTTTTTGTCTACTTAAATACACCAGTGAAATAAAATTCACAAAGGGTCGCTCTGTGATCAATTAGTAATCAAGTAATTTAATCACCACCGAGAAGACAAGGAGAAGTAATCTAAGAGCTGGTAAATAATTTGGATTTAACTACGTTTATCTCTGTGTAGCGCGCAGCGCCTCGGTGTTCTCGGTGGTCATATTTTATTTATTAGTAACAAGATGCCGCGCTTCAACGTGAGCAAGCAAAACGTCTACAAAGCAAAGTCAATTTTACACCGTAGACGCGCAGATTGCTCACGCAAGTTATTAATAATTAATTAAATATTCACAAAGAGGTTAAGAGACGCCCCGCTTTAGAGAAGTGATTTAGTGATTAAATAATAAACAGCATTACTATCTTAATGTTTTCTCGTTTACTTCTCATTCGCTTCTCTTTGTGCAAATGATCTTTTAAAAAGAAGCTTCGCTTCTAACGTGAGCAAGCTCAACGTCTACAAAACTAACTTAAACTTTACAGCGTAGACGCGCAGATTGCTGGCGTATAAAAGCAACGCTTTTACATATCTATAAATAAAGTGCCAGCGAGCAAGACGCCTACAGTAAATCAACACCGTACATTGCTAAGTGATGTTGTCACCACCGAGAAGTGAAGGAGAATACAAGGAGTAGTAATTTAAGGGCAGGTAAATAATTTGGATTTAAATATATTTTTCTCTGTGTAACGCGCAGCGCCTCTGTGTTCTCTGTGGTTATATTTTATTTATAAATAACAAGAAGCTACGCTTCTAACGTGAGCAAGCTCAACGTCTACAAAGCAAAGTCAAACTTTACAGCGTAGACGCGCAGCTTGCTGGCGTTTAAAAGCAACGCTTTTACATATCTATAAATAAAGTGCCAGCGAGCAAGACGCCTACAGTAAATCAACACCGTACATTGCTAAGTGATGTTGTCACCACCGAGCAGTGAAGGAGAATACAAGGAGAAGTGACTACCAAATTACTTGTGTTTCCTCTGTGTAGCGCGCAGCGCCTTAGTGTTCTCGGTGGTAGTATTTTATTTGTACCCTGCGCTTTAAAGAAATGACGAATAAAGTTATTAAACAGCTTGGCTAGTGTCTTCTCATTTTGTTCTCTTTGTGCAAATGGTCTTTCAAAAAGAAGCTGCGCTTCTAACGTGAGCAAGCTCAACGTCTACAAAACTAACTTAAACTTTACAGCGTAGACGCGCAGCTTGCTGGCGTTTAAAAGCAACGCTTTTACATATCTATAAATAAAGTGCCAGCGAGCAAGGCGCCTACAGTAAATCAATACGGTACATTGCTAAGTGATTTTGTCACCACCGAGAAGTAAAGGAAAATACTAGCAGAAGCAACTGACCATTACTTATTTTTTCTCTGTGTGGCGCGCAGCGCCTCAGTGTTCTCTGTGGTTATATTTTATTTATAAATAACAAGAAGCTGCGCTTCTAAAGTGAGCAAGCAAAACGTCTACAAATAAATACAAGCAATTTCGATCTAATCTCTTGGGTATGGTTTTAGATCTAATAACTGTAATCTGAAATCTAACATCTAAGATCTTTCCCTAACAAACCTATTTACACTGTTTTTTAAACATCCAACTGGTTCTGACGGGATCAAAATGAGCGCCAAATTTAAGCGACAAACATAAAATAGGTAAAGCATCTACTTGCTTAGCTATGTCAAAAGCGCGTGAAAACTTATGGCCATGCTTAGCTGCTAACTTAAGCTCGTTAACATATAACGCTTTATATTTTGGAGGGAGTTGTTGCCAGTTCATCAGTGCTATTTCTATCACGCCTAAATGAACATCAATTTTATAAGGGCCCACGCGTTTAGCGTGTTCAATATACTCAAACACACGATCGGTTGGCCCTTCTTGGTAACTCACTACCTTAGCCAACGCAATCCAGGTTTCGGCCCAAGTTTGCCTATATTTAACCGACTCAAGCAGCCTAGCTTCTGCTTGTTTTAACACACGTAAATTATGCGCTATTGCCTCATCTGTATTTGCCGGGTTTAATTGCAGCAACTTAACATGCGCAAAAACTTCATGGTAATGAGGGTGTGTAGGGTCAAGTTCACTAGCAAGGCTAATAGCGGTTTGTGCAAGCTCAATATTTAACGTGTTATCAGCTTGGCTATTTAGCCCCTGCAGCGTATTTTTAGCATTAAAAAACCACGCATTAGCGCGCATACTATTAATACTACTTACACAAACACCCACAGTAATTAGCGCAAGTAAAATTACCTGCACTATTTTAATCGCTTTGTTTGGCTTGGCTGCAATATTACTCATTAACCGCACCGTTTAGCGCACCATTAAGCGCATCGTTAAATAAACTTTGGGTTAAACGCAGTGGGTTTGTATAAAACAACGCCTCTGCTTGCTCGGCCCCTATTAAATCGCTAATAATACTTTTTGCCTTACTTAAAATAGGCGGCCTACGTTTAACCGAATGGGCATCACTTGCAACGTAAGTCACTAACCCATTTTTAAGCATATCGAGGCTAATAGTTTGCGCCTGTTCGCCCCACTCGCCTTCAATGCTTGAAGCCGTTAACTGAAATTCACAGCCCAATTGCCTTAAGCGCTCTATGTAAAAAGGCTTAGCTTGTATATCGCGGTTACGCTCTGGGTGCGGAATAATAGTTTTAATATTTTGCTTAGCCAACCAACTAATAAACTTGTCAAACCCTTGTGGTACATGCGAATGTGGTAACTCAAGCAACACGTAATTAGCGCCATTTACATTACCAATAAACGGCAGCTTTTTGCTCATAACTAAAGTCATTAGCTCTACATCTAGCCTAACCTCTGCGGCTACTGCTAGTTGTACATTAATATTTGCATCACTGGCGGCGTGTTTTAAATTAGCTAGGTCGTCGTAAATGTGCGAAGCCGCATTATTAAAGCGGCCTAAGTGAATATGCGGGGTAGCTACCATATGGGTTATACCATCGGCTTGTGCCATGGTTAAAAGCGCTAAAGACTCGGTTAAGTCTTTAGCGCCATCGTCAAGCCCAGGTAATATGTGGGAATGTATATCTATCATAATAACCGTTAATTACGACTTTTCAGATTGCTGAGTGTAATCGTAATAGTCATAGTAGCCATAATTATGTTCTTCTTTCGACTTGGTTATATCTACTTGGTTAACAACAACCCCAGCAATATGCGCTTTAGACTCAAACAAACGCTCAATGCCCGCTTTAATAGGTTTAATGCGCGTTAAATCGGCTTTAACAACATAAATAACCGAATCGGTATTTTGTGCTATTACTAATGCGTCACTCACCGCTTGGGTAGGAGGTGTATCAATAATTATATGGTCGTAGGTTTGTTTTAAGCTTACCAGTAACTCATTAAATTGGTTGCTCGAAAGCAGCTCTAACGGGTTACCCGGTATTTGGCCGCTAGGCATAATAGTCACGCCCGACTGCTCGTCTATGTGTATACATTCGCTTAATTGTTCAGTCCCCACAATTAGGTTACTTAACCCTGGGTGAAATACCGGTATATCAAAGCGTTTTGCAATACTGGGTTTACGTAAATCGCCATCAATTAATAATACTTTACCCATTTGCGCAAGCGACATCGCTAAATTGGTCGACGTAGTTGTTTTACCCTCACCCGGCGAGCTAGACGTAACCGCAATAACTTTGTGCTCACGGTCGAGCTGGGTTAACAGTAAACTGGTACGAAACGTACGTACCGACTCGGCAAAACGCCTGTAATGCTCGTCAAAATAGGCATGAATACCAAATACACTATTTTTAGGCACTTTAACAAACGGTAAAATACCCAACATACGTTGCGCTAGTTTGTTTTCAACGTCGTTTTTGTTTTTAATAGTGTCGTTAAGTGCATCAAACACAAAACTCATTACCACAGCAAAACCAAAGCTTGCCACAAACGCTAAAACCACAATCAGTTTTTTGTTTGGTTTACTTGGATCTTTTGGTGCGTATGCGCGGTCGGTAAAACGGGCCGCTGCCGAGCTAAAGTCGCTAGTTACTTCGGTTTCGCGTGAGCGCGATAAAAAAGTATTAAATATATTACGGTTAGTTTCAACTTCGCGTTTAAGCTGGTTGTAGGCGGTTTCTTTACGCGTTATTTCTTGGTATTCGGCGCGTATTTTAACTAAGTCGGCTTCAAGGGCGCTAACGGTGCGCGTAATACGGTTTAGCTCTTTTTCTATGCCGGTAATCAGGCCTTTAATTTGCTTATTTAAGTTACTTTTAACCGTAGCAAGCTCCGCATTTGCCGATATTATTTTAGGGTGCTTAGGGCCGTAAACTTCGCTAAGTTCACTTACTTTACGCTCTACTAAAATAACTTCGCGTTTTACATCTTGCACCACTTTGTGCGATGTAATTTCGGGCATGCTGCCCAGTAAATCTAAATTGTTATTACCGTATTCACTTATTACACGGTTAATACTTTGTAGGTTATTTTTTTCGGTGCGGGCAGTTACTAATTGCTCAGACGTTTGCTCAAGCTCTTGGGTTACTAAACCCGCAATACCTTCAATATCTACCAGTTTTTGCGCTTCACGGTAGGCTTGAAGTTTTTCTTCAGAGTCGTCAAGTTGCACACGTAACTGAAACAAACGCGTATTTAACCAGCTAGACGCTTGCTGAGTAATGCCCATTTTAGCGCGCATTTGGCTTTCTATGTACACTTCGCCCACGGTATTAGCCACTAAAGCGGCAAGCTTTGGGTCGCTCGACTCAAAACTCACTTTAACTAGTTGGGTTTTACGTACAGGCGAAACGGTTAACCTTTCTTTAAATACCTCAAGCAAGCCAAGCATTTGTAAATCTTGTTGTTCTTGCTCAGTAAGTTGTTGCTGATCAGCTTTATTTAAAAAAGGAAACAACCCTTTTACAAAACCAGTGGCCTCACCAATAAAAGAAGACTTAGGGATAAAATCAGCATGGGCTTTTAAATCAAGCTTAGTAATTACCTCGCGGGCAATACTGTCCGACTTAATAACTTCAAACTGGGTAAGGTAGTATTCTTTTTTAGATGAGTCGAGCCCGTAAACTTCATCAAAGCTTACTGCTTTGCTTTGTTCGGCCTCAATTAATAATGTAGCGGTTGCGGTATAACGTGGTATTAGCGTTAACGTTACCATAATAGTTAACAAAGTAACTACTAGCGAAAAGCTTAAAATACGCCATTTGTTGCGCTTTATAACAGTTAAGTAAGCACTTAAATCTATTACTTCTTCGCTTTGTGGGTTTTCGTTTATTTGGTTCATTTATTACTGCCCTAACAATTGCTTAAAACAAGCGCTGTTCTATTTTTATTGTATCGCCCGCTGCAATTTGGCTATTTAAATTACCTTTTTGTTGCTGCTGCTTTGTTTGCTCTTTAAATATGTATATTTTATCAAGCGATGCTCGCTCGGTTAAACCACCGGCTAGTGCTACGGCTTGGTTTACTGTCATCGTGGGTTGGTAAGGGTATGCGCCAGGGCTTTTAACTTCGCCATGTATATAAAATGGGCGGTACTCAGTAACTTGTACATATACGTTTGGGTTTACAAGGTAGTCGGGCTTTAAACCTTGGGTAATTAAGTTTTCAACTTGCGTTGTACTTAAACCGGCCAATTTAATTTTACCTAAAAATGGGTAACTTACTTCTCCGCTGTTACCCAATAACGCGGTTACTTCTAGGTCGGGCTGGCCAAATACTTTTATTTCTACCTTGTCGCCCGCGCCTAAAACGTAATCTTGCGCAGCATGCGCAAGATTACCCATTACTAAATTTATAAATAAACCAGTAATAAAAATACCAAATTTCATTAATTAGCCTTCAGTGCAAATGTAAAGTTAATGCCTACAACCATGCGGTCAAACTTTAGTGCGTCTTGGGTTGAGTCTTTATCAATAAAGTCAACATAAGTCGAAACCATACCAAAGCTGTTTGTGGTATAGCTTACTGCAAAGTTAGCATTGCTGGTTTTGTCTTTACGGCCAATTTCACCTACGTATTTTTCATCGGTGTACGACAGCCCAGCACTTGTGCTTAGCTGGTCGTTCCAATCGTGTGTCCATGTTGCACGGTATACACTTTCACGAATGTAATCGCCTTCAACTAGCGGGTCTTTTGCGGCGCGGCTAGTACTAAAGTCAACAAACGAGTAACTAAGTGGCTGCCAAGTAACGCCCGCTTCCCAGCTAATACCGCTAAAGTTTTCACGCTGCGGTGCTACAAAATCCTTTTTTTGGTAACCTAATTTTACCGAGCCCGATGTAAGTGCAGTTGCATCCCACTCCATACCAAATAACACTTTTACGTCGTCTGAGTCACGGCTTATACCATTAGCGTCAACCACATCGTAGCGGTAGTCTTCTTGTTTTAGCTCTAAAAAGGTACGTGTAGCGGCTTGTGTATTGTAGTAACCAACAATACCTAGAGTTGTTCTGTCGTAATCACGAAACTGCGAAATAGCCCTAAAGTTTTGGTATTTTTTATTAAAAACCCCACCCATTAATGCCACTTGCGCTTTTGAACTTTCGGCGCCAAATTCGTAGCGGCCATTTAAGCTTTGTTGTTGATATTCAACCAGTTCGTCTACCGCATCGCCTAGGCCTTCGGTTAAACCGCTACCACGTGGCTCAAACAACCAATCGGCTGTGGCGTTAAAGTCAAGCCTGTGCTTACTGGTAAATTCGTTATGGGTTGTAGCACTTAAATTAACTTGGGTAAAGTTATCGGCGCTGTCTTTATTGTGTATGCTAGTGCTAGTTGCAACGTTAAAGTTATAGTAGTTAACACCGTCTTCTATTAATGCATCAACATTTGGCGCTATAGTCCAAATTAAACGCGACTCTTCGTCGGTTGGGGTACTAAAAAAGTTATCGTTACTGCTAATACCCGTGGTTAACGTAGGCGTAATTTGTGCGCCATCTTTGGTCATAACACTGCCCGGGTTTAGCGCTGCCATGGCAGGTGTTGCTATACCCATACCTGCAACTAGTAGTAAACCTTTAACGGGGTTAGTAAGCGTTTGCATTTTTAAATCCCTTAAATATTGTTAAAAAAATAATTTTTATATCAAACCATAACGACCAATGCTTAATGTAATGTAAATCGTACTCTACACGCTTGGTCATTTTGTTTAAGGTGTCGGTTTCGCCCCGCCACCCATTAATTTGTGCCCAACCAGTAATTCCCGGCTTTGCTTTATGCCTAAACATATAAAAGTCGACCTTTTTACGGTATTCCTCGTTATGGGCTACTGCGTGCGGGCGTGGCCCAACAATCGACATATCGCCTTTTAATACATTTATAAACTGGGGTAGCTCGTCTAAGCTAGTGCGGCGTAAAAAACCACCTAAAGGTGTTACACGTGCATCGTTTTTAGTGGCTTGCGTAACAATATGGCTGTTTTCGGTCACGCTCATAGAGCGGAACTTCCACACTTTAATTTTTTTGCCATCAAGCCCGTAGCGGTCTTGCTTAAATATAACAGGCCCTTTTGACGTTATTTTTACAGCAGCAGCAATAACCACTAAAAGCGGCGAAATAAGTAATAAAATAAGGCTGGCTACTATTATATCTTCAGTGCGTTTAATAAATTCGTGCGCGCCAATAAAAGGCGACTCAAACACACTTAATGTGTCTACCTCACCAACGTGTTCTATACGCGCATGTATTAAGTTCGAAAGCAAGAAATCGGGTATTATATGTACATCTACCGTTGTATCGCCCAACTGTTTTAAAATATCAGCAATGCGTTTTTCGGCCTTTAATGGCAGTGCAATATAAAGTATGTCAATCTCGCCCGCTTTTGCGGCATCAACAGCCGTTTGTATACTGCCTTCAACACTATTTATAGCCAGCTTGTCGCTTAGGCGCTCTGGCTTACGGTCGTCAAAAAAGCCTTTAAATTTAAAGCCGAGCTCGTCGTTATTATCTATTTCGGTAAATAAGTACGCACCACTTTCGGTAGCCCCTACAATGGCAACGTTGCGTAAGTTCATACCTAGCTTACGGCGGTTACGCTTGTACAAAAACACCGTTAAGCGCCATGCATATAAAAACAGCGTGCTACATAAAAACCAAACGCCTAAACCAATGCGCGAATAGGTTTCGGTAAATTTAAACATAAACGAAATTACAAACAGGCATAAAAACGCAATAGTTAACGACCCCCATGCACACAACACCATGCTTCTAAACTTACCCGCTCGCCACGAACGATAAGCCGAAAACAATTCGGCGCAATACATGTAAGCCACAGCAACAAAAAGCACTGCAACCAAGTAGGCAGTATTAAAGGTAAATGAATAAATAAGGGAAGAAAGCTGAAACGCTAAAAAAAGGCAAAGTAAGTCAAACAATCGATAAAAATTGGCATCAGAAGAGCCCGAAGGCTTAAACGTCCTTGAAGTAACCACACTAAAGTCCCTCTAGTTTTGTATAAATTTGTAAACATTAAGCTACCGTTAATATAAATCATTAATCAGTTATATACAATAAAAATAAGCCAAAACACCTAGCTAATTAGTATTAAAAAACTAAGGTGCTTTTAACTTATTAAATTAATTAACAAAAGTAAAAAATAAATTTATATTTATAAAAAATGAATTTTTATCCTTATTTAGCATAAAAATAACATTATAAAACAGCTTAACTTAGCTAACCGTATGCTCTACGTAGCTTTGTACTTTGTTAAGTACATTTAAAGCCAGTGCTTTTGCATTGCTTGCATTACTGCTTTCGGTGTAACAACGTAGCTCGGGCGCATTACCCGAAGGGCGTAAATGTATTATGTCGCCACTGGTTAAAGTTAACCTTACCCCATCGGTAGTATCTACTTTACTTACGCTGTATTCGTTTAAGCATAATGTAACCATTAGCTCAGCTTGGTTGTTTTTACCTAACTCAATTAATGGGGCCGATTGCGCTTTGGTAATATTTTTTAATCGATCACTGTAATTAAAACGCTGCGGCAATAAGCTATTTAAATCAGATAAATTAGCTCCGTTAGCTAATGTTAACGTTGCCAAAACAGGTAATACCGCATCACGTGTAGGCAAACTAATTAATGGCTTATTATCAATAAAAATATTAGCCGCCAACAAAAACCCGCCATTGGCTTCAAAACCCGCAACAGCAGAATAGTTATTCATTAAATCGGCAAAGGCCGCTATTACATACGGCGAGCCTATTTTTGTGCGTTTTACGGTATTAAAGTAGCCAGTTAATTCAACCGAGCTAGTACAACTAACCGGAATAACTAACGCCTCAATATTTAAGCTTTTAGCTGCCAATAAACATAAAGCATCGCCTGTAAAGTAGTCGCCGTTTTCGTCAGCTAATAAGGGCCTGTCGCCGTCGCCATCGGTCGAAAAAAGTGCATCTAACTTATACTCACTTGCCCACTTGCGGGCTTGTTCGCGGTCGGTTTCGGCTACGGCTTCGGTGTCTATGGGTACAAATTCATCGCTATAACCTAAGCATACAACGTCGGCGCCAAGTGCTTTAAATAAAACGGGGTATAAGTCTCGGCCAGCGCTTGAATGCTGATAAATACCAATTTTTTTATTTTTTAATAAATCACTGGCGTATACATCTAAGTAACGCTTTATGTATAAATCGAATGCGCGGGTATCGGCATTAGGCAAAGGTAAAAGGTCACTATTCTCAACAGGTACGTTGGCACTTATAATGGCTATTTCGTCTTGCTTGGTTATTTCACCGGTGTTTGTGTAAAACTTTAGCCCGTTACGGTCAAACGGTATATGGCTGCCGGTAACCATAATGGCAGGTACCTGTGCAATTTGTGCAGTATAAGCCAGTGCAGGCGTGGGTATAACACCAAAGTAGTCAACCTCAATACCGGCTTGTGTAGCCGCACTAATACACGCTTGCGCCATAGCTGGGCTGCTCGGCCTATTATCAATCGCAATCGCAATGCGTTTTACATTGTTTTGCGTACTTAAAAATGCCAACGTAAACGCAAAACATACCTCGTTTGTGAAATTGGTAACTAAGCCACGTGCGCCCGATGTACCAAACTCTATCCCGCTTTGTTCAATAATAACCGAACTATCCATAGTACCCTCTAATATACAAATTTATTAAGATCGACCGTAACGATCTTCAAAACGAACAATGTCGTCTTCACCTAGGTAAGAGCCCGACTGAACCTCTATTAGCTCTAGGTCTACTTTGCCTGGGTTTTCGAGCGCATGTACAGCCGTTATAGGAATATAAACCGATTCGTTCTCGGTTAAATATTGTTCTTGCCCATCTAAATGTACTTTGGCAGTACCCGAAACCACAATCCAGTGTTCAGCACGGTGGTGGTGCATTTGCACCGACAACTTAGCACCGGGTTTAACCGTAATGCGCTTAACCTGAAAACGCTCACCGCAATCAACCGAGTCGTATTTACCCCAAGGGCGGTATACTTCACGATGAAACTTAACCTCTGGGCGTTGCTCATTTTTAAGTTGTTGAACAATGGCTTTTACTTTTTGCGACTCGTTTTTATTGGCAACTAAAACGGCGTCTTTAGTGTTTACAATAACTAAGTTTTCAACACCTACGGTGGCAACCAGTTTGTCTTCACCAAATACTAAAGTATTTTTGGTATCAACCGCTTTTACATCGCCTTTAAACGCATTGCCGTTTTCGTCTTGTTGCGATACTTCCCATAATGCTTCAAAACCGCCTACGTCGTTCCAGCCGGCGTCCATAGGCACTACAACGGCATCTTTTGTGTGTTCCATTACTGCGTAATCAATCGACTCGTCGGGGCATTGTTCAAATGCGGCTTTGTCTACTCGTACAAAGTCCATGTCGTCGTTTTGTACTTGCATGGCTTGTTCGCACGCGTTGTAAATATCGGGCCTGAATGCTTTTAGCTCTTGCAAATAACGGCTTGCCTTAAATAAAAACATACCACTGTTCCAGTAGTAGTCACCACTTTTAATATAGGTATTAGCGGTCGCTAAATCGGGCTTTTCAACAAAGCGTTCAACCACAAAACCTGCTTGGTATTGCTCGCCTCGTTTAATGTAGCCATAACCGGTTTCGGGCTTGTTGCCTACAGTACCAAAAGTTACTAACTTACCCTGCTCAGCAAGTGCGGCTGCTTGGGTAACACTTTGCTGAAATGCAGCTGTGCTTTCAATAACATGGTCGGCAGCTAGCACAAGTAATAGCGGGTCTTGCTTGTTTTCAACGGCTTTAAATGCAGCTAAGGCAATAGCCGGTGCGGTATTGCGCCCTACTGGCTCTAAAAAAATACCCGAATGCTCAACATTTAATTGCCTAACTTGCTCGGCGGCTATAAAACGGTGTTCTTCGTTACAAATAAGCATGGCGGGTGCATGGTCAATACCGCTTAAACGGCTAATGGTTTGTTGCAGCATTGTATGGTTTGAGCCATCAAGCGCTAAAAACTGTTTTGGGTAATTACCACGCGAAAGCGGCCATAAACGTGTACCAGAACCACCGGCCATAATAACAGGTAAAATCATAATTATTCCTTTGTATATTTTACAGTTTGCAATCACTGCTATTGTTGCTTAATGACTCAAAATACCATTTAGTATGTTTATGTACTGCGGTGTCGTTAAGTAAATCGTTAATTTCAAACCATTTGTAACCATTATGTTGTACATCCATTGGTAGGTTACTTAGGGGTTGTGTCAGTTTTATAACAAACGAAATAGCCACGTAGTGGGTAGTAAACTCGTTACCAAATACATTGTCGTCGTAAAAATGGTCATACGGGCCCTGCAACGTTGCTTGTTCAATAGCAAACTCAGTACCTAACTCGTCAAGGGTTAAGCGTTTAAATGCATCAGCTAAGCTTTCGTTTTTTAAAATTCGCCCGCCAGGTACAAACCAAAACCCTTTTGCGGGGCGGTTTAAACGCTGCCCTAAAAGAGCTTGGCCATCTGGGTTAATTACCACTAAGTCAATAGATACAAGCGGGCTACTTTTTATAACCGTGCTAAACGTTTGTTTATCTAAAAACATGTAACAACCTTATTTTCTAAAGTTGTTTTGGTTAGCTAAAAACCAATCGTAAGTACTAGTAAGGCCTTGTTTTAGGTCAATACTGTACTGCCAACCTAGGTCTTTTAAGCGCGATACATTCATTAACTTACGTGGTGCGCCATCGGGCTTGGTTGCATCAAACTCAATAGTGCCTGTAAAGCCCACTACTTGTGCTACGGTTTCAACTAATTCACGTATAGTGCAATCTACGCCTGTACCCACGTTTATATGGCTTAGCATGTCTCGCGTGTTGGCTTGGTAGGTTTCGTTATTTAGGTTCATAACGTAAATAGAGGCTGCTGCCATGTCGTCTACGTGTAAAAACTCACGCATAGGCTTACCCGAGCCCCACGCAACCACGTTGCTGTCGCCATTGAGCTTAGCTTCGTGAAAACGGCGTAACAATGCAGGTATAACATGAGAGTTTTCAGGGTGAAAATTATCGTTTTCACCATATAAATTAGTTGGCATTACCGAGCGGTAATTACGGCCGTATTGGCGGTTGTAAGACTCGCACATTTTAATACCGGCAATTTTAGCAATAGCATAAGGCTCGTTGGTTGGCTCTAGCGTACCCGTTAATAAAGCCTGTTCGGTCATGGGTTGTGTTGCAAGCTTTGGGTAAATGCATGATGAACCTAAAAACAATAAGTCGTTAACGCCGGCTAAATGCGCGCTGTGTATTATATTATTTTGTATAGTTAGGTTTTGGTAAATAAATTCAGCTGGGTAGGTATTATTAGCAACAATACCGCCTACTTTAGCCGCTGCTAAATATACTTGGTCAATTTTATTGGTTTCAAAAAAATGTTTAACCGCTGTTTGATCAAGTAAATTTAATTCACTACGGTCTTGAGTAATTACATTTATGTTGGGGTTTAACGCTAACTGGCGAACAATAGCCGAGCCCACCATGCCTTTATGGCCCGCTACAAAAATAGTTTTCATAATAAATCCATGTAAAGTGTGCTGCACACTTAGGTGCAGCATTAATACTTAAATGTTACTCAACACTTACGCTAATGTTGTAACCGTGCGTTTTTAAAATAGCGTGTTGTTTGGCTTTACCTAAATCGTTTTGCACCATTTCGGCACACATTTCTTCTACGGTAATTTCTGGCTGCCAACCTAGTTTAGCCTTTGCTTTAGAAGGGTCGCCTAGTAGTGTTTCAACTTCCGCTGGGCGGAAGTAACGCGGGTCAACTTTTACTATTACATCGCCTACATTTAATGCAGCGGCGTTATCGCCCTCAATTGCGGCTACCGTTGCTATTTCGTCCACGCCTTCACCACTAAACTCAAGCGTTACACCTAGCTCTTTGGCCGACAAGCGCACAAAGTCGCGTACCGAAATTTGTTTACCTGTAGCAATAACAAAATCTTCAGCAACATCTTGTTGTAACATCATCCATTGCATGCGTACGTAATCTTTAGCGTGGCCCCAGTCACGCAGGGCATCCATATTGCCTAGGTATAGGCATTTTTCTAACCCTTGTGAAATATTGGCAAGCGCACGGGTAATTTTACGGGTAACAAAGGTTTCACCACGGCGAGGCGACTCATGGTTAAACAAAATACCATTACAGGCATACATACCGTACGACTCACGATAGTTAACTACAATCCAGTAAGCGTACATTTTTGCAACTGCGTACGGTGAGCGCGGGTGAAACGGGGTTGTTTCTTTTTGTGGTATTTCTTGCACTTCACCGTATAGCTCAGACGTAGATGCCTGATAAAACTTTGTTTTTTTCTCAAGCCCTAAAAAGCGAATGGCCTCAAGCAAACGTAATGTGCCTATTGCATCTACATCGGCGGTGTATTCGGGTGCCTCAAAACTAACCGCTACATGGCTTTGTGCGCCCAGGTTATATACTTCGTCTGGCTGAACTTCTTTTAAAATACGCGTAAGGTTAGACGTATCGGTTAAATCGCCGTAATGCAGAAAAAACTGTGGGTTAGTTTCGTGGAGATCTTGGTAAATATGATCAACTCGCTCTGTATTAAAGCTCGATGCACGGCGTTTAATACCATGTACTTCGTAACCTTTTTCAAGTAACAACTCAGCTAAGTAAGAGCCATCTTGGCCTGTAACACCGGTTATTAACGCAACTTTTTTTGACATGTCATTTCCTTTGGTATCTTTAAAATATTTAGCTTTTTAGCAATAAAGTGGCTTATACTTTCATTTGATATTTGATATTTGATATTTGATGTTTCATCTTTCTACCCTTTTATCAATATCAGGGTAAAAAGGCAGTTGTTTTTGTACTTCCTGAATGTCACCTTTCATTTCAATCTCTATTCTTAAAGTATTATCAGACATACCATTTAAAGTATTTAAATAATCAAAGAACACAGATTCAGATGTATCTTTAGTCCAATAGAATCTATTTAATGTATCGCAATGCTCTATAAAACGGCTTAAACCTAGAGTTTGAAACTCCAAATTTTTATTAAGTTTCCGCCTTCCTTTGGAATTTCTGATAAATTGCTTCCAGATAAAAAAGACTATTTTTTTAATAAATAATTTATAAGCATATTTCTTCTTTAAATAATCATGAGATGCAGAGACAAAAACACTTCCCAAACTTATTTTGTCACTGTCTATATACCCTCTTCTGTGTGATATAAGTTGCTCCATTTGTTTTTGCAATAAATCTTTATCACCTAAAGCGGATGTATCAAACGTTACTGACATCACACAACCAGATATTTTTTTCGACTTTAATACACTATTTCTCTCTGAAAAATCTAACTCTTGATTAGTTAAAGTTATCATTTCATTATCAGTATTTAACAAGGTAATTTCTTTTACAACTTTTGACATTTCACAATTAAAAGCTCCGCTATTATTTACAGCAGCACCTCCAACCGTTCCCGGTATACCAATAAAACCGAGATAATTTAATACGCCTTTATCTACAAGTTCTTTAGCTAGTTTTGTTAGCTTGTAACCACTTTCACAAGTTACAGAGTTATCATCAAATTTAATCCCTCTTAATTTTTTGGTACTTACGATTACGTCATAACGAAGTGACTCTAAGAAATAAATATTCGACGTATCACCAATAATAAAATACTCAATGTCGTTGTTGTTCAAAAAAGTAATTAATCGCTGCAATTCTTTAGAATTATTTGGTACGCAAAAATAATTACAACTACCAAATTTATTACGTTTAGTAATAGCTTTAAGGCTTTCATTTTTTTTATAATTAAGTTTTTCAGCCTGTAAAAAATCATCTAAATCGCGAAGTTCTACATTTTCTATTTCATTATCCGATAAATCTTCGGTTTCTTTAAAGTTCTCTTTTAGACCTGCCGAGTAACCGCTCAACCATGCTGCTTGCAAAGATTCATTAAGTTTAAGACTATTTTCACTTTCGCTCATAAAAATTAGCTCCCGACATTATTAATGTTTCTCCATGATACTACTAACCACTGCCAATAATTTTTAAACACTTAATTTAACAGAGCTACTTAATAATCCCTTAAATGGTTTGTTTAGTTATCAGCCAAAGAACCTTGATCATAAGTACCTATAGTCAAACAAACAATTATACTACTTCCGTATGAAAGCCTTCTTAATCATCCATACACATTTATTTTTCACAATTCTTTTGTTTTTACAGTATTTAATCAAGTTTCATACCCACACCAATTTCATCAAATGGAATATTCTCAAATCCAGCTAACAACTCATTAACTTGGTAATTTTTTGTTGGCTTTTTATCAAACATTTCATGATTATTAAAAAGCACAACATAAGGTTTAGCTTCTGAAAATATTAACTTCCATTTCTCATCAAAAAAAACATTATTACTCACTAGATTACCCACAGGTAATCTAGTGTTTTGCATTAATACATTAGTCAATTCTGGATAACGTGCTTTCCAGACAGCTGATGTATAAGGAACAGCCTCTAGCCTACTTCTTAATTGGCTACCAAAAGCATTTTTTGCCCAAGTAACGCCACGTGCATCAATGTAAACAGATCTGTTAGTATTAATAAATAAATTATTGTCTATTAAGTTATCCCTACCACCACCAACAAACACGGCATGATGAACACTGTCAAATACGTTACCTACAATG
The DNA here is from genome assembly GCF_057547735.1 of Pseudoalteromonas sp. NH0006-46. Lineage (NCBI taxonomy): Bacteria > Pseudomonadati > Pseudomonadota > Gammaproteobacteria > Alteromonadales > Pseudoalteromonadaceae > Pseudoalteromonas > Pseudoalteromonas sp. NH0006-46. The sequence goes on along the minus strand of NZ_BAAJML010000006.1, from coordinate 144,148 downwards.
GTGGTTCCAGAGAGCTCATCATCCAAATAAATGCCTTTAGCACCTTTGTCCTTATAACCTTGTATGTTATGTAAATAATTATGCTTTATTACGGTACCTCTTGCAGTCCAATCTCTGCCAGAATAGATAGCGCCAGCGTCATTTGACTCTTTAACCACGTGATGAATATTATTGTACTCAATCACATGATCATTTCCTGCAAAATACACGGCGATATGCGGTGCATCGTATATTTCATTCTTTATTGCACAATTACCAACACCAGATAATGATATTCCTGGCTGATAAGTTTTTTTGGTTTTTGCATAATCATGTATCTTATTATTAACTGCACATATATTGGCTGGAGATAATGAGTCTCTGTCTCCGCCATTAAGACTTATGGCGCCAGCCCCAATGGAAAATATATGGCTATTCATAACCTTACTAAAATAACTACCCCTAATGCTTACAGCTTTATTACCAATATGCTTAATCACAAGATTATCCAGCACATTATGTGAACCACCTGTTATTGCAATTGCATTGTTTGTTGCATGTGCAATAGTTATGTTTTTAACCGTTACATTACTTACATCATTAAACTCAAATAAATTTGCCGTAACCGCCAGCTTAACTGGCTTTTGAGAGCCTAAATCACCTGAGGGATAAAAATATACCTCACCCGTCTCTCTGTCTAAATACCACTCATCAGCGTGGTCTAACTCAGACAAAATATTAAACGCAAAATACCGTTGACCTTTTTTGTAACCATAAAAATGATATGGTTTTTTTAGCGATATTATTTTGTTTTTTATATCAATACGGTCAACGGCTTGGATTTCATCTTTCCAATCCCAAAACCAAAAACCGTCAAGCCAAATATCAGGCTCATTTACCCATTTTGTTATTCTATTTCCTTCAAAATAAAACTGCCCTGTTGTACTGCCTTTATGATTCCTAACAATTTTAGTGTCAGGTTCAACCAATCTTTTAATCGTCAACATTCCATTATTTGGGTAACGGGCTAATTGCATTTTTCTATCATCGTAATACAACTCAATGCCACCGGTTTTAATTGTGCCAACATTATTTACTTTATAATCACTCAAATTTGATACATACACATGTTTTTGCACGTCAGGTGACAATTTATTAGCTGGGCTTCTTTTAATTGAGTTATCAGTTAACCTATCCCAGCTTGACAGTATTTTTGCTCCAGAGATAATGACCTGCTCATTTTTAAATGCAGAAATAACCAATGGATAATCCGCAGCTCTAGCATCCAACTTAGATAATGTAACGGAATGACTTAAATAATAGCGCCCTTCTCTTAACCAAATATTTAAGCTATTATTTTTTAAACCTCTAGCTAAATCCAATGCTTGCTCTATTGTGTTAAATGGTCGCTCAATTGTGCCGTCCGCATTATCACCTTCAACAACAACCGAGTTAGCAACATAAATATGCTTAATATCACCTTGCGCATGAGCACAGCCAAAAAAATTGAGCGTTATGCTTATAATAAAAACTGAACTAATGTACTTGTAATAATGCAAGGTCACACCTGTAATTTAAAAACGCTATTAATTAAATAGCTTTAAATAAATGTTTTAAATACTGCTTGCCAAAATGCCAAATAAATCTTGGGTTGGTTGACAAATACCTGCGCCATAAACGCTTTGGCTCACTACATAATCTAAATAACCATTCCATACCTATCTTTTGAATCCAACGTGGTGCGTGTTTTTTACTGCCAGCAATAAAGTCATAGGCTGCGCCCACACCTAACATTACACAATTTAGTTTATCTTTATGCTCTGCCATCCAACGTTCTTGCTTTGGGCAACCAATACCAACAAATAAAACATTTACATTAGCAGAATTTATTTCGGCAATAACGGCAGCACCTTCGTCAGTTGTTAATGGTCTAAAAGGCGGTGAATACGCGTAAGAAATACGAATATCAGGGTAAGTTTGAGTGAGTTTACTTTTGACTAAACTTAACAATTCACCTGAGCTACCACCATAAAAACCTATATTTAGTTTTTGCTCGCCTGATGCTGCACACAATGCATTCATAATATCTTGACCACGAACTTGTTGTGCTGCTTTATGACCAAGGAATTTTTGCGCCCAAGAAAGCGGCTTACCGTCAGGTATTACCAAATCAGCTTTGTTTACAACTTGTTGAAATTCATTGCTGTCTAAGGCCTCAATACACATGTGTACATTCGATACACAAACATATGCACCTTGCTTTTTAGTAGCTAAGGTTACGACTTGTTGCAATACAGAGTCCAAATTGGTGACATCAACATCCATTTTAATAATTTTTTGTTTGAACATATTTTTTAATTCCTACCTACTAGCCTTGAAACCAGTGAGCTATCGATTCTGATTTGATGTAACTTAAAAAAGTTTTTCATTCGAGATTTTATAATGTTCAATCTTTTAAATTTTAAGTTTTCTGTTTTATATAGATAAATGCCTTCACCTGAAAGATCAGATAAAATATTCATTTCTAATGGAATAAGGGAATTGTCCCAAGACATCAAAGCTTTTCCATGACATACAGTAGACAAAATATATTGATATCCATTCGTTGCACTATCTAAGGGTTTATACCCATAAAGATCAACTGTATAATTGTAGTTTTGCAGCTTTGTAACTTGGCGGTTTAAACATGCAGGCTCTAATTCGCAAAACTCATCGTAAACACACTTTGATTCATTAATTTCGACTAAATTTAAATCTCTGAAATCTATAAATAAAGTAACTTGATACAAGTCGCTTCCGCGATGATGAACACCTGCATCTGCGAAATTGGTTGTTAGAGAGTTTCTTGGATACAAAAAATACTTACCAGTTTCAATTAAATATAAAAAGTATTCTTTTTTCCAAGATTTATCAGACCACCTTGACACATTAGGGGGTAAGCTTGAGAGATCTACATTTTGTGCATTTTCCAACCAAACAAAATAATTTTCTAATTGTTTTTTTGAATAAAATTGACCCCAAGATGAAGGCACTTTCATAAAGTAAATATCTTTATTATCATTTAATGGTTTAAATGCGGTATATGCTGTTTCATTAAAATTCGGTGAATAAAGAGAGTAGCCCCCTAGGTAACTTGAATCACCATAAAAAACAGCTACTGACTCGATGTACTTTAAAAGTTGAGTAGAAATAAACAAATCATCTTCTAAAATAACTAAAAAATCATACTCTGTGCCTAATTTCATAGTTTTATATACGTTTTTTTTAAGCCCGATGTTAGTTGGTTGAACGTTAATTTTTTTATTTTCACCGTGCCAATTAAAGTCTTTTGCTACCTTTTCAATCTCAGGAGTACCTCCCCCATCAATACAAAAACACAAATCAACCTTTAATGTTTTAGGAATAACAACTTCAGATAAGGACTGTAAAAGCCTCTTTAAAGGTTTCAATTTGTTATAAGCTACAACTGCTATACAAATATTCATTAGGTTCTCTTTATATTTATTGACTTAATTACTAGCTTTATTCAGCGGTTCTGCATTAGAGCCAACTTCCAACACCACCAAGTATAGGTAAATGCAAATAACACCAAATATTCCAATCCTAAATGATTCCGCTGTTGTCAAAGAACTTATAACTAAATAAAAACCATATACCTTTAAATATACGGTCTCTTTTTTAAATCGTTTAAACATAGGGGTGATCAACATTAATATGTAAATAAACGTGGTAATACCACCAAAATAAAAAGCAAAACCTAACAACCCTAAGTCAGCAGCTATAAAGCCGTTGAGCTCAGTTCCTACATATAAAACATCATACCCATACTGTGAACCCAAATAAGGAAAACCATTACCAAATAATAAAGCAAATTGACTAGGTGAAGTGTCTTCAAATAAGAAGCGGTAAGTTAATACGCGAATATAATCATCGAAATCTTCTAATTGATTTGAAGTTAACTCTATATTCTCTTCAAGAAAATCGACCCCAATCCCACTTTGATATAAAAGCACCCCAAGGCCAACAACTAAAAAATTGATTAAAAATGCTAAGGATAAGTTTTTATAAAAAAAGTATACAAGTAATAATAAGCTAAAAAAATAGGTTAGTAATAAAGTTCTAAAACCCAATAAATAGATAAAAATAAAACAGATAGCTAAAACTACAATATGTTTTAACCGTTTGGTCGATAAATATTTATTTAATGACAACATCCCAACTAAGGTAACAAAACCTACACCTTCTAATCTTAAACGAAGAAAACCTCGGTCAAACTCATCAGCCCTGCCTAAAGGTACGATTTCTGTTGGAAAAACAGCTAGTTGCAATGAAAAAACAATGCAGTAACAAAACAAAAAAATGTAACAAACTGTCTCTAACTTGCCCTTGGAGATGCTACTTTTGATTAACATAAAAAAGATTATGAAATAGAGAAACGTCCGCATTGCCTGAATAGTTCTAAACATATTCTGATCATGAAAATATAGACATGATATTGTAGAAATAAATAAAAATATTAAAAAAAGATAAAAATACTTAATGTATAAGCTTAAAATTTTTGAATTAACTTGGCTGGCTGTCCCCATCTTTTTATTAGTATAAAAAAATAAAAATACACAAAGCATAAAAATAAGATCAATTAATACATTCAGCTTGGCACCAAGGTTATAATAAAGACCAAAAAAATGCACTGAGCATAAAATAGCAACAAATAGCACAGTATTATTAAACCGATCAATGGTCATTAATAGTTATCCCTGTCGAAAACTTTAATACTCTTACTAGATAGGTAATGCTTTTCAACACTTCTCATACGGATATCATTATTAGACTCGCCAACGTTTTTACTGTGTAAATGAATATTACCATATGAAATTACCGCTAATACGTATTCAAATTTACCTGTGTAAGCAATGGCCGTTTTATTTAAATAAGCTGCGGTGTTAAGCCAGATATCATCCGCGTCTTTACAGATATGGTTAAATAAATCTTTATCTAATGCATCTATATGAAGCGCGTTTTCTGGATACAGTACACCACCGCACCCTGTTGGCATTAAATTAAATTTAGGGCTTTGTTCAGCCCCTTTTATCACTTCCCAGTTTGCATAAGGTTGTGTATTATCTATTTTCCGACATCTATTAGCACACAGTGCATTAGGGTATTTTTTGTGAGTATCAATTAAATATTCAATGACTTTTGACTGATAAAAAATGTCATCATCAAATATAATAAATTTACTACTAGGCGTTTCTTTTAATAAAAAGTAATACTTTTTATATGAGCGTAAATCGCCTGCTGTTAAATATATTTCTAAACCTCTGCTCTGTAGCCCCAATAATTTTTTAGGTAATTCATCAAGTGAGTTAAATTGCTGCTCTGACAACCATAAAATAATTCTTTTTGGGCTGACTGTTTGTCTTAATAATGACTCGATGACTAAATGCACATTACCTATACGCTGTGGAAATGATGTTAAGGAAACAACAAAATCGGTTTGTTTTTTTGTATTACTTTTCAAATTGTATTGACTATTGTTTTTTGTGAACGCAAAAACAATCGGTATTACTGTATTTCCAACACTTAAAATCACTAACCTCAATACGGCTGGTACTTTACTAGCAACCAGTATAGGGTGTTTAATTTTAAATGTAGCGTTATATAAATCATGGAAAAAGTCAGTGATCATTTAACGTTATCCAACGAGTCTTTTAAGAATTCTAAAGAATTGGCTCTTAAATCATTTAATTTTTTATCTACCACCGAGTAATCAATATCTTGCAAAATAACGTCTGAATTTTGAGCTTCTTCCAATGTATTAAAAAAGCGTGACTCAAGGCCGAGTGATTCAAGTAAAGATACCATTCTGCCAGCTCTTGCTTGTATTGCTGGTATAGCTATAAAGTTTTTCTTGAAAATAATGGCAAATACCATGCAATGAAATGAGTCTGTGATCACAAATTGACTCGACTCTATATAGGACAACCATTTAGCGACAGACGGAAAAAGTACGGACTTTATGTTACGCCTAAACCTTGCATCATTTAAAAGAACCGCTTGTAATTCACACTTATTGGCAATACTTCTTAGTTGATCCATTTTTTGTTCATCTTTGCCAAAGATATAACAAACTAAGTTTTTAGAAGCTTTTCGTTTCTTAAATACACTACTGTAATCGGTTCTTAACAGTGTTGGATCTAAAACCTGAGTAGTGTCTAAACCAAACTGGTCTTTACAAATACTAACACCAGATGATTCACGAACACCTAAAGCGTTAAATGTTGAAAGTTCTTTTTTTACATCTAAAGTCAGTTCTGGAAAATCCCAAGTGGCAAGGCCAAAACTAGCGGCATAAGCTATTTTGGGTTTATTATTATTGATCCATGAACCAAAGAAAGATAAACAATGTTTTTTTGTTATTTGAGGGTTCCACACTTGGTCACTACCAAAGAAGTAAACATCTTTTTCTACAGCTGGCTCTACCGCTTTTGGTAAAAACGTATCCCTAAAACTTGAAAAAGCCATTGATAAAACTTTATTGCGCAATAACGGGCGTAATTTTTTAGGTTTTTCATGCAGTGGTAAGTCTATTAACTCTACCTCATGGCCTAAATTTTTTATTGACTCAGATAGTGCGTAACACTGTAAAACTGCGCCATAATTGTTTGCCGTGTGAAATGTAATAATGCCTGTTTTCATAATTAATTATCTATAGTTTACTTTTTGTTAAAATGTATAAGTGTAAAGTGTCCATTAGTTAGAATGACTCAAACTTTACTTTTAAATTTATTCAATATTAATGCTTTTATATCTAGATTAAGTTTTTTACTTAAAAGGTAATAGGAAATATAGAAAGAGAGTAATACAACTAGAGTTCCCATCGTAAAATACATATAGCTATTAGTTTGACTTACAATTAAGGCTGAAGCTGCAAATAATAGAACATACATAGCTATTGTTTTCACTAAAAAAGTCGTAGGTTTGTAACCTATAAAATGCATACAAAGTCCACCTACTAAGAAAATGTAAATAACATAGGCAACAAAATAATTAATACCTAATCCTTCAAACCCATAGTTATTTACAAACCAAATAATTAATCCGTAGTTTAATGAGCTAAATAAAAACTGCGCTATTGTGTATTGAATTGCTTCTCCCTTTGCCATTAATGCATAGCCAAATGGGAAACCTAACAAACGGATTATTACCCCCAACATTTGCCACCTAATGATCCATTCCCCTGCTGAGAATTCAGATGAATATAAAATCATTAACAGTATTGGGGCAAAAATAAAAATTCCGACAACAAACGGTAACGACACAAGTAAACCAAACTCAATCTGTTCATTTATTAAAATATTAGCCTGTTGCTTATTTTGGATTACTTGACAAATCTTAGGAAAAAATGCTATGCCCATTGAAGACAAAATAATACCAATGTACAAATTCGATATTGTCCAACTGGCTTGATATATCCCTACCACTTCAAGACTTAAGTTATCTTTTAAAAATATATTTATCATAAAAGTTATAAAAGTCATAAATATAGCTGAAATCCAAAAAGCAAAACCCACCTTCATTAAAATACTCAACTGCTCAAAGCCTTCTGCGAAGGTTAAAGCAAGGGAAGGTATTTTAAGTTTTTTAAGAAAAACAAATGTGGGTATAAATGCGCTTATCGCTACAATAAAAAAGTAAAATGGAATAGCGCTAATTTCAAAAAAAGGGATCAATAGGAATACGATAACATTGCCAATTAAAATCCCTATTAATTGGCTGATGGCTAACGCTTTAATTTCATTTAAGCCGTTAAGTATTGAACGATAACTAGCGGCAAGACAGTTAAATAAAATAACAGCAGCGCAAACTAGAACACCAATTTGATATTCAACATTCCCAAATATAACAGTGCTTAATTCAGCAGAAAATATAGCGACCGTAACTGAACAAATAACTGAAAATGTAATTAAACTGAATTGCGCTACTTTTATGGTTAAATACTTTTTATATTCATCTTGATGGTTTTCTGCAATTTGTTTTACAGAACTTTTTTCAAGCCCTAAACAAGCCACACCTTGTACCATCTCCGTGAAAGAAAGATATAGCCCCCAAATACCTAGACCAGCGGGACCAAAATAAAACGCGATGAGTTTATTACGGATGAGGCCAAATAATAATTTTATTACCTGAACAGCGCCAACAACACCTGTTGTTTTCATTATTGTTTTAAATGAATTACTCATAATAATTTTTGATCACAGACTTAATAATAAGCACATTATATTTCACTATTTCTAAAAAAATCGTGAAATATAATCCACAATATATGTATTCTTTAGCTTACGGCATAATAAATTATGATTTTGAGCTATTTATAGAGCATTAATTGCTTACTTAACTAACATTTTGTCCAATGCGGCTTTAAACTCTTCACCCATATGGCTTGACTGCATGGCGTATTCTACATTTGCCAGCATATAGCCTAACTTAGAACCACAGTCGTGCGATTTACCTGTTAGGTGGTAAGCTTCGAGCGTTTCTAGGTGGCGTAGTTGTAGTAGTGCATCGGTAAGTTGTATTTCGCCGCCGGCGCCCGGTGGTGTGTATTCAAGCAAATCCCAAATGGTGGGCGATACAACATAGCGGCCTGTTATTGCTAGGTTGCTTGGGGCTTCATCGTTATTTGGTTTTTCGACCATGTTTTTAATGGTGGCGTTTTCGCCTGCGCTTATATTTTTACCGGCTAGGTCTACCACACCGTATTGATGTACTTGTGCTTGCGGTACGGGCTCTACCATTACTTGGTTATGACCTGTTTGGTCAAACCGGTCGATCATTTGGCTTAGGTTATCGGTTTTTGGGTTTGATTTGTATTTGTCTATTATTACGTCGGGTAGCATTACAGCAAACGGGTTATTGCCTACTATGGGTTTAGCAGCCAGTACTGCGTGGCCTAGGCCTAATGGGGCCGATTGGCGAACCGAAATAACTGTTACGTCTTTTGGTACTATTGAGCGAACCTCGTCTAGTAGGCTGCGTTTTACACGTGCCTCTAGTGTGGCTTCTAGCTCAAAGCTGGTGTCAAAATGGTTTTCGATAGAATTTTTAGACGCGTGAGTAACCAGTACTATTTCTTTTATGCCTGCGGCTACGGCTTCGTTAACTACGTATTGAATTAAAGGTTTGTCGACCAGGGGGAGCATTTCTTTTGGTATTGCTTTGGTGGCTGGCAACATACGCGTGCCTAAACCTGCAACTGGGAGTACGGCTTTTAATACTTTCACTTTAATTCCTTTTTTTATTTTGTTTTTAAAATCACAAAAAGGCAAAGCAAAAGCTTAAATCCTTTTAACGTACGTCACATACCGTGTGAGCTTATTATTATACACAACACAATAATGTACTCAACTATAAAAACATCCTTTAATACTGTTTTTTTGTTAATTTTTTGTTGCACCAAAATATCTAGCAAGCGCCCTATTTTAGTGCTTTTTAGCACTTTTTACTTATCTACCTTTTTTGTTGTAATAATACTATACTTAGCCGTGCTGTTTATTAGGGATTTTTAACTAAAGGAACGTATGTGCGCTTAGGTGTTTGCATTTTAATTGTTATGTCGTTTTTTGTGTATGCGCAAGATGCACTTATGCATTTGCGTAACAGCGATATACTTGCCCGTGCACAACAGCAATATGGCGCTGCTGGCTACACACGTATAAAAAACTGGCTTAGCTTTATTGATAGCAGCCAAGGTAAAAGCGAGTGGCAAAAAATACACCTCGTTAACGACTTTTTTAATAAACACATACAATACAAAAACGACGATGAACTGTGGCAACAAACAGATTACTGGGCAACCCCGCTTGAAAGCTTAGGCGTAGGTATGGGCGACTGCGAAGACTACGTAATAGCCAAGTACTTTACATTAATAGCACTGGGCATACCTGAGGATAAAATACGCTTTATGTATGTGCGCCAAAAAACAGTAAACCAGCCACACATGGTATTAATTTATATTGAAGAGCCTAACCAAATACCCCTTGTGTTAGGTAATTTTAATACTAAACTTTTACCGGCTAATAAGCGCCCCGATTTAAAACCTATATACAGCTTTAACGGCCAAGGTTTATGGCTTGCTAAAGCAAAAGGGTTAGGTAATAAAGTTAAAAATAGTCGTGGTGTGTCGGCCTGGAACACCATGCTACAACGAATAGAACACGGTGAGCTTGCGCCCATCGCACGTAACAATAAAGGAACTACTAGTTATGTCGCCAATTTTTAAACACGGCTTAAGCTTAAAAACACAAGTTTATGGCCTTATTATTTTAATATCGGTTATTTCGTTTTTTGTACGCGTAGCAACCGACGTACAAACAACCCGCCAATACTTACAAACCCAAATGGGTAGCCACGCGCAAGACACGGCAACAAGCTTAGGGCTTTCGGTTTCGCCTTACCTTGACGACGAAAGCTTAATGATTGCCCAAACCATGGCCACCGCGATTTTTGATAGTGGCTATTACAAGCAAATAAAATATACCGATACACAACAAAATGTTGTGTTTGAGCTTACTAACCCTAAACGGGTTGAGTCGGTGCCTAATTGGTTTATAAACGCGTTACAGCTTAGTGCCCCCACCATGAGCAGCGAACTTAATAATGGCTGGGTAATGGCCGGCACGCTTGAAGTAACCAGCCATACGGGGCAGTCGTACTTAACGCTTTGGGAGCATACTAAACGTAGCTTTTACGGATCGTTTTTATTATTGGCGGGATCGCTTGCGGTGGCGTTTTTAATTTTAGGCACGGTGTTTAAGCCACTAAAAGCGGTAGAGCACCAAGCGCAATTAGTTACCCGTAAACGCTTTACGTTAAACCAACAAATACCGGTAGCCCGCGAGCTGCGTACGGTAACTAAAGCGATAAATAATATGGTTGTTAACTTACAAAGCACGTTTGACTCGTTAACTAAACAAACACAAACCCTTACCGAAGAAGTATACATAGATCCCCTTACTGGGCTGGGTAACCGCCGTTCGTTTGAAAACCATTTTAGCTCGGTGGTAGACACAATAACCCCCGATGCGCCAATAACCGCAATGATGATCACCCTGCCTTCGCTTGCTAACATTAACCAAACTGTAAGCTACCAAGATGGCGACCAACACGTTTACGATGTAAGCACTACGCTGCAGCACATTTTAAGTGAGCTAACTAATACCAAGTTATTTAAATTAAATGGTAGTACTTTTATAGCGCTTGCCCCGTTTGACGTGCCTTTTTTAAATAAAACACGGTTAGACATTAACGATGCCTTTAGCCAAAAGAAAAACAGCCTGCATGTAAACGGCTTTGCTAACTTGTCGTTAGTTAATGTAGAAAAAGGTTCTAGCCTAGGGAGTGTGCTTTCGGCGCTCGATACCGGTTGCACCATTGGCGAAACAGCCGCAAATAATAAAGTAGATAAAGACACCCTATTTAGTGTTAAGCAGTGGCGTACGCTTATTAAGTCGATTATTGATGCTGGCGAGGTGAGCTTTTCGGTGCAGGCGGTTAAGCAGGCTCGCTCTGAAAATACACAGTGTTATTTTGAGGTGTTTGCGCACTTTATTCACGAAGGTGAAAAAGTAAATAATGGCCATTTATTTGCAATGGCCGAAAAACTAAACTTAACCGAAGAGCTCGACAAAAAAATAATACGCAACTTTGTAAACGTTAAAGAGCAATACCCAAAAGACGTGTTTGCGCTTAATTTAAGTAAAGCGTCGTTATATTCTACCGATTTTATAGAGTGGCTTACGCTTTACGCCACTACTAAACCTATTTTAAAAAATAACTTACTATTTGAGCTGCACGAAATAAGCTTGCTTTATAATGTGCATGTAGCCAGTTTGCATATAGATGCCATTAAAGATATTGGTATTAGTGTTTGTGTAGAACACTTTGGTACGAGTTTAACGTCGTTTAGGTACTTACAAGGGTTAGACATAGAGTTTGTAAAAATTGATGGTAGCTACATACAAGACCTGCTAGATAACACCCAAAGCCAATTTTTTATTCAAACCGTTAATAATATTTGCCACGGTTTTGGTATTAAAGTTTTAGCCTGTTTAATAGAAAAACCTGAGACTTTAAAAGTACTTGAAAAACTAGGGTGCGATGGCGTGCAAGGTAATTTAATAATGGCACCCTCGCAAATAGTAAAAACTAATAATAATGGCGTAAATAAAGAGTTTACTTTTTGCCCTAATACGCTAAAATTTTGTAATTAGACACTCAACCATGGGACGAGATATGAAAAAACTACTTTTAGCTGGCTTAATTGCTAGTGCAAGTGCGGTAGTAACATTACCTGCAAATGCACAAGCAGATAGCTCAGGACTTGTAAGCGTATTAAATAACGCGTCGGCAGATGCTACGCCGGAGCAACTTCAAGCTGATTTACTTGCTGCTATTCAAGCTGCATGTAGCGACTGTTCTGCTGAAGACGTAGACGCACTAATTAACGATGCTATTGCTGCAGTAGGCGCAGATAACCCGTTAGTTGCTGATGTACTAAGTGCAATGAGTGCTGCTGGTATTGATAGCGATACGCTAACACTTGCTGCTGTTACTGCTGGTGTTGATGCGACGACTGCTTCTGAAGCAACGGCTGCTGGTAATCCAAATGCACCAGGCCAAAACCCTGGTAATAACGCTGCTCCAAACAGCAATGCTAACCCTAATGCACGTTCACGCGTACCAGCATTTGTTAGCTTACCAACACCTCCGGGTGCTGGCGGTAATGGCGGCGACGACGGCATTTCTGAAGTTGATAACTAATACTACCTATTTAGTTTAAAAACGCAGCCAATTGGCTGCGTTTTTTTATGTGTAAGTGTTTGGGCATTGTGTAATAATGTTTAAGTAAAAGTAATTAGATATTAGTTTTCAGAAGTCAGTTTAAAGAAATAGATTTTAGAAGTCAGAAGTCAGAAGTCAGTTTAAAAACAGATTTAAGAAAACAAACGTTAAAAATCAGTTTAAAATTTAGTATTAACTATTTATAGGGATATAAGTGAATCGTTTTATTTTTGCTTTGTTGTGCGGCATTTTATTTTTGCTCCCTTTGCCGTTAGGCAGTTATCGCCCCTGGGCTATATTAGCAATGGGTGTGTTAATTAGCGCCACGTTTTTAACGCATTTAGTTTATAGTGCTGTAAATACTAAACACCCGCTGTACCCTCCTTTATATTCTTGGCCTGTGTTTGCTACTTTAGGCATTATTGCGGCTGTATGTGCTGTGCAAATGTTTACGGTAAGCGTTGACCCTTTTCAAACAAAACACATGCTGTTAAAAACCAGTTTTATAATTATTTTTTGCTGGCTTATTTTTATTTACTGTAATACGGCACAGCGTATTAAACAGCTTATTTATGCCATTATTTGTGCCGGGGTTTTTCAGGCGTTGTATGCAAGTTACTTAAATTTATCACCCGATGTAATAAGCCCTATTTTTGGTTATAAACACACCGACCGCGCTATTGGTACATTTACGTATTCTAACTTTTTGGCTAACTTTTTAGCGCTGTGTTTATGTTTAGGTATTGGTGTGTTGGTAAGCGAGTTAAAGCGTACCAGCGGTAGGCATAAACAAACGCTTAAGCAAACTTTACGAGCTTGGGCCGAAATACTTTTAAGTTCTAAAATTGTGTTACGTATTTCGCTTATTATTATTATTGTGGCGCTTATTTTAACGCGCAGCCGTATGGGTAACTCGGCCTTTTTTATTGCGTTAATGGTGGTGAGCTTTTTGGCGCTGTTTGTTTACAACAATAAGCCTAAGGCGTTTAAGTTATTAATAGTGAGCTTTTTTATTATTGATTTAATCATTATTGGCGCTATTTTTGATGTTGAAAAAGTTAAGCAGCGTATTAGCGAAACCAGCATTGCGTCTGAAACGCGCGACGAGGTAGTGCGCGATTCTATTCCGCTTATTTTAGATAAGCCTTTATTGGGCTCGGGCGGCGGTACGTTTTATACGGCGTTTCCTGCGTATCAGTCGGAGCCGTATTCGGGTTATTACGATAATGCCCATAACGATTATATTCAATTTGCTGTAGAGCTGGGTATTCCTGCTACAGCTACTTTGGGTGCGCTTATTTTGTATTGTTTGTGGTTGTGTGTGGCTACTATGCGTAAGCGCAAAACGGCGTTGTTTCAGGGTGTGGCTTTTGGTTGTGCTATTGCGATTATTGATATGTTATTGCATTCTTCGGTCGATTATTCGCTCCAAGCTGGTGCAAACTCTATGCTGTTTATGGTTATTTTATGTTTGGCGATTTTGAGTAATAAAATAGTTGTTAAACGTGTACGTAGTTTTAAATAGGTAGTTTTCAGTTTTCAGTTTTCAGTTTTCAGTTTTCAGTTTTCAGTTTTCAGTTTTCAGTTTTCAGTTTTCAGTTTTCAGTTTTCAAGAATATTTTGTTCTGGTAAGTAGCCATATCTACGCAATTAAATAAACACCCTGCATTGCTAAGTGATTATGTCACCACCGAGAAGTGAAGGAGAAGTCAAAGAGAAGTGACTAACCATTACTAATGCTTTTTCTGTGTAGCGCCAGCGACTCTGTGTTCTCGGTGGTCATATTTTTTATAAGTAACAAGAAGCTACGCTTCTAACGTGAGTAAGCACTGCGTCTACAAAATAAAGTCAAACTTTACACTGCTAAGTGATTTTGTCACCACCGAGCAGTGAATGAGAAGTGACTACCAAATTACTTGTGTTTATCTCTGTGTAGCGCCAGCGACTCTGTGTTCTCGGTGGTCATATTTTTTTATAAGTAACAAGAAGCTGCGCTTCTAACGTGAGCAAGCTCTACGTCTACAAAATAAAGTCAAACTTTACACCGTACATTGCTAAGTGATTATGTCACCACCGAGAAGTAAAGGAGAAGACAAGGAGAAGTGACTAACCATTACTAATGCTTTTTCTGTGTAGCGCCAGCGACTCTGTGTTCTCGGTGGTCATATTTTTTATAAGTAACAAGAAGCTGCGCTTCTAACGTGAGCAAGCTCTACGTCTACAAAACCAACTCAAACTTTACACCGTAGACGCGCAGCTTGCTGGCGTATAAAAGTAACGCTTTTACATATTTATAATTAAAGCGCCAGCAAGCAAGGCGCCTACAGTAAATCTATACCTTACATTGCTAAGTGATTATGTCACCACCGAGCAGTAAAGGAGAAAACAAGGAGAAGTGATCACCAAATTACTTATGTTTTCTCTGTGTAGCGCCAGCGCCTCGGTGTGCTCTGTGGTGATATTTATTACTAAAAAGCAAGAAACGGCCGCTTCTAACGTGAGCAAGCTCTACAGGGCAATGACGGGCTTTATTTATGTTCTAGATCGAATTCGGTGGTGTGGCCGTCGCCGTGGATGAGTTGGTATTGTGATAAATCTCCTTGCTGTAAGGTGATTAAGCTTATTGCTGAGTCGCTTACTAAATACTTTTGGCCTTCGCCTACGGTTTGGTGTTTATCTACTTCCATGTGCCAGCGTTTGGTAAAAAAGTTAAGCGGGCTTTTGGGGCCGTATAAAATAGAGTCGAGTTTATCTAATACATTTATTAGCTTACGAGGGAATTCGTTTTTAATCCCGCTTGCGGTGAGTTGCCATATACGGTTTGGGTGATCGCCAAAACGCTTTTGCACCGAAAAACAAAACGAATAATGCACATCGCCCGATAAAATAAGGGTTTCGTTTGGTGTGTCGGTGCGCCTAAATGTGTCGAGTAGTTTTTTAGCCGAGCCTTCGTGTGCCATCCAGTTTTCTACATCAACCATAAGTGGTTGGCCGCATATATTAAAAGCCGCTTGAATGGCTTCTATTGATTTAACTCCAAATACCGGCGCTGGCGACACAATAATAACTTTATCGTGGCTTAGTAGGCTTTCTTCAAGCTCGGTAAGGCGCTCCCAATCAAGCAGGCCTGAGGGCTCGTTAAAATTGCTTTCGTTACGCCAGCGATGTGTGCGTGTGTCGAGCACCACAACTTTGGGTATTGTGGTTAGCTCGTAATGCCAATGGTTAAATTCGTTTAAGGGTTTATCAAACGCTTTAAATTGCCATACGTTATTAGCACTTAAGCTTTGTTTAAATGGCGTTATAAGCGCGCCTGTTTTTGCCAGCGCGTCGTTACCCATACCTTGAAACAGCCAATAACTTATAAGCCCGTTATTAACGATGCGTTTACTGCTTGGGTTTTGGTTTATGGCTTGCTCCCACCCTGCGGTGAGGTTCCAATCGTCGGTTACGTCGTGATCGTCAAAAATCATTAACGTCGACACATTAGCAAATAACCGCTCTACTTCACTCAGCCCTTTTGAATAACCAAGCAGCGCTGACTTTTCGGCATTAAAAATACGTTGGTGCTCTTGGTTTTGCCCTGTGTATTGTGTGTTTTGTAAGTCAACACACTGCCACGCAGCGGCACTTAAATTAAGCAGGTATAAAGCAACGTATTCTTCAAAATGAATAAGGTGGTTAAAGGCTTTAACGCTTGAAAAATGCGGCTCGTCTTTTTTAAGCCAATAACCCACACCGAGCTTTGAACGTTTTTGCCACGGCGTTTTAGGTAAAAAATGATGCCGATTATAAAGTTGCTCGTTTAACTGCTCTGGTAGCGGCAGCGCCATGGGTTGTTCTTTATAAATACCTAACTTTTCAATAAGCTGATGAATCACCACTAACATGGGCCCTGCTACATCGTCGGCGTAAACTTGGTCGCCGCTTAAAAGCAGTAGTTGGGCACCGGGCTTATTTTGGCTGCGCTGAGTGTTTTGCCATTGGCTTGCGGTGACTAGGCTGTCTATTGCGGGGTGATGCGCGTTACGGCACGAGCCATGTAGTATGCTGTTTAGCGTATTAGGTATTACAAATGCAGGGGTTGATTGATTGTTGTAAGCCCATGCTGATAAATCAATCTCATTGCCATCAATTAGTAATTGATACGCTAGTAAGGTGTCGAGCACAAAAGGCGCGTTGGCAGGCTTAATTACCACATACTGCAAAAACAAGCGCTCACCCAATGCAATAGTTTGTTGTTCGCTAACACTTTGGGTGTTAAGTATGTTTATTTGGCACTGTGCGGGTTTTGACGTTGCAAACACTATGCACACGCCTGTTTGCTCAGCACGGCGCACCATTGGCCCCATAAGTAAAATAGGAAGTTGCGCCGCGTGAGTGCTCATAAGGTTAGCCTTTAGCTGCTAATTTAAATAGCGAGTAAAAGTTATCGGTGGTGGCTTTTGCCAGCTCGTTAAAACTAATGCCTTTAAGTTCGCTAATGTAATAGGCTACGTCTTGCACGTAAGCGGGTTGGTTAGTTTGCCCACGGTGTGGGACTGGGGCTAAATACGGCGAATCGGTTTCTATTAGTAGTCGGTCGAGTGGAATTTGCTTTACTACGTCTTTAAGCTCTACCGCATTTTTAAACGTTACAATGCCTGAAATAGAAATATAAAAGCCCATATCGATGGCTTTTTTAGCCATGTCCCAGTCTTCTGTAAAACAGTGCAGTACGCCGCCGCAGTTTTCGGCTTTGTGCTCGCGCATTAGGTTTATGGTGTCGGCGCGGGCATCGCGAGTATGAATAATTAGCGGCTTTTGTAGCTCGTTAGCCACGTCAATATGGCCTACAAAACTGGCTTGCTGCACGGCATGGGTGTCTTTTGCGTAGTAGTAATCAAGCCCCGTTTCGCCTATGGCGACTACTTTGTTGTGCGATGCTAAATCAATTAATTGCTGTTTGTTAAGCGCGTCTTTTTGATCGAGCGGATGTACGCCACACGAGGCCGATACATCGTCGTAGTGCTTAATTTTATCAAGCATACTTGGAAACTGGTCAAGCGTTACGCTTACACACAAAAAATGTTCAACCTGTTTGGCACGTGCTTGGTCTAGCACTTGGCCTAGGTTTAAATCGAGTTTATCAAAATCAAGACGGTCTAAATGGCAATGCGAATCTACAATCAAAATTGGGCCTGTTTTTTACTACATGGTGTAAGTTGGATTACCGGAGTTTAACATAGTCCCCAGTAGTTTTTCGATCTTGGCGTTTAGGTTTGTTTTGTCGTCTAAAAAGCTAATACCTATACCTGGTGGATTTGAGCTTTGCGCACCTTGTGGGGTGATCCACGCCACTTTGCCAGTTACTATGTCGTCTTCGAGTGCATCGGGAAGGGTTACACGTAACGCCAGCGAGTGCCCTACTTCGTAACGCATGTTAGTGCGTACAAATAAGCCGCCTTTTTTTAAGTAAGGCATGTAACAGCGATATAATTCGTCTAGGTCGTCTATATCTACTAATAGCTCTTGCATGGATAATCCTTTTATTTATTACGTAAAATGTACGCTAATCGCGATACGGCGAGCGGTAAATTAAGGCCAAGAATTTTTGTGTTATTTTGCAAAAATTCGCTGAGTGCTTTTTGCGCTTCTTGATACGCTTCAAAGCTCATGCCTTGTAATAATTGCTGTTTTAATTGCTCGCTTAAAAATAAGGTAAATATACGAACCAGCTCCGGTTGTTTATTTATTATATCTACTAACGCTTTGAAATTATGGCTTTGTTTAAACTCAGTTGCAAACTTATAGAGGGTATCTATATTTTGTAGCTGGTTTTGCTCTTGCCATTGTTTTACTTGCAATGGCTGGCTGTAAAAAAGCGGTAGCCACGTGTAACTTTGTATTTGTAACGACTCAAGCCATTGCTGCGCTAATTGCGTACTGGTTACTTTTACGTCGGTTTTAGCACATCGGCTCAAAATAGTGGCTGGTAGTTGTGCGGGCTGACTTGTGGTTAATATTAAAAACCGGCTATTGCTTGGCTCTTCAAGCGTTTTTAATAAGGCGTTAGCCGCTGCCATGGTCATTTTTTCGCAGTTTTCGATTACCACTACTTTGTTGCCATTTTGCGCCGCAGAGTGGTTCATAAAGTCGCTTATGGCGCGTATGTCGTCTACGCCAATACTTTGGCCTTCTACCTGAGTTATGCGCTTGTCGGGGTGTGTGCCAGCAAGGTTTAGTGAGCAACTTTTACATTGCCCACATGGCGCTAAAATACTGTTTGGTGCGGCTGTTTGCTGTGTAATATTTTGGCATAACAAGGCATTGGCTAGCTCGTCACTTAAGGCAAACTTACCTACCCCCACAGGCCCACAAAACAGCTGGGCATGATGAAAACGCTGACCACGAAAGCTTTGTGCTAAGTGTTGCTGTGTTTCATATAGCCATGGCAAGGACATGTTATTTTAGCTCTTCAAAAAAAGTGCGTAATACGTTTGTGATATCGCGATGTACTTTATCAATTTCTTGATTGGCATCTACGGTTTTAATTGAGTTGTCGTCGCTTGCAAGCTCTAGGTAGCGCATGCGTGTGCGCTGAAAAAACTCAATGGCTTCTTGCTCTATTCGATCAAGCTCGCCACGCCCTTTAGCGCGCTCAAGGCCTATTACTGGATCTATGTCGAGGTAAATGGTTAAATCGGGCTTTAAGCCTTTTAATACCATAGACGATAACGACGCCAGTGTATTTGAGCTAATGCCACGCCCGCCGCCTTGGTATGCCTGAGACGATAAATCGTGACGATCGGCTAAAATCCATTTACCCTGCTCAAGCGCTGGGTTTATTACGTTATGCATTAACTGCGAGCGTGCAGCGTACATAATTAGCAGTTCGGTTTCGAACGCTATTTCTTCTTTGTGCTCGGCTTTTACCAAGGTGCGTAACGACTCGGCCAATGGCGTGCCGCCAGGTTCGCGTACGTTAATGTACTCAATTTGCTTTTTGTTTAAAAAGTCTTGGCAAAGCGAAATAGCGGTTGATTTACCTGCGCCTTCAAGGCCTTCTACTACTATAAATTTTGGTTTCATAAACAAGTTAATTCTTTTTATTTAAAATATAGGTTTTAACTGCCGCGTTATGTTGTTTTAACGTGGTTGAAAATTGGTGGCTGCCATCGCCTTTTGCTACAAAGTAAACATAGTCGCTTTGTGGCGGGTTTACCGCTGCTAAAATAGCGTCTTTAGATGGCATGGCTATGGGGGTTGGCGGTAATCCATCAATACGGTAGGTATTGTATGGCGTGTGATTTCGTAAATCTTTGTATTTAATATCGCCGTCAAAGCTTTCTCCTAGGCCGTATATTACGGTTGGATCGGTTTGTAGGCGCATTTTTGTGTTTAATCTATTTACAAAAGCAGACGCTATTAACGGGCGCTCGCTGGCTAAGGCGGTTTCTTTTTCAATAATTGAAGCCATTATGAGTGCCTCGTAAGCGGTGTTGTAAGGCAAATCGTCAGCGCGTTGCTGCCATGCTTCGTTTAGTGTTTGTTGCATAGTGTGTGCGGCACGTTTTAATACACTGCTTGCGGTATCGTTATGTTGGTAGTGGTAGGTGTCTGGAAACAGCCACCCTTCTAAAAATGTGTTGTTGCCCAAAATTTGTTGGCTTAACTCATCTAATTTTAAATCGTTTTTTAAGTTAGGCGCATTTTTAATGTTAGCAATAACATCGCGTAGCGCTTGGCCTTCAATAATGGTAAAGCTAAAGCTGATTTGTTGGCCTTGGTTTATTTTTTTTATGTTGTTAATAACACTGGTATTTGAAAGCGCGTAAAGCCCTGCTTTTAAATCGGTTAGTGTGGGATCAAGCTTTGCAATAACTTGGTAACGCCAGCAGCTTTCAAGCCAGTTATTTGCTTGCCACTGTTGGCATAGTTTATTAAAGCCCGTGCCTTTTTTAACCTCAAATTGGGTGTTTTCGCTTACTTTTAGTGGGCTTTGCAAAGTTGCCTGCAATTGCTGATAGCCAATAGCGGTGCTAATAATCGCTAAAAGTACAACTGATAAAATAACTTTTAACACTCAGCCTCCTTGGCTATTAATTGGGTTAATAATGTATTGCTATGCGCTACATTAAAACTTTGCTGCTGTATACGTTTAACAGGTACGGCGTGCATTAAACTATTACATATAAATACCGCATCGGCCTCTGTTAAATCGTTTACGGTAATGTGTTTAAACTCAACCGTTAATTTATCACATAACGCTTGCAGATAAACGCCCTTTATACCGCATTCATTCAGCTTTGGCGTAAATAATTTACCGTGTTTAATGGCAACTATATTGGCTGCTGACGCTTCAATAACATGGTTGTTGTAGTCGAGCACCAGTACGTCGTCGCAATTTTGCGTTTGCATGGCGTTTTTAATGAGTACTTGTTCTAGCCTGTTTAGGGTTTTTAGCCCTGCGAGCAATGGCTGCGCTGCTAATTTTATTGGGCTTATTTCAAGGCTAATACCGTGCTCTGCAAGCGAGTGATAATGTGTAGGGTATTCAAGTACGCTTACTATAATGGTTAAATTACACTCACTTGGTAGGCCATACCCTCGCCCACCTTCACCGCGTGTTACGAGTATTTTTAATACACCTGTTTGTTTTTGGTTTACTTGGTTATGTAGGTGTTGTTCTAGTGAAATAAAGTCGAGCTCAGGAAAGGCTAAGCGCTTTGCGCATTCAGCTAAGCGTGCTTTATGGTGGTGCCAATATTCAACTTGGCCATTAGCTATTTTTGCCGTTGTAAAAAAGCCATCACCATAGTTTAAGCCTCTGTCGCTTGTGCTAACGGCGTTTGATTTACTGGCGTTGATGATTGTTTGCGTATTATTTATTATTTTTTGCATATAAAAAAAGCCCAGTTAAACAACTGAGCTCTTATAAAGTGGTTCGTTGTTAAAAAAGATTATACCTTTTTAAATAGCAACGAGCCATTAGTACCACCAAAGCCAAATGAGTTGCACAGTGAGTAATCTAGTTTTGCATCGCGTGCTGTATGTGCAATGTAATCTAGGTCACAGCCTTCATCTGGGTTATCAAGGTTAATAGTAGGCGACACTTTTTGATCTTTTAACGACAATATCGACACAATTGATTCAACCGAGCCGGCTGCACCGAGTAAATGACCCATCATCGATTTAGACGAGCCCACCATTACGTTTTTTGCAGCATCACCAAAAATAGACTTAACGGCGGCTGTTTCGGCTTTGTCGCCTGCGTTGGTCGATGTACCGTGGGCGTTTATGTAACCTACTTGCTCTGCATTTACTTGCGCATCTTTTAATGCGTTTTCCATTGCAAGGGCTGCACCGGCACCGTCTTCTGGTGGCGAGGTCATGTGGAATGCATCGCCACTCATACCAAAACCTACTAGTTCGGCATAAATATTTGCGCCACGTGCTTTTGCGTGTTCGTATTCTTCAACCACAACAACACCTGCACCGTCAGAAAGTACAAAACCGTCACGGTCTTTATCCCACGGGCGTGATGCAGCTTGTGGATCGTCGTTACGAGTTGATAATGCTCTGGCTGCGTTAAAGCCACCCATACCAATAGGTGTACAGGCCTTTTCTGCTCCGCCGGCTACCATTGCGTCGGCATCGCCGTAAGCAATCATACGGGCGGCATGACCAATGTTATGTAAGCCTGTTGTACAGGCGGTTACAATTGAAATGTTAGGGCCACGCAAACCGTACATTATTGATAAATGACCCGAGATCATATTAATAATGGTAGAAGGCACATAAAATGGAGATAACTTACGTGGGCCACTGTTAAGTAACTTAACGTGGTTTTCTTCAATTAGCGTTAGGCCGCCAATACCAGAACCAACAGCAACACCAATTCGCGTTGCGTTTTCTTCTGTGATTTCTAGGCCCGAATCTTGAAAGGCTTGAACGCCCGCTGCTAAACCGTATTGGATAAATAAATCCATTTTTTTTGCATCTTTGGGTGGCATATAAGCCGATGCATCAAAGTCGTTGATTAAACCAGCGAACTTTGTTCCAAATTTTGATGTGTCAAAGTGTGTTATTGTTTGTATTCCACTTTTAGCATCTAATAAGCCTTGCCAGGTTGATTGAACATCATTGCCTAGCGGCGTCAACATTCCTAAGCCAGTTACGACGACACGACGTTTAGCCACGGTTTGCCTCCAATAAGGGATATTTATAATTTTATTAAAATTTGTACCATTTTACTTTTTAAATGGTTTTTTTAATCCAATTAGATTCACAAGGGGATTAATACCCAAGCAACCTCAAAGTGCGAGTCTCAAACTTGTTTGACAACACATAACATAAACAAAATTAATGTTAGTTAAATTTGGGGAGTTAAGGTTTGCTATTTGAATCATGAACTTTGAGGTGGTTTGAATACATAGATTAAAGGCAGCGAATGCTGCCTTTAATATACAATGATTACTCAGCGTGAGCTGTTACGTAATCGATTGCGCTTTGAACTGTAGTGATCTTTTCAGCTTCTTCATCTGGGATCTCAGTGTCAAACTCTTCTTCTAGAGCCATTACTAGTTCTACAGTATCAAGAGAATCTGCACCTAGGTCATCTACGAAAGAAGATTCGTTTTTAACTTCTTCTTCTTTAACACCTAGTTGTTCAATGATAATTTTTTTTACGCGTTCTTGGATATCGCTCATTCTTCTTTCCTTTATTAAAACGCCAATGCGTTATTTTCAGATTGCGGGGTAGTTTACGCCGCATAATTCTCTGATTCAATGATTTGACCGTAAATAATTGTCTGGTCAAACCTCTGAGTGTGTGTTTTCCCTGTTATCGCTTATTTTAATAGCAATTTCAAGTATGTTTAAAGCAAGTTCACAAATAATTCAATGTTTTTTAGTGAATTAAGCCAACTTAATTTTAATCTTTTAAAGGCTATATGGTTATTAAACCATATACATCGCGCCATTTACATGCAAAGTTTCGCCTGATACATACGCAGCCGCGTCAGATGCTAAATAACACACTGCCGCTGCAATTTCGTCAGGTTGACCTAAACGACCCGCCGGTACATTTGCTAATGTGGCTGCTTTTTGGTCATCGGTTAGCTCGTTGGTCATATCTGTTTGAATAAAACCCGGTGCAATTACGTTTACTGTAATACCACGCGAGGCCACTTCACGTGCAAGCGACTTAGAAAAACCAATTACACCCGCTTTAGCCGCAGCGTAGTTGGCTTGGCCTGCGTTACCCATAGTGCCCACAACCGAGCCAATATTAATAATACGGCCGTTCTTTTTCTTCATCATTGGGCGTAAAACAGCCTTTGATAAACGGAAAATAGAGCTTAGGTTGGTATCGATAATATCGTCCCACTCGGCTTCTTTCATACGCATAAGTAAGTTGTCGCGCGTGATACCTGCGTTATTTACAAGTACGTCAATATCGCCTAAGTCAGCTTTTATTGCCGCCAAAGTTGCCTCAATTGAAGCAGGATCGGTGACGTTTAATGCATAACCTTTACCGTTATCACCTAAATACTCACTAATGTTAGCCGCACCCGACTCGCTTGTTGCTGTACCGGCTACTTTTGCGCCTTGTGCAACCAACATAGTTGCAATTGCTTTACCAATACCACGGCTTGCGCCTGTAATTAGGACAACTTTGCCCTCTAAAGAAAATAAGTTAGACATTGTTATATACTCTTATTTAGCTGTATCAATTGAAGCGGCGTCGTTTACTGAGCCACATACCATTGCTTTATCAATTCGTTTTGCCAGGCCTGTTAAAACTTTACCTGGGCCAAATTCGTAGCTTTGCGTTATACCTTGGGCGACTAGCGCTTGCACTGTTTCTGTCCAGCGTACTGGGCTGTATAATTGGCGAACGAGTGCATCTTTAATCGCGTCTGCTGCACTTTCTGCTTTTACATCTACATTATTAATTACATCACACTTAGGTGTATTAAATGTTAAAGCGGCTAAATCTGCTGCCAATTTATCTGCCGCAGGCTTCATTAGTTCACAATGCGAAGGCACACTTACCGAAAGCGGTAATGCGCGTTTTGCGCCGGCTTCTTTACAGGCTACTGATGCTCTATCTACAGCCGCTTTATGCCCCGCTATTACAACTTGACCGGGTGAATTGTAGTTAACTGGCGATACAACCTCGCCTTGCGCAGATGCTGCACACGCTGCTTTAATTTCGTCGTCGCCTAAACCAATAATAGCGGCCATAGAACCTACACCAGCCGGTACGGCTTCTTGCATATACAAGCCTCGGTTTTCAACCAATTTAACCGCTTCGCTTAAGCTAATTACGTTACTACATACCAGTGCTGAATATTCACCTAAGCTGTGCCCTGCCATTACGACATCGGCGTCTGGGTTTTTAGCTAACCAGTCGCGATAAATCGCAACGCTTGAGGTTAATAGTGCAGGTTGAGTTCGGTGGGTTTCGTTTAGTTTTTCTTCTGGACCGTTAAGAACTAACGCTGCTAAGTCGTATCCCAATGCGGTTGATGCTTCTGCAAACGTTGATTTTACAATGTCGGAAGTTTCTAGGAGCGCTTGTAACATACCTACGCTTTGCGAACCTTGACCTGGGAATAGAAGTGCAATTTTTTGTGCCATACTTTGCTCTTTTTAATTAAACAAATAAATAATGAAATACACGGCACATCAATTTACTGATTGGCCACCGTGTCTTTAGAATGTGTTTTTTCGAAAATAGCGGCTATTTTAGTGGGAAGTTGGCGTTCAACTTCTTTTACCGCTTCATCGATTGCTGCTTGAAATGCTTTAGCTGAGGCATTTCCATGGCTTTTAACGACAATACCGCGCAATCCTACCAGAGAAGCACCGTTATACTGGTCGGGGTTCACCCTTTTATAGAGTTTTTTTATGATTGGGCTAAGCATAAACGCCATACATTTATATAAAAGGTGTTTTTCGAGGGCTTTTGAGAACTTATTCATGATAAGTTTGGCTATGCCTTCACAGGTTTTAAGGGCAACATTGCCAACAAACCCTTCACATACAATGACGTCGGCCTTGCCTGTAAAAATATCGCTGCCTTCACTGTAGCCAATATAATTTATATGCGGACTTTGCTGCATTAATTGTGCGGCGTGTTTTATGTCGTCGTGGCCTTTTATGTCTTCGGCACCAATGTTTAATAAACTTACCCGTGGGTTATCACAGCCAAGCGCTTGGCCTGCAACCACTGAACCCATTAAACCAAATTGGTAGAGTATTTCGCTATCACAATGTACGTTGGCGCCTAGGTCGAGCAAATAAACTGGATTTTTACGCTCTGTAGGTACTGATGAAATAAGTGCGGGGCGTTTTACACCGGGCAACATTTTTAATACGTAATGCGCCATAAAAAATAATGCGCCAGTATTACCTGAACTTACACATGCTTGAGCCTCGCCTGATTTAACTAAATCAAGGGCAACACGCATTGAGGAATCTTTTTTTGAACGCACGGCAACAGCAGGTTCGCAGGCATTAGTGACTATTTCACTACAGTGACGAATTATGAGTCTTGGGTGAGATAAAGAATCGAGGGATTCGAGTTCTTTAGATATAACTTGCTCGTTACCACACAGAATAAGTGTAAGGTTGGCGTGAGCGTTTACTGCACTAACAGCAGCAGGAATAGATGAACGGGGGCCGTAATCGCCCCCCATCATATCTAACGCTATGGTTAGATTATTCAGCATCAAAGCAATCTCTTAGTTAGAAATTACTTGAACGCCTTTGTAGTAACCGTCAGCAGTTACATGGTGACGACGATGAGTCTCACCTGAAGTTTGGTCAACTGTTAAAGTTGGACCGTTGATCGCATCGTGTGAACGGCGCATGCCGCGTCTTGCACGAGACTTTTTGCTTTTTTGTACAGCCATTAGTCTTCTCCTAAGAATCTTTCTTAAGTTGTTTCAAAATATCAAATGGATTTGGTTTATCATCTTCCGCTTTTAATACACCAAAGCTGGCAGGCTTTGACGAGTAATTGCATGAAGCTTCGTTGTGTGTAGGCACTAATGGCACCGCTAAAATTAGTTCGTCTTCGATTAACTCAAACACGTTAATTTCACCGTTTTCATCAAGCGCTACTTCATCGTAGTCTTCTGGAAGATCATCCGACTCAGCATCCAAACCAACAGGCGAATACATAAAGTCTTGATCCAAATCCAACCCTAAATCATCATTACAACGTTGACAAGTTACAGTTACGTGTGTGGACAAATTGCCGCTAATCACAACTAAACCTTGCTCATCGTTTTTGCACTGAATTTTTACCGCTATTTCACCTACTTCTTCCTGTACAACACCTCGTAAACGAGTCAGTTTTTCAAGCGGTACAATACCATCGTATGATAAACGGTGTTGCGCTGCTTTCCCAGGATGAAGAGTGAAGGGAATTTTTACCTTTTGCATAGGGGCTGCATCATATAGATAGTTAGTTTGTTAGTCAAAGTAAAAAACCATTTTTACTAGGTTTTTCACGTGTTTTACTCACGGATCTGATTTATCCTAACTCAATCTGATTTATCTTAGGAAAACCACTCATGAAGCACCCGCTTATTTTAGCCTCAAGCTCGCCTTTTAGGCAGTCTTTATTACAAAAATTTAATTTACCGTTTGAAACCTTTTCGCCAGACGTTGATGAGTCAGCTCTTGAAAACGAGGCACCTCATGACCTAGTTAAGCGTTTAAGTGAACTTAAAGCTGCTGAATCTATTAAATATTTTAACGAAGGTTTAGTCATTGGATCTGATCAAGTGGCTGTGTTTAATAATCAAATACTAGGTAAACCGCATAATAAAGAAAACGCTGTAAAACAATTAAGCTTATTTAGTGGACAAACCGTAACTTTTTTAACGGGATTATGTGTTTTTGATATTCAAAGTGGGCAAAGCGAAAGTGTTGTTGAGCCATTTAATGTGACTTTTAAAACACTCACAACAGCACAAATTAGCGCATACTGCGATGCAGAACAGCCTTATAACTGTGCGGGTAGCTTTAAAAGTGAAGGACTCGGCATTTGTTTATTTGAAAAACTAAGCGGTGACGATCCTAATAGTTTAATTGGTTTACCACTCATTAAACTCAGCCAATTATTAGCTGAGTTTAATGTTGATGTATTGAGCCTACAAACTAAATAACATGCACTTTAGGTATTAGCCCATTAAAACCTGTTGCAACTGTTGGTAGCTATCGACTGTTGCAATTGGGTTAAACTCACTTAATTGCTGCGCATTGTGTACCCCCATGGTTACACCAATGCTATCTATGTTTGCAGCTTGTGCCATTTTCAAGTCGATTTGTGTATCGCCTATCATGAGAGCCTCATTGCCACTTACGCCAAGCTCAGCTAGTAATTGATAAAGCATATCGGGTGAGGGTTTAGATTGCGCGTCGTCGCTGGTGCGGGTTGCACTAAAAAAATGCCTCAGCTGGCTTTGATCTAATAAGCGTTCTAAGCCGTCTCTTCCTTTACCAGTTGCAATAGCAAGTACTGCCCCGTTTTGTTTGAGGGCATTGAGTACGTTTGCTACATCATCAAATACAGGTGTGGCTGTTGAGTCAACTTTATAATGTGCCTTGTATGCATTGATTAGTGCGGTTTGCTTTGTTGGGTGATTGGGAAATAACACCGCCATTGCTTTTTCAAGCGACAGCCCAATAATATTTTTTATTGCGATGTCACTTGGCGGAGCAATGCTTAAGGACTCTGCACTGTACTTAATACAATTAACTATTTTGCCAATTGAGTCCATAATGGTGCCATCCCAATCAAAAATAATTAATTTGTATTGTTTACTGGACATACATTAAGACTCTTTAGCTGCACGTAATTTTAATAAACAGTTGCTAAGTGCTTTATCAAGGGGTGCCTCAACACGCATGGTGGTTTCGTTTTTAGGGTGATAAAAACTTAAATCGTGGGCGTGTAAAAATAAGCGATTTAAACCTACTTTGCGCATTCCTGCGTCAAACGCTTGGTCACCATATTTATCGTCGCATGCAATTGGATGCCCTTTACATTGTGTGTGTACGCGAATTTGATGCGTTCGCCCTGTTACTGGCGACGCTTGTACAAGTGAACATTCGTTAAAACGCTCTAGTACTTTAAAACGAGTATGCGACGGTTTGCCTTCAACATTGTCAACACGTACAACCCGCTCGCCCGATTTAAGTGTATTTTTGCGCAGGCCTTCGGTTACATTTTTAGTTTTACCATCCCACTGCCCGTCAACTAGCGCCCAGTAGTTTTTTTCCATGGTTTTTTCACGAAGTTGCTCGTGTAACGATGTTAAAACAGAGCGACGTTTTGAAATAAGTAAACACCCCGATGTATCGCGGTCAAGCCTGTGCACTAGCTCAAGGTTACGCTCTTCTGGGCGAAGTACGCGTAGCGCTTCTATTAAGCCATAACTTAAACCACTGCCGCCATGAACTGCCATGCCCGACGGTTTATTTATAACAATAAGGTATTTGTCTTCAAATAAAATATCGTCTTCAAGGCGCGTTACTTTATCTAGCTTTGAAGGTACAAACTCTTCGCGCTCTGCCACTTTTATAGGTGGAATACGAATAACGTCGTCTAACTGTAATTTATACACTGGCTTAATGCGTTTTTTATTTACACGCACCTCGCCTTTTCTAAGAATTTTGTAGATTGCGCTTTTAGGCACCCCTTTTAAATGGGTAATAAGAAAGTTATCAATTCGCTGACCTAAATGGTCTTCGTTGATCGTGACAAAAGATACTTGTAAGCCGGTTTTTTCTGACATTGCCTAATCACTGATTTAAGTAAAATAATTTAGTTGCTAACACAGTTATAATAGTGGGATAATCAGCAGCGCAAATATTTTAGTATTTGCAAATAACAACGGTGCTTTTTAACACATTAAAACATTCGTGATGCACATTCTGGGTAGCCGATCATACAGATCCGAGTTAAGTTTTCCAAAGCTTTTATACATACCTAGTAAACACGTGCGGTCAATTAACAGCAATGCGCGTAATATATTGCAGGTTAAGTTTGAACATGAAGTGGTTTTTGATGCAATTGAAAAAGCAATGAACAGATAATTTGTCTGATAGTGACGGCGTAAAAAACGCCGTTCAGCAACTGCTCAATTATTGTAGTACCG
This sequence comes from Pseudoalteromonas sp. NH0006-46, assembly GCF_057547735.1. Classification (NCBI taxonomy): domain Bacteria; kingdom Pseudomonadati; phylum Pseudomonadota; class Gammaproteobacteria; order Alteromonadales; family Pseudoalteromonadaceae; genus Pseudoalteromonas; species Pseudoalteromonas sp. NH0006-46. The sequence goes on along the minus strand of NZ_BAAJML010000006.1, from coordinate 114,164 downwards.
TAAAGCAGCTTATTTAGAACTAAAAAAATCTAATAAATAAGTATTCATTAACATCGGCAGCGAATTTTGCTCTTAAACCGGAATTTAGCAATACATCATTGTACTGCTCACCAACTTAATGAGCCCTACGCACCTAATATGAATGACATTTAGTAAGATTGATATGACAGGCCGACTTCTGGGTAAAACTTGTAGACGTAGCTGAAAAGCCGACAGTTTTAACACCATTAAGAATTTAATAGCGTTTTAGTACGCTATTGTTTGCCAGCATTTAAAAAATACTGCTAACGAAAATACAGAGCCGTTCCGTTAAAGACCCAGTCGTGAGGCTGCATATTCTAAAAATAGGAACAACTGAACAGGCGAGAAAACATCGTCATGTCAGCGACATAATTTAATAGAGTAACAATATGAAACGTATGCTAATCAATGCAACGCAGCAAGAAGAAATGCGCGTAGCACTGGTTGATGGCCAGCGCCTATATGATTTAGATATAGAAAGCCCAGGTCACGAACAGAAAAAAGCCAATATTTACAAAGGCAAAATCACACGTATTGAACCATCTTTAGAAGCAGCATTTGTTGATTACGGTGCTGATCGTCATGGTTTCCTTCCTTTAAAAGAAATTGCCCGCACTTACTTCCCTGCTGGTTACACTTTCAATGGCCGTCCGAATATTCGTGACGTGATCAAAGAAGGTCAAGAAGTAATAATTCAAGTTGATAAAGAAGAACGTGGCCAAAAAGGCGCGGCGTTAACTACTTTCATCAGCGTTGCTGGTAGTTACTTAGTACTAATGCCTAACAACCCTCGTGCTGGCGGTATTTCTCGCCGTATTGAAGGTGATGAGCGCACCGAACTTAAAGAAGCGCTTGGCCGCTTAGAACTACCTAAAGGTATGGGCTTAATTGTGCGTACTGCAGGTGTTGGTAAATCGTTTGAAGAATTAAATTACGATTTAAAAGCGTTATTAGTCCACTGGGAAGCAATAAGACAAGCTGCCGACAGTGCTAAAGCACCGTTCTTAATTCACCAAGAAAGCAACGTAATTTTCCGTGCGATTCGTGATTATCTACGTCGTGATATTGGCGAAATTTTAATTGATAAGCCACGTGTTTTTGAAGAAGCTAAAGCGCACATAGAGCGTTTTCGTCCTGACTTTATGAGCCGTGTTAAGCTTTACCAAGGCGATACACCGTTATTTACGCACTACCAAATTGAAAGCCAAATTGAGTCTGCGTTTCAACGTGAGGTTCGTCTCCCTTCTGGTGGTTCAATTGTTATTGACCCTACTGAAGCACTTACGTCTATCGATATCAACTCGTCTAAAGCAACAAAAGGCGGCGATATTGAAGAAACAGCACTGAATACCAACCTAGAAGCGGCTGATGAAATTGCACGTCAATTACGTTTGCGCGACTTAGGCGGCTTGATTGTTATTGATTTCATCGATATGACACCACCACGCCATCAGCGTGAAGTAGAAAACCGCTTAAAAGACGCTGCTCGCCCAGATCGTGCTCGTGTACAAATTGGTAAAATTTCTCGCTTTGGTTTACTTGAAATGTCGCGTCAGCGTCTACGCCCTTCATTAGGTGAAGCAAGCCAAGGTGTGTGTCCTCGTTGTAGTGGTCAAGGTACAGTTCGCTCTAATGAGTCGATTGCACTGTCTATCCTTCGTTTAATTGAAGAAGAAGCAATAAAAGACAACACAGCACAAGTAAATGCACAAGTACCTGTTGCCGTGGCTGCTTACTTGTTAAACGAGCAACGCCGTAGTGTTCACCGTATTGAAAAGCATCACAAATGTGATGTAGTGATTATTCCTAATCAACATATGGAAACACCACACTACGAAGTAATGCGTTTGCGTAAAGACGAAACACTTGAAACCGTAAGTTACGAGCAAGTTGTTGCGCCTGAGCAAGAAGTGTTCGAAATGTCGAAGTCGCCTGCAGCACCTGTTCGTGAAGAGCCTATGCTTAAGGGTGTTGTTATGCCTTCAAGTCCTGCTCCACAAGCTGCGCCGGCTCCAGCAGCTAAGCCTGCAGCCGTAGCCGCCAAAGAAGAAGCGGGTTTATTTACTGCACTTGCTAACTGGTTTAAATCTATTTTTGCTAGCGAAACACCTGAGCAGAAAAAAGAAGCCATTGAAAAGCAACAAGAAGAAGCACGCAATAATAAGCGCCGTGGAAACGATAACCGCCGTCGTAATAACAATCAGCGTCGTCGTAATAATCCACGTTCTAAACAACGCACAGATCGCAATACTGATGAAGTAGAAACAAAAACTAGTTCACCAGCAACGAATGAGAACCAAGAGAAAAACGAAAACCGCAATAAGCGTCGTCGTAATTCTAACTCTCGTAAGCGCCCTGAGCACAAAGCAGATAAAGATCAAGCTAAAGCGACAGACGCACCAGCAAAAGCAAATACTGATACCAATGTAGCTGAAGCACCTAAAGAGCAAAAGCCTAAGGTTCGTCGTCAACGTCGTAACGTTCGTAAGAAAGTACGTATTCAAGACGAAAACGCTGAGCAACTACAAACAACTGATAAAACGCCTGTTGAAGCAGTTGCAGTAGAAGAAAAGCCGCAAGTTCAGCCAAAACCTGAAGCACAAGAAAAGCCAGTAGCCGCTGAAAAGCCAGCACCGGTAAAAGAAGAAAAGGTTAAGGTTGAGACTATTGAGTCGAAAGTTGAAACTGTAGACACTGAAGAAGAACAAACACGTACACGTTCACGTCGTTCTCCTCGTCATCTTCGTGCATCGGGTCAGCGCCGTCGTCGCCCTGAAGGCGAAAATGCTGAAAGTAAATCTGATGAAGCCCCTGCTTTTGTGCCAGTTGCTGACCAAGCTGCTGCAGAGTACGAAGCAGAACTTAAAGCAAAATCGGAAGAAACGGCTGTTGACGCGTCTGAACAGGTTGAAAAAGCCGTTGCTGTTGAAGATTTAGCTAAAGTTGAAGTGGCTCAAGAGCCAGTTAAAGCTGCAGAACCAGTGCAAGCTGAAGAGCCAGTTAAAGCTGAAGAACCAGTGCAAGCTGAAGAACCAGTTAAAGCTGAAGAGCCAGTGCAAGCTGAAGAACCAGTTAAAGCTGAAGAACCAGTTAAAACTGAAGAGCCAGTTAAAGTTGAAGAGCCAGTGAAAACTGAAGAGCCAGTGAAAACTGAAGAACCAGTGGAAGCTGAAGAGCCGTCTTTAGAAGCTGAGGCTGTGCCTGTTACAGCTGCTGAAACACCTGTAGAAGCCAAAGAAGCACCAGTGGTTGAAAAAGCGACTGAAGCAACTTTAAATTCTAAAACAGTGATCACAAAAGGGCATGCAAGTGCACCAATGGCACAACCTGCTCCAGCAGCAGACAGTGAAGTAAAACATGTACCAGCGGCTATGGCTCACGATAAACGTGAACTTATCCCTGATAGTGGTTTACGCGCAGGCTCAATTAAACCTGCTGGTCGTGCAAGTTCTGCAATGACAAAAACATTAAGCGCTGATTAGTAAACAGCACTTAATTTAAAAGCCCCGCTATTTAAAATAGCGGGGCTTTTTTGTTTTTAGTGAAGCTTTCCCTAAGTCTACAGAATACAATAATGAGAAGCTGCGCTTCTAACGTGAGCAAGCTCAACGTCTACAACACTAATGCGAATTACCTACAGGCGTTAAACTTGCTCACGCAAAATTGTTTAAAAAAAAGTGATTATGTCACCACCGAGAAGTAAAGGGGAAGCCAAGTAGAAGCAACAAAACCTATCTTTTTAACTCTGTGTAGCGCGAAGCGCCTCGGTGTGCTCTGTGGTCATATTTATAAATAACAAGAAGCTGCGCTTCTAACGTGAGCAAGCTCTACGTCTTGTATCTCTCATTTTAAGCTTCAAGGCCGTATTTAACTTTCTTGGAGCTTAAAATGAGAGATGGTATCTACAAAATAAAGTCAAACTTTACACCGTACATTACTAAGTGATTATGTCACCACCGAGAAGTGAAGGAGAAGCCAAGGAAAAGTGATTTAAGGGCTGGTGAATATTTTTTGGGTTTAACTTTGTTTATCTCTGTGCAGCGCCAGCGACTCTGTGTTCTCGGTGGTCATATTTATAAATAATAAGAAGCTTCGCTTCTAACGTGAGCAAGCTCTACGTCTACAAAGCCAACTCAAACTTTACACCGTACATTGCTAAGTGATTTTGTCACCAAGGAGTAGTGATTTAAGGGCTATTGTCTTCTCTGTGAAGCGCGCAGCGCCTCGGTGTTCTCGGTGGTAATATTATATTTATAAGAAACTGCGCTTAAGAAAAATGAAAAAAAGGCTTAATTTTACTTGTCTGCTCATTTGCCCCTCATTCACTACTCTTTGTACAATTAAGATCTTTAATCTATTTATAGATACGAAATTAACAACTAGCTTTAAATTAACTAGTGGCGTAACAGGCAAAAAAAAGCGCGATATGAATATCACGCTTTTAATCGGTTTGTTAACTCAGTACTGGGCTTATTCGCCTTCACTTTCCATAAAGCGTTGCAGTTGGTCTTTAAGGTTTGGCGGAATCCCTTTAATCACCAACGTGTCTGTTGCCTCGTTGTATGTTACACGCTCACCTAAATGCTTGCGCTCAAAGCTTACACTCACACCGCCGCCTAAACCTGAAAATTTAACCATACTGGTTACGGTTTTTTTATCGACTGGGAACGTTTCTTCTAAATCGTAACTCTGGTCTTTACAAAAGCTGTCAAACGGGCTGTCATCACCTTTTGAAATAGCGGCTGAAAGTTCACTTACGCTTGCTTCTTCGCCGGTAGTTACACAGTCATTGCAGTAATCAAACACCTGCTTACGTAAATCATCTTTTTCTGATTTATCGAACTGTTGCTCTGATAAATAATCCTCTACCGCATTTAGCATAACTTGGCTTTGTTGTTTTGGATCTACACCTTCTTCACAGCCTAAAAAGTCTAAGAAAAAGTCAGCAACCTTTCGCCCTGCTCTGCCCTTTATAAACGAAATATAACGATTATCTTCAGGTTGTGTATCCCATGCGGTTAAATCTATACGCGCTGCTAATTGCATACGAGAAATATCAAGATGACGCGAGGCTGCTAAATCTAGCTCTGAGGTCATTGAGTAATGCTCTTTAATATTAATCATCGCAATTAGCATATAATCAGTAGCCACGTATTGGTAATGACAAAATACCAAATAGCCTGTTTCGTTAAATGCGTATTTATCTAGCTCTTCTTTTAATACGGTAGATGCTTGCTCAGTTAAGTGCCAAAAGCCCAGCTCGTTATTGCGGTAACTTTGCATAGATGACGCAACAATACTGTTTTTTTCGCCACTAAAGGCGCAGTAACCTTTACCTGGCTTACCCGTGAATGCATGGTGTAATTGTTCGATAAAAACAGCGACTTTATCATTAATGATCATTTCGTCGTTGCGAAGGTGAATTTGCGTATCGTCATCTTTTTTGTCTACATAATGAACGACTAATTTTTTAACGTCTGTTGTCATCTTTGTTTTTCACGCCTCAAGTGTTAAAATACGGGAATATAACTATTTTATTGAACCAACTGATGCCAATCTTATCAAAATACTCTAATGAAGAAGTAGAACAAATCGTCGACCAGCTTATTGATGTGCTAACTCAACACAAAGCACCGGTTGATTTAAGTCTTATGTGTTTAGGAAATTCTATCACGCATATCCTAAAAGAGCATGTACCAACAGGGAAAAGACAAGCTGTAACTGAGAACTTTGCAAAAGCACTTTCACAGTCGGTTAAATAAACACATGAATTTATCGCAGCACAATCAGTTTTCATCAAAAGCAAGTCAGTTGCTAAGCTGGGGGCATTGGTTTACCTTTGCCAACATAGGTTTAGCGCTACTAATTAGCTTAAGCTATTTATTTGCTGACTCGCCTCCTACAAGCTTTATGGGCATTACCTATATGCTAGTAACATGGCTTAGCCATACTAGCTTTATTGCCTTTTTAGCGTTTGTGCTGACGGTATTTCCTCTGAGTTTAGTGTTTCCTTACCCACGCCATATTCGTGGCATGGCAGCTGTTATTGCCACCTTTGGCGCGTCTTTGTTAACTTTAGACGCTTATGTATATGTTAACTTGGGTTATCATTTAAACCCATCGGCCCTGCCCGAAATTATTTCTTTACTTTGGAACCGCTTAACCACCTCCCCGGCACTTACTACGTTTCTTGCAGGCGGTATTGTGCTATTGATTTTAGGTTTTCAATTAGTCGTAAGCAATTATACCTGGCACCATTTGGCACGCTTAAAACAGTTTAAATTTGCACGTTACGCTATTTCATTTTTAGTACTTTGTTTTGCATTTAGTCACAGCATTCATATTTGGGCAGACGCTAACTTAAAATTTGATATTACCAAGCAAGATAACGTGTTGCCGCTTTCGTACCCAACTACCGCTAAAAGCTTACTGGCTAAAAATGACTTGCTTGACATAGAAACTTACAACCAAGCTCATAGCGTAAAAATTAGTAACCAAAATATTAATTACCAAGCACCGGCACCACTTGCTAAGTGTGACGAGTTTACTCAAGCCAACGTAGATATTTTTGTGTTTGAAACTGATGCACAACTAATGAAGTTTGCAAATAACAACAAAGAGCTACATAAAACAGATCTATTTTTACAACCTACTAACCATGACGATATGCTGTTTGGTTTAGTATATGGTTTACCGTCGTATTACAAAGCCGCTATCTTACAAGAGCAAGTACTTCCAGCTTGGCAGAGTCAACGCCGTAGTATTGAAGTTGTGGGTATTGATAACCTCAACTTTATTAATGATCAAGCCCATACTAGTAATGCCATTAGAGTTATTAAAGGGAACGACGAGCAAGCGCCACGCGACAACACGCATGTTTTTGCCTTTAGTTTAGCAAGCGACAACGCAGAAGTAGTCACTACATCAACCTTATATACTTCTGATAAAAACATTGCTGAAATAAATGGGCTGATACAACCTAGCGATTTAATTACAACGAGTGTTGGCAAATACTTAAACTGCAGCGCCATTGCTAAACAAACAATGCTCGGTGTGAATTTATATAAGAAAAAAGATGATATGGGCGTTAATTACAGCCAAGGTGTTGTAATTGCTTATAAAAAAGATCGAATCACCTTAATTGATTCAGATGGTAACTTTAAAAATATTTCTGCCGCTGAAGGTTTTTCTATCGAACAGCGCTTAGATATTCCTTTTTTAGTGCAAAGCATTAAAAAGCTTAAAACCTTTTCTGAATAGCCTGAGTATTAACCTAGCTTGCGATACTGCCAAGCTAGGTTATAGTTTTATTACCTGTTAATGACTTAACAAAATAAACTACGTTCATGGATGGCTGTTATGACTAAATTCACTCCTTCTGCTGTACTATTTGCCTGTATGTGTTTTTTAAGTAGCGATTGCAACGCAACCACCTACTATAAATGCGTGACCGAAAAAGGCACTACCTTTTCTCAGTTCCCGTGTGATAACCAAGCAACGGCTTATAAAGTGACTACTGCTAACGTCACAGAGTCAGGACCTGATGCTAATTATTCAAAACAATTAAATGCACTTGAACGAGAGCAAATTTTAAAAGGCTTAGAGGCAGAGCTGCGCAGTAATAACCATAAGCTTGCTATTCTCGACAGAGACAAGCAACGTAATGAATACAAACAAAAGGAGCGCTTAAATCATATTTTGGCTGACGACGATAAAAAGCGAATTTCAAAAGACATCTCTAAAAAGCTTAAGTTAATAAATAAAGAATATAAAAAAGATGTATCTACCATTACCAAACGAATTAAAAAACTTGAGAAAAAAATCGAACGTTATAAAAAAGAGTAATTAATCGCCACTTTATTCAGTTTACACTGTGCGCTTTTAGTTAATTGAAAAATTTAGTCCCTATTAATTTAGCTTGGTTTTAAACCTAAAATAACATACCCTTAACAAAATAGAGTATAAGCTCTACTGTGTAATAAGGAGTGCTAATGCAGCCACGTAATATTGCTGAATTAATTTTAACTGGCTTTAAAAAGCACTATCAGCTTTTTCAAAAAATAACCGCTCAAGCGCCCCTTGCGTTTGCCAAACAAGACTGGCAAGCAATTAATGATATTAGCCGTTTGCGTATTAGTTACTACGATGAGCGCGTTAACGAAACAATACAGACCTTAAAACAAGATCACCCTTCGCACGAACTCGACGAAGTCCTTTGGCTTGAAGTTAAAAAACTATATCAACAATTTTTATGTTTTCACCCTCAGGCTGAACTTGCCGAAACATTTTATAATTCGGTGTTTTGCAGGCTTTACCATAGACGTTATTTTCATAACGATTTTATATTTGTACAAGCCACGCTAAAAGATGCGCCATCGGTTCCTGTTGAGTCAGAATACCGAAGTTATTTTCCAGTTGTTGATGGCCTTAAGCCTACAATTAAACGCATTATTAATCACTTTGACTTTAAAGCCCCGTTTGTTGATTTAGAGCGCGATATTCGTCTGCTAGTTAAAGCATTTTATAAACAAGCGCCTGACACGCATCATCAACCGTGGAAAATGCGCTTTGATATTTTACATACCGCGTTTTATCGTAATAAGGCCGCTTATATTGTTGGGCGGGTTGTGTCTGAAAGTGGTGTGCAACCTTTTATTATTGCTGTTCTTCACCACGAGGATAAAGGCTTATATTTAGATGCCCTACTCACTAAATCGTCACAGATGCGTGTTATTTTTGGCTTTGCCCGCGCTTACTTTATGGTTGAAACACACGCCCCTTCAGCACTTGTACGCTTTTTAAATGAGTTAATGCCCAACAAAACGATTGCAGAGCTATATAATGCAATCGGTTTTCATAAGCAGGGAAAAACTGAGTTTTATCGTGAATTTTTGAATCATTTAACACATTCAAATGATGAATTTACGATTGCACCAGGTACACCGGGTATGGTGATGATGGTATTTACACTCCCTTCTTTTGGTTATGTATTTAAGGTAATTAAAGACAAGTTTGGTGAGAGTAAACCGTTTGGTCGCGACACAGTTTTAAAACGTTATCAACTCGTTAAAAGTCATGACCGGGTTGGTAGAATGGCCGACACAATAGAGTATTCAAACGTCGTATTTCCTTTAGCACGATTTGATAGTAATTTACTTGAGCAACTTCATAAAACGATTGGCTCGTCTATGGTCATTGAAGGTGATTGGCTGATCATAAAGCATTTGTATATTGAGCGGCGCATGACACCATTAAACTTATTTTTAGAAAATGCTGATGACGCAAGCGCTGCTGATGCGATAGAAGAATACGGCCAAGCTTTAAAAGAAATGATAGCGGTTAATATTTTTCCTGGCGATATGCTATTAAAAAACTTTGGTGTAAGTAAACACAAGCGCATTATTTTTTACGATTACGACGAAGTGCAATATTTAACAGACATGAATTTTAGAGCGTTGCCCAAGGCCAAAAGCTACGATGACTACTTAATGGATGAGCAAACCTACTCTGTTGCCCCGCAGGACGTTTTCCCTGAGCAACTTTGCACATTTGTGACGCCAAACCCGACATACAAACAGTTTTTAATCAGCACACACCCTGAACTGATTGATGTTAACTTTTGGAAGCAGGCGCAACAAAATATAAAAAATGGCCTAATAAATCATATTTACCCGTACCCGACAGCACAGCGTTTTATCCATCACTGGTAGGCGCAAGGACACACACATGAATATAAGCAAAATAGATTTAAACTTACTTGTATACCTCGATACACTGCTTCGTGAGTGCAACGTTACACGCGCTGCAAATCAGTTAAGCATTACACAACCAGCTATGAGTAACGGCCTTAAGCGCCTTCGTAACCTTTTTAACGATCCTATTTTAGTTCGTACTAGCGATGGCATGGTGCCAACAGAACGTGCCATTGAGTTACAACCCGTCATTCGTGGCATACTCATGACGCTTGAAGAAACACTCGCACCAAACAGAGAGTTTGAAGCCAGCCAAAGTAAACGTGTATTCAGGATAATGGCCAGTGACTATGCAGCCAGTACACTTGCACCAAAACTACTAAGCAAACTGCACGAAGAAGCCCCAGATACAACGTTAGATATACTCACACCAAGCGACGTGACTTTTCACGATGTTGAAAACGGTAAAGTAGATATGGCAATTAACCGTTTTGAAAATCTTCCGCAATCGTTTCACCATAAGCGTATTTGGAAAGACAGCTTTTGCTGCCTAGTAAAAGCCGATAACCCAATAATCGAAAACTTCAGTCTTGATAGCTACCTAAAAGCTCGCCACATATGGGTAAGTAAAACAGGCTTTGGCGTGGGCGTTGGTATGGATCCAAAAGATGTGCAAAAACTGGGGTGGGTTGATGAAGCACTTGCTCATTTTGGTAAACATAGAAACATTGCCACATTTACACGTAACTACCATGTCGCCATTCACTTGGCAAAAGAGCAAAACTTAGTGGCTACTTTGCCATCAAAAGCGGCTAATATTTATTTAGACGATGCCGGTCTTAAAATTTTAGAGCCACCATTTCCTATTCCTCCTTTTGAATTAGACATGATTTGGAGCCCACTGCTGCACAGAGATGCTAGCCATATTTGGCTTCGTCAAAAAGTAGCTGAAGTGGCCGATGAACTAAAATAAATTTATTACACGATTATTTGTAAGATTTGCTAGGCGTCATAGTGTTTTTTCGCCTAGTTATTTTTATAAACTCTAGATACATATAAATATCAGTTACTTAACTCCGCCATTTAAAATGGAATGGCTCTTGCTTTAGTTATGATAAGTTTCATTCATAACATTAAAGAGGTCATTATGAACACCCTTCAAGGAACAGACGCTAATCATATTTCAGACATCATCCAAGTAATGAACAGCGGTATCGATTTTTACCAAAAAGCACAAGAGAATATTGAAGACCCCGCCATAGGGGCACTATTTCAGCGCATGATTGATGCGCGCAGAGTAAGTATTGAACGCCTGCAACCCTATGCTATAAACGAGCAAGGCGAGCGAGAAGAAGGGTCGTCATTTGCTGTTGAAGCACGCAGAGCATACACCGCGCTTCTTACCACGTTTAGTTCAAACAACGACAGCACCTATGTAAGCGAGCTTGAAGAGGTTGAGGACAAAACCTTAGCGGAAATTAAAGAAGCGATGGATAAACCACAACCTGCCGATTGTGAAGCCGCGCTTGCCGCAACACTCCTTACAATGCAAAGTTGTCATGCTGAAATGAGCCGAATGCAAAAAAGCTAACTAACCTGAATTGTTTTTTAGCTATTCAGTAAATTATTACCCATACAAACCCAGCGACAGGCTGGGTTTTTTATTACTCAAAAATCATGAATATGTTTTAGTTACATGTTAGAACATATTTTATACAAATATTTAATGTTATTAGAATATTTATTTAACTGTATTATTTTTCAGCTGTGCTAGTTTTGTTAATAGGATCCTAAAAACCTCGCTGTGGCGCCGCAGCTTTAATTAAAATAGTAAGGTCCAATATGAAAAATAAAACAGCTAAACTGCAAGATAACGCCGACGTAGACATGACCCCAATGCTTGATATTGTGTTCATACTGCTCATATTTTTTATTGTTACTACCTCATTTGTTAAACCCGTCGCCATTGAATTAAACCGCCCATTAGACAAGCCAAGTATTGAAAAACAAAGCAAAAATGCAGTTTTCAGTATTGATACAAATAACGGCGTTTACTTTTCAGGGAGGTTAATTGACTTAGAGCAAGTGTCGAACAACTTAGCCATGTTTGCAGCTAAATATGAAATAAGTTCGGTGCTTATAAAAGCAGATGAAAACAGTAAACACAATACGCTGATGACGGTGATGAATAACATTAAAGAGTATGATAACTACACAATTAGCTTAGTTTCTAATTAAAACCTATTAGCTAATCAGTGTTAAATATAAAACCAAAAAAAGGGCCTTTCGGCCCTTTGAGTTAAATAACGAAAGGGAGAGTTAGTTATTAAAAGCGGTACTCTGCGCCTACATAGTAGTATGCGCCGTTAAAGCCAAAAGGTGCTGAACGACGAGAGTATTCAAACACGCCATTACTACTTACAACAGTATTGCCGTTAGCGTCTACAATTGTGCCTGTACGAGAGTTACCAATTTCATTTTTGTCTGGGTATACATCAAACAAGTTATTAGCACCCACATTCACAGATAGGTTTTCGTTAATAAAGTAATTAACTTTTACGTCTGTTAGTATTTCGGCACCGTAAGTTTGACGACCACCGTCTTCTACTGTGTATTCACCAAAGCGATTAAGCGACAGATTAACGGTCCAGTCTTCATTTTGATAAAGCGCACTTAGGTTAATACGATCTTCTGGTTGCCATTCTTCAATAATCGAAATTTCTTGATCTGAAAACACGCTTTCAACTGGCACAGTTTCAAGACCAGAGCCTGATGGTGTGAATAACGAAACAACTTCAGTTTCTGTAAAGTTAGCAGCAAGGGTAAAATCAAGTGTGCCGCCAAACCCTTCAGTATTGTAGGTTGCAACAAAATCTATACCGCTTGTTTCTGTGTCTGCACCGTTTAAGAAAAACTGGCCTGCACCAGCACCTGAGCTAACAAGCGCTGCGTCTAAACTAGTAGAAAGTCCTTTACCTAAACGGTTACTGATAACAATTCGGTCGTCAATATCGATTGAGTAGTAATCTACCGTTACGTTAATGCTATCTGTTACGTTATATACAATACCTAAGCTACGGTTTTGAGATTTTTCTTCTTTAAGTTTTGGAATACCTAAACTTTGTGCCAGTGTAGAGTCGTTTCTGAACGTTCCCACTTCTTCGGCTACTAATGTGCCATTTGGCCCTACAACAAACTGTGTACTGATGTTGTTAAAGTAAAGTTGTTGCATAGACGGCGCTCTAAAGCCTGAGCTTAGCGCACCACGTAATGAAATATCGTCTGTAATTGCCCAGTTACCCGCTAACTTAAAGTTAACCGTGTCACCAAACCCTTTATAGTTATCGTAACGAAGTGCGCCCGATAAAATTACGTCTTCAATAACATATGCTTCAGCGTCTAAATAAAACGAAATCACATCTCGAGATTCATCAACTGATGATGCAGGTGACGAACCACCAAAGCCTTGCGTACCGCCAGACGCGTTTTCGCTGCCAACACCGCCACTTAAACCACTGTAAATGCTTACGCCGTTATTCGTATCGTAATCACGATAAGCATACTCATTACCAGCTAAAATACGGTACTCGTCGGTACGCATTTCTGCGCCCATTGCTAGTGAGTAATCGTCAAAGTTTTGAGTAAAATCTAAATTAATTGTTTGCAGAGACAATTCCATGCCATAAGCATACGCTTCACGCGGGATGCTCGCACGAATGTCAGCCGCGCTTAAGCCCTGTTCATAACGTAAAAAGTTAGCGTACGACGCGTTGATTGTATCGCTTGTTGTGTAGTCGATACTGTTTTCACCGTACGTGTACGATAAATCAAGGCTTGAATCGTTATCAAACTCTGTTTTGTAACCAAAGTTGTAAGAAATATCATCAATGGTGGTATTTATTTTTGGTAAAAAGCCAAGTGGAATTGTTGCGTCGCCATCTTGTAACACCGGATTGCCACCCGCATTAGCATTGTGACGGAAAAACGCGGCAGATTCGTTGTCGCGTGTTGAGTACGTGATAAACCCATATAATTCGCCATCGCCTAGTTCATAACCCGTATTTACGGTTAAACCAAACTGTTGCGAATCAGCATCACCAATTCTAAATGTATTACGATCAGCTGTTAATTCACGTGGGTCACCTGCCAGCAATGTTCCATCGCTGAGTTCTTCACAGCCGTAAAACTGACACGAACCATGCAAACCTGCACGATTAGTTGGCGCACGATCACGGTAATTAATAGTTGTATTTAAGTAGCCATTGTCACCGAGTGCAAAACCTTTGTTGAAATCAACATTAACTGTTTCACCGTCACCTTCAGAGTATTCACCGTAGTTAATTGCAGCTTTACCACCTTCACTGCCATCTTTTAATACAATGTTGATAACACCTGCAATTGCATCAGACCCATATTGAGCGGCTGCACCGTCACGAAGAACTTCAATACGCTTGATTGCAGAAGCCGGTATAGCATTCATATCGGTACCCGCAGTACCACGACCAACCGAGGTATTAATATGGATAATGCTAGCTTGATGACGACGTTTACCGTTGATCAATACCAATGTTTGATCGGGACCTAAACCGCGTAATGTTGCAGGTCTTAATGCATCTGTACCGTCGCTGATAGATGAACTTGAAAAGTTAAATGAAGGCGCAATTGCTTGTAGCATACGGCCCACTTCAGTCTGGCCTGTATTTTCAAGTGCTTCAGCACTTAAAATATCGACCGGAACGGGTAAATCTTCAACCGAACGCCCTGCTACACGGCTACCAACAATTGCAATTTTTTCGATTTTTTCTTGGGCAACGTCTTCTGCCGCATTTACACCTTGAGAATTTACCGCCAGTAATGCCGGTAATACTGCTGCACTGACTGCTGAAAGCTTCATCATGTTGTTATCATTCCTGTTGATTTGTTTGAGTTTTATACTCAGTAATCCATTTTGATCAACAACCGCATCGAGCCCAGTCCCTACCAATAATGCCTCCAGCGCATCTAGTTGGGTATAAAATCCATAGACTGAATTTGCTTCATATTCTTTAGCTAACTCGTATGAAAACACCACGGTTTGCTTGGTTTGTTTAGCAAATTCAATTAAGGCTTTGTCTGCTCGCTGCGCTTTTATATCAAATTGCACCATTTGCCCGGTAGTTTGACTTGCGGCTTGCACACTTAGGCTAAACATAGCGGGTGCAAACACACATAAACCACTCAATAAATGCAATTGGTTACTGCGCACTGTATATAAACAGCTGGCAAACAAAAATCCTCTATGGTTTTGTTTCTTTTTTTTAATCTTTTTTTTACGTGCAGGATTTAAAGATGCAACTTTATCTAACATATGTCTGATTTGCATAGCTGCTTCTTATGATTTTGTATTTTGCGTAAGCGTTACTGTGTGTTTACCTTGGCGTTCATGGCTAATAGAAAAGTTAGTGTGTAAACTTTCTAACAGACCAGTCACATCGCCTGCTTTAAACACACCGGCTACTTTAATAGACGCAAGTTCTTCTGACGATAATTTAAAGCGTGTAGAGGTATAACGGCTCACTTCATTTAAAGCGTCGCTAAGCGGTTCACCATTAAAAACAAGCATGCCATTTTGCCAAGCTAAATCACGTTCAACATCATCAATAGAAAGCTGAGTGATTGGCTTAGTGATGCTTTTTTCTATAACAGCCTTTTCGCCAGAGGTAACTATATTGGCATTAATTTGGCGTATTTTTTCTGCATTTTTATCAGCTAACTGATAGGCTTTAAAGTCGCTGGCATCCACTGCTACACTCGGATCGGTGATCATTACTTTGCCTTCGGTTACCACCAGCTCTAAGTCGGAAGATGTATTGCGCTGAACATTAAATACAGTACCCAATGCAGTAAAACTTTTATTGCCAGCCATTACACTAAATGGGCGAGATGCATCTTTAGCAACGTTAAATCGACCTTCCCCCCTATTGAGCAATAGTTGTCTGCGGCCTTTGCTATAAGCGACTTCTAATAAACTATTTGTATTTAATTGCACAATGGTGCCGTCGGGTAATGCGTAAGTTGCTTGCTCGCCAACTTTAGTTCTATAAATTTTAGTGTAATTAACTTTTGCTAACTGTTGGCTGTAACCGTTTTCTAAATTAATTAATAGATAACTACACACCATAAGTGCTGCAAATAAACTGGCTGCAATAGACGTTGAAACCAGCCATCTTTTTTTAGGTTGCTTACTATTACGATGAGGGAATAAATTACTGAGCTCGTTTAAAACAGATATTTCATCCCATAGGTGGGCTAGCTCGTAAAGTGCATCTTGGTGGGCGTTGCTTTGCATCATCCACAGTGTAAACTGCTCTTTTTCATCTTTTGATAAGCCACGGTCAATGGCGCTGATCCAGTTACAAGCTGTTTCTAAGATTAAATCTTTTGAAGTAAATTGATGAACATTGCTCATTTTGCAACCCTCTTTACGGTTAACGGATAGAGAGAATTGTCGTGATTAGTTTTTGCCACTTGGCTTTGATCGTGTTCGCGCATGTAAAGCATGGTTTTTAATAACCCTTTAGCAATGTGTTTTTCAACAGTACTCTGACTAAGCTGCATCTCGCTTGCGATCTCTTTTTGGCTCATGCCATATACTTTTTTTAGTATAAAACATTTACGGGTTGATGGACTTAATTGCTCTGTTGCTCTACAAAACAGTAAAAAACGCTCTTTGGACGTGTATTCGTCTTCAAGCTGCATTGACTTTAGCAACACAGGTAATTCGCTGTCATCATCAAGCGAATCATTAAATTTGTTGTCCCACTTAGCCACATGGTTTAATGCTAAATGTTTAGCGGTTTTTAACATGTAACTACGGGTATACTGAATATCTTGTTTTAAATCAGCCTCGTAGCTTTTTATAAATGTTTCTTGCACAATGTCGTCTACGTCATCAGGCTGTACAATTCGAGAAACAAAGCGTTTAAGTTGGCTTGAAATATCAACAAATGTTGACGCAAATTTATTCTTTTGGGTCATGTTTAGTAAACACCTGTTGTTATTATTGTTACCGTAAGATTACGAGTTTTGAATATAAAAAACTAGTTAAATGTAAATTTTTAGTTGTATAAATGTCATATTTTTTTATTAGGGGTATTCATGGGTAAAATTTTAGACTACATCCGACTGAGTTTTTTTGCTTGCGGGCTGCTTTTAGGCGTGCAAATACCTGCATTTGTCAGTGATTTTGGCCAAGCATTAAACGCTCAATTAGTTGAGGCAAATAATGCGATTGCGCCTTTTCAAAAGGACGCCAAAAAATACTTTAACAACGACCTAACCAAATTAATAGAACACTATGAAAATTTAGGCGATGAAATTGTCGGTAAAGGTGCCAATCATATTCAAACTCTCAGCCAGCGTCAGCAAACGTTGGTAAAGGCTGTTGATGCGTTTTCAAGTTCGCCTTATCTGTTTACACTTACCAGCGAGCTACACACTATAAAACAGCAAGTATGGCAACGTTTTGAAGGGCAAATAATTTTAAAAACAGACTCTATTACAGCAGCAATTATCTTTGCAATAATCATTGCATTTATTGCAGAACTTACAGGCTTTTTGTTGATGGCTGTAATTAAGCGCACTTACCACCGATTAGTCGGTGCATGTGAATAACGATTTCATAAAATCAAAAAATACCTCTGTTTTTCGAGTTGTTAAACTATTTTGTGGCCGTAAAAACCATACAGGGGCATCGCTTTGTGCCAATACGTTTGGCATCACTTCTACTAATGCGCCATTTTTAAGTTCGTCATTTATGGCAAGTCTTGATTTTATAGCAATGCCATGACCCGCAATGGCAGCTTGTGTCATGTTGTCGGAGTTTGAAATAGTAAAACGTGTTTGTGCATTAAATGTGTGAATTTTTTGTTGGGCATCATAAAGCTTTAACTGGCGTTGCCATGGTAGGCAGACCCAAAAATGTTTTTCCAACTCAGTAATGGTTGTTGGCATTGAATGCTTTTTTATATAGCTGGGTGCGGCGCATAATATACGACTGTTATTGACTATTTTACGCGAAAGCAATCCTGAATCATTTAATTGCCCTACACGAATAGCCACATCTTGCGCATCATCAACCACGTTTACAAATTGATCGGTTATTAAAAAGTCTAGCTTTAGATCTGGAAAAGCGTGCTCAAATTCATTAAGCCTAGGCATTACATATTTAGAGAAAACCCAAGGTGGCATGGTGACTCTCAATAATCCACTTACTGATGAACTTCGTGCGCCAATACTGTGCTCTGCATCGCGTAATGCTTCAATTATGGCACCAATACGGGTATAGAATATTTCTCCCGCTGGGGATAAGCGAACGCGTCTGCTGTCTCTAAACACAAGCACAGTAGCTAGCTCTCGCTCTAATTTACTTAAGCGGTGACTCACCGTTGCAGGTGATAAACGCTGTTCACGAGCAGCTGCCAACACCCCTTTATTTTCAACCACGGCAATAAACGTTTCTAGGTCACTTAAACTGTACATAAAAAACCACAGTGTCTTTTCAATGTTTAATATTTTCGAATGAAGCTTTCAGTTTTGCAATGTTTATTTAAATATTTAAAACCATATACTTTTATGCAATTTAATAATTGATGAGACTAAGCCATGAGTTTAAAAGCACAAATAGATGCATTTAATGTTCAAAAAGAAGCTAATTTACCCGCAGACGTTTTAGCATTAATGAATACAACGAACGAAGAATTAATTGCTCAGCACATAAAAAACAATGCCCTACAGGTAGGAGATAAGGTAGAAAATTTTACCTTGGCAAACCATCTAGGCAAAAATGTAGAACTGGTAGATTTATTAAAAAAAGGCCCAGTAGTGATTAGTTTTTACCGTGGTGCCTGGTGCCCGTATTGTAATTTAGAATTAAAAGCATTGAATGATTATTTACCTCAATTTAAAACTAAGAGCGCTCAGTTAATCGCCATATCTCCCCAGCTGCCAGATCAAACCTTAACGACTGCCCAAAAAAATGAGCTCGAGTTTGATGTGCTCTCAGATGTTGGTAATAAGGTTGCACAGCAATTTGGCTTGTTGTTCACACTCGATAAACGTATTCAAGAGTTATATACCGGCTTTGGGATTGATTTTGAACAAACCTACGGCGACAAAACTTACCAGCTACCCCTTCCTGCAACCTATGTAATTAACCAAAATGGCATCATTACATACGCGTTCTTAAACGAAGATTACACATTGCGTGCAGAGCCGAGTGATGTGATGACCGCACTCGATGGAGAAAAAAAATAATGCCTTTACTAAAATCATTAAAATTACTCACACTACCCCTTACTTTAGCTGCTAGCTTATTAGTAAGTTCAGTAAATGCAGAAGAAAGTAAAGACAAACCAAAAGTACTTATTTTTGATGTAAACGAAACCTTGCTCGACCTAACCAGTATGCGCACCTCAATAGGAAAAGCATTAGGTGGCAGAGAAGATTTACTGCCTTTGTGGTTTTCAACCATGTTACACAACTCGCTGGTAGAGACAGTAACCGGTGATTACCATGACTTTGGCCAAATTGGTGTAGCTTCACTAGCTATGGTGGCAAAGAATAACAATATTAATATTACCAACGAGGAAGCTAAAACAGCCATTGTTACGCCGCTGTTATCACTACCGCCGCACAGCGATGTGAAAGATGGACTGGCAAAACTCAAAGCGCAGGGCTATAAGTTAGTAAGCTTAACTAATTCGTCAAATAAAGGGGTTAAAACTCAATTTGAAAATGCAGGTTTGTTGTCATATTTTGACGCGCGTTACAGCATTGAAGATATTAAAATATATAAACCTGATTTACGTGCCTACGACTGGGTACTTAAAAAGTTAAACGTAGCACCCAACGAGGCTATGATGATTGCTGCGCATGGTTGGGATGTAGCGGGTGCTAAACAAGCGGGCTTACAAACAACCTTTATTGCACGCCCAGGTAAAGCGTTATATCCGCTTGCGAAAAAACCTGATCACGTTGTGAAAGATTTACATGAATTAGCCGCTCTACTTAAATAACGAGCGTTACTTACAAAATCAATACCCAAGCGGCCAATCTCAGGAAGAGTTTGACCGCTTTTTTATCACTAAAAACCGCGTATAAACAACGTATTTAGCGATTTTAACTGCTAGCAATTTACCCCTCACAACGTTACTATTTAAATATCACGTCGTGGAGATAATTATGAATAGTCAAAGATTAAGCGAGTTTGAAGAGTATTTTCAAATAAACGAGAGCATTAGGGTTAATTTGTTTGCTGTACCCAATGAGCAAGTACCTAAATCTCAGCTAGCACTTGATGATGATATTCCGCCTCTTTTTAGATTAGCTAATGAAGTGAGTGAACTTGAACAAAGCTCATTACGTCCACTTCGAAACTTAGGCGATGTAGCGCAAGAGCTTGCCGCGTTTTTACAAGCGCAATCGCGAAAAATAGATTTAATTATGAGCCACATTTTAGCCTCTGAACAAGCGCAAGAAAATGCAATACACTGCGATAGTTATGGCGGCGGCGGTATTAAATTTACATCGTCTGATGTGTATTCAATTGGGCAATCATTTAGGACAAAACTTTTTTTACATCATGAAGCATCAGCTCTGTATTGTTACACCGAGGTTGTAGCTATAGAAAAGCAAGACAACGATCATTACCAATACACCGTGCTGTTCACCGCTATCAGAAACACTGATCAAGAATTAGTAGTCAGAGCAAGTTTGCACGCGCAAACGCGCCAACTAAAAAAGCGCCAAGAACTAGAACAAACATCTGACGATTCAACCACTGAATAATTGTATTTGCAGTAAATTTAACTTGCTAAAGCAAACCGATTTTTCAAGTGACTTGGAAGTAACACAGCTGCTAAACTAGCAGTATCTCTATTTGTATAAAAATTCCATGAACTTTAGACTTTTACCTGAATGGGCTGAGCAAGACGCTGTTATGCTTACTTGGCCGCATAAACATACCGATTGGGCTGATAATTTAGCCCGTGTTGAGCCTGTCTATGTTGAGCTTGCAAAACATATAACACACTACCAATCGTTGGTTGTTGTTGCTCACAACGAAGCCTTAAAAACACATATTACTGCATTACTTACTCATGCCAGTATTAAACTCGAACGTGTTTATTTTGTTGTAACACCTACTAATGATACATGGGCACGCGATCACGGCCCACTAACGTGTGCAAATATAAGCAATGAGACTAAACTAAAAATCTATGATTTTACGTTTAACGGCTGGGGCAATAAATTTGAAAGCGCACTTGATAATCAAATCAATAAGGCAGTAGTTGAGCAGCTAAGCCACGCTAACAATGATTATCAAGCACTAGATATGGTGCTTGAAGGTGGCGGTATTGAAATAAACGAGCACGGCGTATTGCTAACAACCAGCGAATGTTTGCTTAATAAAAATCGTAATCCTAATTTATCACCTAACGATATTGAAGCCTTATTAAAAACGCATTTAGGGGCCACCGATTTTTTATGGGTCGATCACGGTTATTTAGCCGGTGACGATACCGACAGCCATATAGACACGCTAGTCCGATTTGCACCAAACAATACGCTAGTATATGTACAATGTGATGATGAAAATGACGAGCATTTCAGCGCGCTTAATGCGATGGAAAAACAATTAAAAGGCTTTAAAACGGCTAATAACACCCCATATAATTTGGTTGAGTTACCATGGCCAAAAGCCGTGTATGACGATGAAAAATCGCGCTTACCTGCAACCTATGCTAACTACTTAATTATTAATAATGCTGTGCTTGTTCCTATATACAACGATGTGAACGACGACCGTGCTTTAGCACAGGTTCAAAAAGCATACCCGCAGCACACTATAATCGGCGTAAATTGCCAACCCATTATTGAGCAATTTGGCAGCCTACACTGTATTACAATGCAATTACCACGTGGATTTTTAGCTGGAGCAGCACAATGACAAGCCCTGCAAAATTAACCGTTGCTTTAGTGCAACAAAGCAACAGCGATAACGCTGATGAAAATATGGCTAAATCAATCAAAGCCATTCGGGAAGCTGCAAAAAGCGGGGCTCAGCTTGTTGTTTTGCAAGAGCTTCATCGCAGTCTTTATTTTTGCCAAACCGAAGACGTTGATGTATTTGACCTTGCAGAAACCATACCTGGGCCAAGCAGCAACACCTTAGGTGAACTCGCTAAAGAGCTCAATATTGTTATTGTGGCGTCATTATTCGAGAAGCGCGCTACAGGCTTGTACCACAATACCGCTGTGGTGCTTGAAAAAGACGGCAGCATTGCAGGTAAATATCGCAAAATGCATATACCTGATGACCCTGGTTTTTACGAAAAGTTTTACTTTACCCCTGGCGATTTAGGCTTTGAGCCGATTCAAACATCGGTAGGTAAATTAGGTGTGTTGGTGTGTTGGGATCAGTGGTTTCCAGAAGCGGCGCGTTTGATGGCAATGGCCGGTGCCGAGCTATTAATTTACCCAACCGCTATTGGCTGGGATCCGAATGACGACAAAGATGAACAAACACGTCAAAAAGATGCATGGGTTATTAGTCAACGTGCTCATGCGGTCGCAAACGGAGTACCGGTGATTAGCTGTAATCGTGTTGGCCACGAGAGGGACCCAAGCGGACATAGCAGCGGCATTCAATTTTGGGGTAACTCGTTTATTGCTGGGCCTCAGGGTGAGTTTTTAGCGCAAGCTAACAACATCGATGAACAAATATTAGTGGTAGAAGTTGATCAAAAACGCTCAGAAAACGTAAGACGTATCTGGCCGTTTTTGCGTGATCGCCGAATTGATCACTACAGCGACCTTACAAAAATATACCGCGACTAACTAAAAGAATGGCTCTTAGCTTATAAGAGCCAATCAAATGGAGTAATAAATGGCGTTTGAGCAATGGGCAGCCTTGCCTTGGGTAAAATCTCAAAAAGATAAAATTCAGTGGGGGCAGCTAAGCGGAAGTGGTTTAAGTATTGCCATTGCCGAAGGTGTTAAACAACAAGAAAACTTAGTATTAATTGTTACACCCGACACACCCAGCGCGCTGCGCCTTGAAACAGAGCTAGACTACTTATTACCTGATAACCCGGTGATGGTATTTCCTGATTGGGAAACCTTGCCTTACGATCATTTTTCTCCTCATCAAGATATTATTTCTGCGCGCTTAGCCACATTAAATACCCTAAAAAAAGAACAACAAAGCGTATTGATCGTGCCTGTGTCTACGCTGATGCTGCGCACCGCGCCTGCCTCGTTTATTTATGGTTCAACAATAAACTTTAAAGTAGGCGATAAGCTCGACACTCATAATTTTAGACAAAATCTAGAGCAAGCAGGTTACCTAAACGTACAACAAGTGATGGAACATGGTGAGTACACCATTCGAGGCTCAATCGTCGATTTATACCCTATGGGTAGCCCGCATCCATTTAGGCTCGACTTTTTTGATGACGAACTTGATACGATTCGCTTGTTTGATGTGGAAACGCAGCGCTCTGACGAAAAAGTAGAGAAAATTGAATTACTGCCCGCACACGAATTTCCAACTAATGAGGCAGATATTGAGCGTTTCAGAATTGGTTACCGTGAAAAGTTTGGTGCAAGTTCAGAGCAAGACTCTGTTTACATGCAAGTTAGTAAAGGAAATTGGCCTGCTGGTATTGAATACTACATGCCGTTATTTTTTGAAAGCCTAGCCACGATTTTTGACTACCTGCCTGATAACACAACCGTTATGCAGTTAGGCGATTTAGAACACGCCGCCGACAATTTTTGGCACGATGTTAATGTTCGCTATGAAAACCGTAAAGTAGACCCACTGCGCCCACTACTTGAACCCAATGCACTATATCAGCCAATTGACGAGCTGTTTTCTAACTTAGGGCAATTTGCGCGTATTCGTTTATCGCTTGCCAAGCTAGGCACGAAAGCAGGTAATAAAAATTTATTGGTTAGTGAACTACCCGCAATAAGAATAGATCATAAACAGCACGAACCGTATGCTGCATTTATAAACTACGTCGCAGCGCAAAAGAAGAAAAAAAGCCGCATATTACTGAGCGTTGAATCGGATGGCCGTCGTGAATCGTTACTCAACATATTAAAACCCAGCGGTTTAAAATTTAAAGAGTTTGATACCTTTGAACAATTTACCCAAAGCGATAGTGATGTAGGCTTAATTGTAAGCCCGCTTGAGCAAAGTGTTGTACTAGGCTCTAAACCTACTTTATCGATTATTACCGAACAAGAGCTGCTAGGCATTAAAGTATCGCAGCGCAGACGTCGTAAACACAAATACGAAGCAAGCCAAGATGCCCTTATTCGTAACTTAGCTGAACTCAAAGAAGGTCAGCCCGTTGTGCATCTTGATCACGGTGTTGGCCGCTATCAAGGTTTACAAACTATTGATGCGGCAGGTGTAATTACGGAATTTGTTACCATAATATACGCCGGTGAGTCTAAATTGTATGTGCCGGTGTCGGCTCTGCATATGCTCAGCCGTTACTCAGGCGGCGAAGAAAGCAGTGCACCACTGCATAAGCTCGGCTCAGACGCCTGGGAAAAAGCAAAGAAACGAGCTGCTGAAAAAGTACGTGATGTAGCCGCTGAGTTACTTGATATATACGCACAGCGTCAAGCTAAACCAGGTAATAAATTTACCCTAGACGGCCAAGCCTATCGCCAGTTTAGTGAAAGTTTTCCGTTTGAAGAAACCGACGACCAGCGTAATGCAATTGAAGCTGTATTAGGCGACATGCAATCAAAACAAGCGATGGATCGTTTAGTGTGTGGTGATGTAGGCTTTGGTAAAACCGAGGTTGCTATGCGTGCAGCTTTTGTTGCTGTTAACGATGGTAAACAAGTTGCCATTTTAGTGCCCACTACCCTCCTTGCGCAGCAACACTATGAAAACTTTAAAGACCGTTTTGCTGACTTTCCTATTGAAGTGGGTGTGCTTTCTCGTTTTAATTCAACAAAAGAGCAAAAAGACACCCTAGAAAATATGGCTAATGGCAAATTAGATATTGTTATTGGCACACATAAACTTATTCAACAAGACATTAAATTTAACGATTTAGGACTTCTCATCGTAGATGAAGAGCACCGCTTTGGTGTGCGCCAAAAAGAAAAAATTAAAGCACTACGTGCAGATGTCGATATTTTAACGCTTACTGCAACACCTATCCCTCGAACGCTTAATATGGCAATGAGTGGTATGCGCGACTTATCTATTATTGCGACTCCACCGGCCAAACGCTTGGCGGTTAAAACCTTTGTTCGCCAACGTGATGTAGAACTTATTCGCGAAGCCATTCTGCGTGAAATCAAACGTGGCGGCCAAGTGTACTTTTTGCATAATAACGTTGAAACAATAGAGCGCGTGGCGCAAGAGCTAAGTGAATGGGTACCTGAAGCGAATGTGATTACCGCTCACGGGCAAATGCGCGAGCAAGAGCTTGAGCAAATAATGACTCAATTTTATCACCAAAAATACAATGTAATCGTGTGTACAACCATTATAGAAACCGGTATTGACGTGCCTACGGCAAATACCATTATTATGGATAGAGCCGACAAGCTAGGTTTAGCACAATTACATCAATTGCGTGGTCGTGTTGGTCGAAGCCATCATCAGGCATATGCCTACTTACTCACAGGCGACCCTAAAGCGTTGTCAAAAGATGCAAGTAAACGTTTACAAGCCATAGAGTCGTTAGAGGATTTAGGTGCTGGTTTTGCGCTTGCTACGCACGATCTAGAAATTCGTGGTGCAGGTGAATTATTGGGCGACGATCAATCTGGGCAAATGCAAACTATTGGCTTTAACTTATATATGGAAATGCTTGAACAAGCAGTTAATGCATTACGTGAGGGTAAAGAACCCACCCTTGAAAACCTATTACAAAAACAAACCGAAGTTGACTTAAAACTGCCTGCATTACTGCCTGATGATTATATACATGATGTAAATGCACGATTAGGTATGTACAAGCGTGTAGCTAGTTGTGCTAACCTAGGCGACATTGATGAGTTACAGGTAGAATTAATAGACCGCTTTGGTTTACTTCCTGATGCAGCTAAAAACTTATTTAGTTTGCAACAACTTAAAATGCAGGCAAGTAATTTAGGGATAACAAAAATAGAAGCAAACCCTAAAGGTGGTTACTTTGAATTTAGTCAAAATACTAAGGTTAATCCTAGCTTCATTATTGGGCTGATACAAAGTGCACCGCATATTTATAAAATGGAAGGCGCAAATAAATTGCGCTTTGCGATTAGTGAGGCAAATGCCCGCGAACGCTTAAAAATGGTCACTGCTATGATTGCAGATTTCGAAAAAAAGGTTAGCCATTAATGTTGCTAAAAAAATCGCTGGTAGTTTTATGTTGCTTATTTAGCAGCACTGCAGTTGCAGAGCGTTGGTTTGAAGCTGAGGTGCTGATATTTAAACAGCGCCCTGCCCCCTACTTACAAGAAGACTTTAGTTTAAAACACGAGGCTATTGAAGATAAAAACACGCTTGATTTATTAACACCACTTTATACCGAGCAAGCCATGCAAGCCTGTATTGATGGCGACACGCGGTTTCAGACGCGTTCATTTACCGATTCGCTAGTAAACGATAACCCTCGCTCGGGTGTTTGCGACGCAAGTACCGACTATGTACAAAGCTACGATAAACTGCCCGTAACGCCTATGGCACCCGCACTCGATACCATGGAACAAACCTACTTACTTGCCCCTGAGCAATTACAATTTAAAACGCAGTATGAGCAACTAGACCGTAAAGGCTTAACCCCTATTTTACATACTGGTTGGCGTTTTGAAGCAAAAAGTAAATCACGTGCGCCAAGCATGCACTTATTTGCCGGTGAGCAGATTAAAACACGCGTTTTTGATGTGCCACGCTATTCAAACCCAGACTTTGTCAGCTTATTGGACCCACAACCTAGCCTATTTAATGAGCCCGATGAATCAACAAGTAAATGGGAATTAGATGGGTTATTTAAAATTCATTTACGCCATTATTTATTTATTACTGCAGATTTTGATATTAGCCAAAAACTTCAAAGTGGTGATGTAGAGTCGTCACGTTTTTCTCAGTTTAAACGTGTAATAAGTGGTGAAATTCATTACTTTGATCACCCTCGTATGGGCATGATTGTCCAAATTAGAAAATTTAAACATTAATACTAAGTAGGATACAACAATGAAAAAACTCCTAATTATTGCAGCTACACTAAGCCTTGCAGCATGCTCTAAAGTAACAGTAGAAAACTACGAAAAGATTAAAATTGGTATGGATAAAGCTGAAGTTGAAGCCGTACTAGGTAGTGCAGATAATTGTGTAGAAAAAACGCTTCACACTAACTGTGTTTGGGGCGACGAGTCTAAAAATATAGAGATTACACTTGTTTCAGACAAAGTAACTTTATATAGCAAACATGGTTTAGCTAACTAAGTAACGCTTAAATAATTAAAAAAGGGGGATAGATTATATCTATCCCCCTTTTTTAATTATATGGCTATAAAACCTATTTTTTAGAGTAAATAAGCTCAATATTGACAATTTTACTGCGATTTAACGTAATTTTATAACGCTGATAAAGTGTTTTATCGCCCTCTGTATGTACCAGTACCATATTTAATTGATAACGTCGTTCTACGGCTTGTTTTGATATTTTGTTACTGTCTAAATGATAAAGCTTCCCTTCACCGCGCTTTAAATAGCGGGCAAATGGCGCTAAGTTAAATTGCAATGTTTGCTGTAACGTATCGTACCCTGGTAAAAACTCTTTTGCCGACACGCGGGTTTCACTTGCAAAATGCAGCCATTGCGCAGCCTGTTTATTTTGTTGACGACGTTTTGAAAAAATAGTTTGTACTTCTTTGGGGATTTTTTTAAACCGCGTATACTCAAGCCAAATAAACTGACTTGCTATTTTATCTTTGGTAATACTGTTTTTAAATGTAAAGCGCCATTTTGGCCGCCCTTGTACAATAGCACGCCAAATCACACGGGTTATGTCTTCTTTAAATATTTCACGCAGGCCATAAATAACACCCAGTATCAAAATAAGCGTGGCTGTGACCTCGGTAAAACTTGAGCGTGCATTAAGGATAACTAACATAACAAACGCCATTATAACTGCAGTCACCGTGCCTTTTACTAATCGCTTTAAGTAACTATTTAAAAAGCGAGTATTACGCTGCAGTATTACTCCATGCTCAATTAAACGTTGTAGCAAACGCATTTTGTTTGTGATGCGGTTAGCATCTTGTAGTGTGGTTTCAGAGTTGTAATTTTTATCTGCTCGGTAAACGTTTTCGCTTTTACAAAACTGCAAAAGGTCGTTCCGCTCTTTAGCAAAATCACTACTACGCGGCCCTTCATCTAACAATTTTAAAAATGATTGTTCTACGTGCCAGCTAAGGTAGTTATCTGCATTTGTATAAAATGGCAGTAATTTTTCGTCATCGGGGGTATAACGGCGTAGCTTTTTTAATAACCCTTCGCTTTGCTCAAATAATTCATTTGCGCGATTATAAAACTCTTCTGCCTCATTTAATTTAAGTGCATCCTTAATATCAGCATCGAGCGCTAAACGCACTTGGTAACAAAATAAATTTAGATTTTGCCTGTAATCCTGCTGCTCACCTTTGTTTTTACTCACAAAACGGCTTCGTACTAGTGGCAAATGAATATTATTGGCGTTGTAAGCTAAGTGAGATTTAAACTGGTTATTGAAGTAAGATTCTTCACTTAACGTTTTTGGATTTATTCCCATTTCATTAGGAATAGAAAAATACAGATCAATACGCTGCTCTGAACGCGCATTTAACTCGGGCTCAATGACAAAAGATAAATTTTCGTCTTGTTTTAGCAATCAACTCTCCTTTTTTTGTTGTTTTTAGTTTACTTCCCTCGTTTACTTTGTTCAATAAAAAAGGCCCCGTAAACACGGAGCCTTGAAAGTTTTATACTTAACTTGAATTCGGCTATAAATAGAATGGTTAAATAGCGTACAAGTTACTTACAGTTAAAACTTGTAATTAATACTTGCGAATACTCGTGAACCAATAACGTCGTAAATCTCTGGTACGGTGCCCATGTCATTACCGCCAAGGACTTCTTCAGGCTCTTTATCAAAAATATTATTCATACCACCTGTCACTTTCAGTGATTCATTTAGGTTGTACGTCATTGAAATATCGTGGTAAATAACATTATCAGTGCTGAACGACTCACCGTAATAATCACCACTCATACCACGAATAAAGCGTGCGTTGTAAAGCACACTCAACGCATCAGACAAATCGTAATTTACAGACAAGTTAGATTTGATTTTAGAGTAGCCGCCAATGTTACCGTCAATAGTCCCCGTGTAATCAATATCATCTTGCTCAAATTCAACCAAGTAAGTGGTATCTAGATTGATGCGGTAGTTATCGGCAGTGTAACCAATGTTCCAGTCAATACCTGATGTTTTTTGAGAGCCAACATTGGTTAATGCAGAGCTTAAGTTTGATAAATCACCCGCTGGGGTAATATTTACCGAATCACACGATTGCGTGTCGCCCGCAAAACAGTTGTTCATTTCGTTTTGAACATCTAAACGCGTAATAGCGTTAGTGATGTCAAACTTCCAGTAATCAAGCGTTGTAGATAAACCTTCAACCACTTCCCACACCATGCCAAATGTAAACGAACGGCTTTCTTCTGCTTGTAAGTCAGCATCACTTGTGTAGTTCACTAAAATTTGCGCATCTTGCTCGTTACCCCACGGATCGGCTAGGTAATCGTATGAGCCCGAGTTACCACCAAATAGTTCAGCAACGTTTGGTGCTCTAAAGCCAGTTGCAAGTACAGAACGAACCATAAATGAATCTGTTACATCCCAAGTAGCGCCAAGCTTCCACGTTGTCTCACCACCAAACGTAGAATAATTGTCGTAACGTGCAGCCCCTTCAAGTGTTACCACTTCTAATACAGGCATCGATGTTTCAAAGTAAATCGACTGTACCGAATAATCACCTTCAGTAGGATCTTGCTGAGCAGCTGTACTTTGGCCCAATTGTGTAATTAAATCAGGTGTGTAAAAACCACTTTCAAAACGGTTCTCAATACCTATAGCGTAACCAATATCGCTATCGGTTAGTGCGCTGTAACCTGCTGATAAGATAAATTGCTCATTTCCACCTTCGTTATTTTCGGTGTAAATAGAATCGTTAGCAGTTAAAAAGTCACGGCTAAGTGCATCACCACTAAACCAAAGTGCTTGGTTTGCGTAAATGCTTTGCTCTACTTGGCTTGCATTAATCGAGTTTTGTACTTTATCTTTAGAGTCGTTTCTGCCGTATGTAGCACTCACATCCCAGCTTGCATCGTTATCTAAAATGCCTTGTAATGCCACAGATGCACGGTATGTGTCTGTTGTTTGCTCGTATATACGCGGGCCAGCATCAACCATTCTTCTGCGATACTCTAGCGAATCGGCAAGCTCACCGTCGGCGATAAACGCATTAGTGTATTCGCTATCAAGGTTTGCTGTAAGTAAATCTACACTGGCTGGTTGAGGTGCCAATTGCTGTGATGAGTCACGACGTGTATACATTAGATCAACATTAAATGTGGTATCAGCGTCTAGCTCTTTATCAAAGCTTGTAAAAAGGCTGTACAAATCGTTTGGTGTTTGCGCATAACTCGATGTAGTGAAGTCGTACGACGTTGTTCTATCGGCAAATACACCATTACCTTCGTATGTTTTACCGCCTAAAGTACCTTGTGGAATAAATGACGACTGTCCAGCAGGCACAAAGCTACGATCTGATTGAATCACTTCTCCACGGCTTGAAAACTGGGCACCAACTACTAAGTTACCATCGGCAATCTGCATGCCATGTAATAAGCTAGTACCGTAGTTATTACCATCACCTTTCGTTGTGCGGCTTCCTTCAACATTAAGCTCAGTACCTTCAAAATCTTTTTTGGTAATAATGTTAACAACACCGGCGATTGCATCAGATCCATACACCGCTGATGCACCATCTTTTAAGATTTCAATTGATTTGATCATTGCAACAGGAATGGTATTTAAATCAACTGAAGAGTCTGCACCGGTTCCAGAAGAAACCATACGACGACCATTTAGTAACACTAGGGTACGTTGTGATCCCATGCCACGTAAGTTAACAGTTGCAGAACCACCCGAACCATTATTACTTGAAGCACCAAGGCTTATACCCGCAGCAGAGGGTTGAGTTGAGAGAATATCGGCAACAGACGTGAAACCACTTTTTGCAATAAAGTCATCGCCAATAACAGTAATTGGGCTGGCTGTTTCCATATCAGTACGGTTGATGCGTGAACCCGTAACTTGAATTTTTTCGATTGAATTTGCAGCTTCGTCTGCTGCTAGTACATGTACACTTGAAAACATTGGGATGGCTGCAACTACAGCTAGACCAAGAGTCGATTTAGTCATGAAAGAATCCTACTTGTTGGAATTTACCAAGATTGGTAATGCTCATTTGTTATAAGAAGAATGAGTCGGCAGGCAACTTAAGCGCACTTAACTGAACGAAAACTTAACGCTTGAGTACTTTTTAACAAAGGTAAAAAAGACCACCCTATAAAAGGTACAAAGGTTACTCTTTGTTTCATTGTTAATATAAAAATACAATTTAAAATTAATGATTTAAAAAAACTTATACACAATTAAAGTACAGATGAAATCAAACACCGCTACTTTGTAATCAAATGTAATTACTCCTGCTGATTAGTAATAATTCAGGTATTAACAACTTAATCACACGGCATTATTAAAAAGGTAAAACAACCTGATAGTTGCTAACTCATGAGAAAAGCCTATTGCTCATAGTCAATAACAAACACTCTTGCTTTGTTAGGTATGATTTTTAAATGTGGACTACATTGTATGGAGTATGTGTGCTTGTACAAATCAACAATTTTGGGATAAAACGTGATCGGTTGGCTGGCTAATTCGTAATAAAATAAGAGTTTATTAGTAGGTAACGTAGAAGTTATAGTTGAGGGTATCTTCTTTTGAAGTAGTTGTATTTATAACGGTTAACTCTAAGGTCCAAAGCATATTATTTTCTGAGCAAATGCCAACCATGGTTTCGCTTTTCCATAAGTCGCCTTGCTTTACAAACTGCTGCGGAATAAACCCCATATACATAGTGATGCCCTTCAACTTTGCTTGAGTTATTTTTATATCATCAGGCAGTTTACTGAAAATTGTAAAAGGTGTTTCAGGTGAAAGAGATTGATGACTAAGCCACACTTTCACATTATTTGGATAAATACATTCTAAGTTAGGTTTGCAGTTTGAGTTTTTAAGGACCGTTGCGTTTTTATGCTCACCAGAATCACAGGCGGTTAACAGTAAAAGTAACAAAAACACAAAACAAAATTGGGTTGCTTTCATAAAACATGTCCTTCGAATAAAAGCAGATACTAATAATCAAGCTTATAAATGACAAGCATGGTGCACTAAATAACCAAAATTAGACACTGAGCTAATCAAAAAATAGACAACAAAGTCACAAAGTTTGATTGATGTCATAATATTACGTAATTGACCTATCTTTTTTAGGCCAAAAAATTTATTATTTCCCTCGCAAAAATTAGGGTTTCTCGAGTTTGTTTTCTGAAGCATTCATGCTTTGAACGTTTTAGGTAACATGCTTGTGAAGTAATAGTAGGCCCCACTTTTCAAGTGGGTAATTCATTTCTAAACGCATTTATTGCAGCGGAAGCCAGAAAATGAGCCAAACAGTAGCATCACAAACTGAGTATAACTATAAAGTTGTACGCCAATTCGCTATTATGACAGTGATTTGGGGCATCGTTGGCATGAGTATTGGGGTTCTGATTGCTGCCCAATTAGCTTGGCCAGCACTTAACTTTGATACACCATGGTTAACTTACTCTCGACTACGTCCGTTACACACGAACGCAGTAATTTTCGCATTTGGTACAAGTGCACTTTTTGCGACGTCTTATTACGTCGTTCAACGTACTTGTCAAACGCGCCTTTTCTCAGACAAACTTGCCGCAATTTCATTTTGGGGCTGGCAGCTAGTTATCGTATTAGCAGTAATTACTTTACCACTTGGTATTACAAGCTCTAAAGAATACGCTGAACTAGAATGGCCAATCGATATTCTAATCGCAGTTGTTTGGATTATTTATGCAGTTGTATTTTTTGGTACTTTAATTAAACGTAAAGTGTCGCATATTTATGTTGCTAACTGGTTCTACGCTGGCTTTATCATTACAGTTGCGGTGTTGCACATTGTAAACAGCATGGCTGTGCCTGTATCGTTAACTAAATCGTACTCTATTTACGCTGGTGCAGTAGATGCAATGGTGCAATGGTGGTACGGTCATAACGCTGTAGGTTTCTTATTAACCGCTGGTTTCTTAGGCATGATGTACTACTTTGTACCTAAACAAGCGGGTCGCCCTGTTTACTCTTACCGTTTATCGGTCGTTCACTTTTGGGCACTTGTATCTTTATACATTTGGGCCGGTCCTCACCACCTTCATTACACTGCGCTTCCAGATTGGACGCAAAGTTTAGGTATGGTTATGTCTATTATCCTATTCGTTCCATCTTGGGGTGGTATGATAAACGGTATAATGACCCTATCTGGTGCGTGGCACAAACTACGTACTGACCCAGTACTTCGTTTCTTAGTTGTATCGTTGTCTTTCTATGGTATGTCTACGTTTGAAGGCCCAATGATGGCAATTAAATCTGTGAACGCATTATCTCATTACACAGATTGGACTGTAGGCCATGTTCACTCAGGTGCACTTGGTTGGGTAGCAATGATTTCGATTGGTGCTATTTACCACCTTATCCCTGCACTGTTTGCACAAGGTCGTATGTACAGCATTAAGCTTGTTAACACCCACTTCTGGTTACACACTGTTGGTGTTGTTTTATACATTGTTGCAATGTGGATTTCAGGTGTAATGCAAGGTCTAATGTGGCGTGCAGTTAATGCTGACGGTACATTAATGTATAGCTTTGTTCAGTCTTTAGAAGCATCACATCCTTTCTACATAATGCGTTTTGTTGGCGGTGTATTCATCGTAACAGGTATGTTAGTTATGGCTTATAACGTTTTCCGTACAATTTCAGCTGAAAAAGAATCACTGAAGTTAGACGCGCAAGCACAATTAGCATAACGGAGTGAGATGATGAGCAATAAAAATTCACAAAACAAACACGAAATAGTAGAAAAAAACGTTGGCCTTATGGCCATACTAACTGTTTTTGCTATTAGCTTTGGTGCATTAGTTGAAATTACTCCACTTATGTTCCAAGACGACACAACAAAACCAGTAGATGGCTTACGTCCTCTAAATGCATTAGAAATGGAAGGTCGCGATATTTACGTGCGTGAAGGTTGTTATAACTGTCACTCACAAATGATTCGTCCTTTTCGTGACGAAGTTGAACGTTACGGCCACTACTCTGTAGCAGGCGAGTCAGTATGGGATCACCCTTTCCAATGGGGTTCTAAACGTACTGGTCCTGACCTTGCTCGTGTTGGTAAACGTTACTCGGACGATTGGCATTATGCTCACTTAGTGAACCCGCGTGATGTGGTTCCTGAGTCTAATATGCCAGGTTTTCCTTGGTTAGCAGAGAACACAGTTGATACCAGCTTAACTCTGAAAAAACTACAAATTTTCCGTGATACATTCGCTATTAATCCAGAAAACCCAAAACATCCGGGTTTAGGATACGGTAGCGATGAAGAACTAATAGCTGACGTTGCCAAAGTTGATGCAATGAATGACGGTAAAGGCGCAACAGAAATGCAAGCCCTTATCGCTTATTTGCAACAGCTTGGCACGCACTTGAAGTAATTATTATGGATTACGGAACATACAGAGGCATTTTAACTCTGGTAATTTTAGTATTGTTTATTGTGATTGTTGTATGGGCATACAGCAAGCGTACCAAAAATCGTTTTGACGACGCTGCTAATGCCATTTTTGAAGATGAAAAAAAACATAACAACACACTCTCTAACGAGGAAAAGGAGTCTGAAAAATGACTAGCTTTTGGAGTATTTGGGTTATTGTTTTAACCCTAGCATGCTTACTTATTATCTTTGGCCTATTAGTGTGGAACTTAAAAAACTACGCTGGTGTTGAAGAAGGTGAAGATTGTGGGCATGAGTATGACGGTATTACCGAACTGAACAATCCGCTACCTAAGTGGTGGACTTACATGTTCTTCGCAACATTTATATGGGCGGTTTACTATTTAGCGGCTTATCCAGGTTTAGGTAACTGGGAAGGGTTAGG
This sequence comes from Pseudoalteromonas sp. NH0006-46, assembly GCF_057547735.1. NCBI lineage: Bacteria > Pseudomonadati > Pseudomonadota > Gammaproteobacteria > Alteromonadales > Pseudoalteromonadaceae > Pseudoalteromonas > Pseudoalteromonas sp. NH0006-46. The sequence continues at coordinate 79,049 of NZ_BAAJML010000006.1, read as the reverse complement.
TAAATGGACAAGCTCTAATCAGGGTATTACATCTTTAGCGGAATCGAAAGAAGCCGTTAAGTTAGCAGCTGAAGAAGGCCGTTTTGTAAAGCTTGATAAAGAGTATGAAGCAGCAGAGGAGCGTTTTGGTCCTATTTTTAATCGACTTGCAAAAGTACCTGTTTTAGATTTGGTTCAATCTAAAATCGATGGTGATGCAGCACAGCAGCTAGCCCTTGAAAATGGTACTGAGCATGAACAAACAGATGGTCAATTAGCGTTAGAAATTGGTCAACGTTTGTTCTCACAAAACTGTGCGCAGTGTCATGGCTCTGATGCACGTGGCGGCATTGGCTTCCCTAACCTAACTGATAAAGATTGGTTATACGGTGGCACACCAGACAAAATTAGAGAAACTCTTCTAATTGGTCGTGTTGCAGCTATGCCTCCTTGGGGTGCAGCATTAGGTGAACAAGGTATAAAAGAAATGACAGCACACGTGCTAAGCCTTTCTGGTCGTACAGTTAACCAAAAAGATGCAGCCGCTGGTGCAGCTAAGTTTGCAATGTGTGCAGCATGTCACGGTGCAGACGGTAAAGGGTCGGTTGCTCACAACCTACCGTTTGGCGCGCCTAACCTAACAGATAACATTTGGTTATACGGCGGTTCTCAACGTGCCGTTGAAGAAACTCTGCTTAACGGTCGTGCTGGTGTAATGCCTGCATGGAAAGACATTTTAGGTGAAGATAAAATCCACCTTTTAACAGCGTACGTTTACAATTTATCGCAAGATAAATAAGCATGCTGTTAATAGAATGTTTATAAATTAATTTATTGAATTCAATAGATTAATCCAGATCAAAAAAGCCTCCACTAGGAGGCTTTTTTTTAGTCTTTTACGTACAATTACTATAAAATAACTTCTTCGAAACTAACATTAGAGTCACTATGCAACCTACTCCGTGGTATAAAAACTTTTGGCCTTGGTTTTTAATTTTTTTCCCGCTAGCAGCCATTGTTGGCTGTATTACTTTACTGATAACGGCAATTGGCAACGGCCCAGATATGGTTGTTGATGATTACTATAAAAAAGGTAAAGCAATTAATTTAGAGCTCAGTAAATTCGAGAAAGCTAAAGCGCTCTACTTACATGGTGAATTAGCAGTAACTAATGACCGAGTGAGTTTTAAATTTACCAAAGGCGATAGCAGTAATGTACCGGCTTTAAAAGTATCGTTTTATCACCGTACAATTAAAGCTCACGACTTTGAAGCGACACTTACAGCTAATGCAAACAAAGAATTCACCGCACTACTTGAAAATTACACTGAGGGTGCCTACTCCATTTTTATTGAACCTATCGATAAAACATGGAAATTAAAAGAAAACATTACCCTACCCACGGTTGAAACCGTTTTAGTTACGCCAAACTATAAGTAGTTATTACTATGTCTAACTCTTGCTTTCATTGCCTTGAGAGTGTGCCAAAAGGATTTAGCGCCACAGTTACAATAGACGATACCCCCCAGCCAATGTGTTGCATTGGTTGCCAGGCCGTAGCGCAAAATATTGTTGAGCAAGGAATGACTGATTACTACAAGTACCGCACAGTCAGTGCGGGTAAAGTGGAGCAACTTGTTCCTGAGCAATTGGCATTTATTAAAAGTTATGACAACGAAGATATTCAAGATGAATTTATAGCCACAAGTAACAATATTTCAGAAGTATTATTGAGTGTTGAAGGCATTACGTGTGCTGCATGTGCGTGGCTTATAGAAAAGCAATTATTAAGTTTAAACACCGTAAAGCGAGTGGATGTAAATACCTCAACTAACCGTGCAATGATCCAGTGGGACAAAACAGCAACACCACTGAGCGAAGTGATTACTGCCTTGGCCAAAATTGGTTACAAGGCGTACCCATTTCAGGCCGATACCGAAGCACAACAAAAGCAACAAACTGCCAAAGCATATATTCGCCGCTTAGGCGTGGCAGGCTTAATGACAATGCAAGTAATGATGTTTGCATTTGCCATGTATTTTGGCATGTTTTCAGGCATGGATAGTAATTTTGAACAGTACTTTAGATGGATAAGCTTAGTACTTGCTTCTCCCGTTATTTTGTATAGTGCCCTGCCCTTTTTAACCAATGCAATTAACGGCTTAAAAGCTAAGCAGCTTAATATGGATTTACCTGTATCCTTAGCCATTTTTGGCGCCTACGGAGCCAGTTGTTATGCCACTGTTATGCAAGTTGGTGAGGTATATTTTGAATCTATTTGCATGTTTACCTTTTTATTATTACTAGGTAAATATTTAGAATTTAGAGCACGCTTAAAAGCAAGTGAATACACAGCAAACCTTCAAAAGTTACTACCATTAACGGCTCGCACGCTTACAGATAGTGGTGAAGAACTCATTATTGCGGCTAAAAAGCTTAAACTTAATGATGTTGTGCTTATTAAAGCAGGTGAAACCATTCCCGCCGACGGCGAACTCATTAAAGGTAAAACGACGGTTGATGAATCAATGATGACCGGCGAGCACCAACCCGTTAACAAGTTTATAGGCCATAATGTGTATGCCGGCTGTGTAAACCACGATGGTGTTATTGAAATTAAAATAAACAAAATAGGTCAAAATACACTTTTAAATCAGATTATTCGCCTGCAGCACAATGCACTCACAAAACGCCCCAAACTGGTCGAAATAACTGATAAAGTCGCTCAAGGGTTTGTAGCTTGCTTGTTAGTATTTGCTTCATTAACCGCTATTGGGTGGTATCAAATTGACCCCGAGCACGCTTTTTGGATCACTATTTCAGTGTTAGTTGCAACCTGCCCTTGTGCCTTAAGTTTAGCAATACCGACTGCTTTAACGTGTGCAATTGCCAGCCTCACCAAAAAGGGAATTTTAATTAAGCAAGCTCATGTACTTGAAACACTCTCTAAATTAACGTTATTTGCGTTCGATAAAACAGGCACACTCACCCAAGGTAAATTTAGCCTTGATGAGGTCGATATTATCGACAGCCACTATTCAAAAGATGATGTAATGGCCATTGCAGCAATGTTGGAGCGTTTTTCTGAGCACCCGATTGCAACAGCTTTTGATGGATACACTCCAGCAAAGCATACGTTGCATAACATTGAAGTGCACGCAGGTTTAGGGATCAGTGCACAAGATGAAACCTTTCATTATGCTATAGGTAAAAGTGGTTGGTTTGATAGTAAAAAAACAAACGCGCAAGCCAGTTTGTACATAAACAAATGTGTTGTGGCACGCTTTTATTTTGTGGATAAAGTAAAGCACGATGCCGAAAGTTTAATTAAATCGTTACACGCACAGCAATTAACTTGCCACATGTTAACTGGTGATGCGTCAGATGCGGGCAACAAAGTAGCTAAGCAATTAAAATTAGACAGCGTGCAATCTGGTTGCTCACCACAAGATAAACAAACCGCCGTAGAGGCATTTTCATCTCAAAATGAAGTGGTCGCTATGGTAGGGGATGGTATAAACGATAGCCCTGTATTTGCAAGTGCCCATTTGTCTATTGCAATGGAAACCGGCGCTGATATATCAAAAAACAGCGCCGATGTTGTACTGCTAAATAGCGATTTAGCGTCTATTGATCACTTACTGAATATAGCTAAACAAACTCGGCGTATTATTAAACAAAACCTAACATTGTCATTGTTGTATAATGGCTCAATCTTACCGCTTGCAGCGCTTGGATTAGTTGCTCCCTGGATGGCGGTCATTGGCATGTCTGCCAGTTCGATTATTGTGATATGTAATTCACTGAGGCTATTAAAGTTATGAGCATAATTTACATTTTGATCCCCATTGCCATTTTGTTTGTACTTATTGCTATTGGCGTATTTTTTTGGGCAGTAAGAAGCGAGCAGTTTTCTGATTTAAACAAACAAGGCCACAGTATTTTGTTTGAAGATGACAAAGAGCAGCATAATAAAAGCAATGATTGACCCTTTATACATAAGCGCATTTTTAATGGGCTTAATTGGTAGCGGTCACTGCATAGCAATGTGTGGAGGGATTGCAAGCTCTTTACAATTAGCCAGCGACAAGCGAAAAACACTCTCCTACTCATTTGCTTATAATATTGGCCGAGCATTAAGTTACATGGTTGCAGGCTCACTCGTTGCGGGTATAAGCAGCCAATTTGCTAAACAAAACACATCATTCTCTATAACGCTTTCATTTATTGCTGCCATTTTTATGCTTTTGGTTGGCGTTTACATAATTCGTTTAGGTCCAACATTGCAATGGCTCGAAAAAATAGGCAAAACGCTTATTTGGCAGCATATAGTGAAGCTTAATAAATATTTAATGCCCGTTGACTCAACGGTTAAAGCATTGGGTTATGGCGCATTATGGGGGTGGTTGCCATGCGGTTTGGTTTACTCTGCGCTAACATGGGCAATGACGAGCCCAACAGCATTTGATGGCGCAATAGTGATGTTATGTTTTGCACTAGGTACATTTCCAGCCATGATCACCGTAGGCATTGCGGCGCAAAAAATTAATAGCATAATAAATCATCCCTGGACCCGCATTGTATTAGGGAGTGTTATAATTTGGTATGGTATCTACTTATTGATTATTGCAACCGACAAGTTAGTACATTAATGTTTAAGGTGTATTAACCTTTCGAGGTTAATTTGCCCCAGTATATAAAAACTAAAACGGATAAAATTATGGATTTCACTCAAAGTCGCGCTAAAGGTAATTGTGCTATTAGCTGTAATAACTGCAGCATAAGCCAATTGTGTTTGCCATTTTCGTTAAATGGCCAAGAAATGGATAAACTTGACGAAATTATTGAGCGAAAAAAGCCATTACACAAGGGAGATTACTTGTTTGAATCGGGTGCTCCATTAAAAGCGATTTATGCAGTACGATCTGGCTCATTTAAATCATACACCTTGTCTGAGCAAGGCGATGAGCAAATTACTGGCTTTCATTTAGCAGGCGATTTAGTAGGCTTTGATGCAATTAGTAAAATGACACATCAGAGCTTTTCTCAGGCTCTTGAAACCTCAATGATTTGCGAAATTCCCTTTGACACCCTTGATGAACTTGCAGGTAAATTACCTAAACTACGCCAGCAAATAATGCGTTTAATGAGCAGTGAAATTACCTACGATCAAGAAATGTTGTTACTACTTAACAAAAAATCGGCAGAAGAACGTTTAGCTAGCTTTGTTTATAACTTATCGGAACGATTTGGTGAACGTGGTTTTTCGCGTAAAGAATTTAGGTTTACCATGACCCGTGGTGAAATAGGTAATTACTTAGGTTTAACCGTTGAAACTATTAGCCGTTTATTAAGCCGCTTTCAAAAGGCCGATTTGATTAAAGTAGAAGGCAAGTTTATTACTATTTTAGATAATGACGCACTGGCTAAAACGGCAGCCATTGTTAGATAGATATACATTGATATAGAACAACAATTTATGTGCTAGGCCTTTAACTGTTTTGTATTTGAGTTACACTAAAAGTACACCAGTTAGGTAAATGGAGTAGCACATGAACACAATTAAACGCATTCTTGCGGTTATTGACCCTACCAAAGACGACCAACACGGTTTAGCGCGCTCAGTCGAGCTGGCAAAAAAATCTGGCGCAACCATTACTGCCTTTATGACGGTATATGATTTTTCGTATGAAATGACAACCATGCTCTCAGGCGATGAGCGCGAAGCCATGCGAGAAGCCGTTTTAAAAGACCGCGAACTATGGCTAAACGATTTAGTTTCACCTTATAACACGCTAAATATTGAAACGTTAGTTGTTTGGCATAACCGCCCTTACGAAGCCATTATTGAAACAGTTATTGATCAAAACTACGATTTAGTTATTAAAAGTACCCATCAACATGGTGCACTAAAATCGGTAATATTTACCCCAACAGACTGGCATTTAGTGCGTAAATGCCCTACTCCGGTGTTATTTGTAAAAGAAATGGCATGGCCTGAAAATGGCAATATTTTAGCTGCAGTTAACGCAGTGAGTGAGAATGATCAGCATATTGCGTTAAACAAACGTATAATTAAAGACGCGCAATTTTTATGTGAGCTTGCTAACGCAAAGCTGAATTTAGTCAATGCATTCCCCGCAACCCCTATTAATATAGCCATTGAAATACCAGAGTTTAATCCTAGTCTTTACAACGAGTCAGTAAAAAAACACCATATAGAATCAACCAATGCACTGGCTACTGAGTTTGCTTTAACTAGTGAGCACTGCTTTATCGAAGAAGGTTTACCAGAAGACGTGATCCCCGACATTGCTAAACGCCTTAACAGCGAGCTCGTTGTTATTGGAACCGTAGGCCGTACAGGATTAAGCGCCGCATTAGTAGGCAATACTGCAGAGCATGTAATAGATAGCCTAGACTGCGATGTATTAGCACTAAAACCAGATGGCTATGTAAGCCCATTAGCAAAAGATTAATAAATTTTGCTGTAGCTCCCAATATGCTAATAACATATAATACGCCCCTTTATTTCTAGCAAGTATTTTGCCGCATTGTTTACTAAGGGGGCGTAGTGTCTAACTCAGCTCAAGCCAAAGCTCAATATAACTTTAATAAGTTACAAAAGCGTTTACGCCGTTTAACTGGTCAAGCCGTTATGGACTTTAACATGATTGAAGAAGGTGACCGCATTATGGTTTGCCTCTCGGGTGGTAAAGATAGCTATACAATGCTTGAAATGCTGCAGCACCTTAAACGTGTTGCACCGATTAAATTTGATCTTGTGGTTGTTAACCTCGACCAAAAACAGCCCGGTTTCCCTGAACATGTTTTGCCCGAGTACCTAGACAAACTCGATGTAGAGTACAAAATTGTAGAAGAAGATACCTACAGCATTGTCACCGACATAATTCCTGAAGGTAAAACCACCTGTTCGCTGTGTTCTCGCTTACGCCGTGGTATTTTATACCGCACAGCTAAAGAACTTGGCGCAACTAAAATAGCCCTTGGCCATCACCGAGACGACATGATTGAAACACTGTTTTTAAACATGTTTTATGGTGGAAAACTAAAAAGTATGCCAGCTAAATTAATGAGCGACAACGGCGAGCATATGGTTATTCGCCCGCTTGCATACTGTAAAGAAGCTGATATTAGTAAATATGCATTTACTCAAGGCTACCCAATTATTCCGTGTAACTTGTGTGGTTCTCAGGAGAACCTGCAACGTAAACATACAAAAAATATGTTGGCGCAATGGAATAAAGATCATCCGGGTCGCATAGAAAGTATTTTTACAGCAATGCAAAATGTAGTGCCTTCTCACTTAGCCGATGCTCAATTATTTGACTTTGAAAACCTAAAAACGGGTGAAGTTATTGACGGCGGTGATATTGCACTCGACAAGCCAGATATTCCTAAAGTACCTGTCAACAGCGATGCAGACGACGAAAATTCGGGTGTTGTTACAATCAACTTAAGTTAATTACGTTGTATTTTTGGGTTTGCTGTATAGCAAACCCAAAACCAGTTTAACCCTCGGCTAATCCTTGTAAAAACTCCAAGCTTATTTTTTCTTGTTCATTAGGTTGGTACGGCAGCTGTTGTAAACTGTCATAAGGAAAGTCATTTATATCAAAATGACTAACTTCACTGTTACCAAAACTGTTTCGCTCACCAGGACTGGGGGACATTCTTTCAATTACAAATCCACTCAATCGCATATCAGCCATACCTTGTGGCAAAATTGACCAGTGCGCTTTTAAATCAATAGTTTGGCTTCCTTTACTTAAACGTTGTTTACTCACCAAATGCGCAAGTGGTGTGTCGCCACTAAACAGATTTGCCCGAAGACGATACAAGCCTTTTTTAGCTACTTTTAAATTGGCGGGTATAAGCATGTTTTCATTTTGTGGATATGCCGATTCAAAACCAAGAAGTGTAGCACTTGGAGGCATATATTGGATTTGCGCCACCACGGGGATTTGTTTCCCATCAACATTAGCTTCAACAAATATTTGTAAATTTCGCGGGTAGTCTTCCTCTGCTTTAAAAATAACATTGGCTTCGCCCTCTCGCGCGTTACTTTTATAAGTTGTTACTATCTCTTTTGTATCTGTATTGGCAAGCTCTACAATCACATTTTTAAGGCCACCTGCGCTGACTTTTAATGTAATTTCTTCTGGGTAAACAAACCTATATTTACTCAGGCTGATTGTAACTGCATTTCCTTTGTCATCTATTGGGCTTTCAACAGGATAAAATTGATTAGGTTTTAAACGGTCTTCATCAAATTCAGATAAGGGTTGTGAATACGGTGGGTATTTAAGTGCACTTTCATATTGAATTGCAACCTGCTCAGCGGCTTTTGCTAAGTTGCTATTATAATCTGTTGTTACTTTATGCTTCTGTGGTGATTTACCGGGCAAATTTGCAGTGCTTTTTTGTAAGTTTGATTTATGCTCAGCGGTGGCAGGCTGTTTTACCTTAAAAACAGAAACCTCAGCCTCTACCTCTTCTTGAGAGGGCCATACTAGTAAAGCAAATACAGCCATTATTGAAATGACAACGAAGATTTTTTTTATCATTTATACTTCAATCCTTATAAAAAGTGCAGCTTAAAAAAGCTGCACATTCAACGTTTATGGGATCACATTATAAATTAATGCAGAAGCACTCGTTGTATTTGAGTTTTTAATATAGCGATAGTTCTTTTTCCAAAACCACGTACCCGTTGTCTGATCAAATGTATTAAAACCAACATTTTGCCCATCAACATTTATATTATTCATAGCAATGGTTACATTACCTTTACGCTGAGCATTATGAATTTCATTATGGCTGTAACTGTCGCTCATCATCATAGGATAATGATTAGGCATAAAACTATTTACAGCATCGCTTTGTGATTTTAATCGACCATCAGTATCAATACTGCTACTACAGCTACCAAATGAACGCGCTGAGCTTGCACCGCATGATGAGTGCGACGCAACAACCGAATCGTCATTACCTTTTAAAAATGCGCCTGTGATCCCTAAGTATTCATTACCGTCAGCAACAAAACGTAAACGAGGTGTACGCGCATCTGGAAATGGAGAAATTTTACGCGCGTTATTTACTTTTAAATCATGTAACACGCCAACCGCTTCAGTAACATCGCTTCCTAGCCACCATCTAAGTGCTGCATCTATAGCAAAATTCCATGAGGCACCTGTAAGTGCGCTTACAGCAACATCAGCAAGTTCACTACCGCCACCAGCACCGGCTAAATCAAATGTAGCAACAATATTAAGTGGAGTAAGCCCTGCGTTTTCTAACCAGTTTGCTTGGTTATCAATAATATGGCGTGCAATTAAATCCCCCGTTGAGTGTGTCACTAATACACACCCCTCTGCGCATAAATTTGAGCGTGATAATTGCTTTAATTTAGGCCAAACCCAATCTGTTGCTATTTTACCTTCAACACGCTCGTAGGCAGGCCAATCAATTCGCTCATCTGCTCGGTTATTCCAATAGGACTGCCAATATGTTTCGCCATCGTTTACAACGTCGCTACCTGATTTATTGGTTATTTGAGAAACCTGCAAGCCATGGATTAATATTATTTTGTGATCTTTACTCGCAGCTGAAAAGCTCATTAGCATAGCAAGGCATGCGCCTAATATATGTTGTGGCTTTAGCCATTTGTGTGTGTGTGTGTTGTTCATAAAATTCCTTAATGTGTGTGTTTAATATTTTTAGTTAAGGTATTCATCGTCATTATTTTTTGTGCTGAACAGAAATAATTACGCATATGTGAGGCTTATATCTCACGTTAACGACGTTAAAAAATTCTTATTTAGAGCAACCAAATAGCGAATTTTTTGCTGGCTATCAACACGTTTATTCGCCCTCAAACTAGATCACTTAAATAAGCTAATTGGTATAAAGTACTTAGCTAAGCAATGTGTGTAACTCATCAGTCCAGACAATGACCAGTATTAGGAACAAAGCACAAAAATGCAACAATTTATTATCATTTGTAATAAATATAAAATTTAATCTAATTAAATCAATATAGTAAAAATTGTTATATTTAGGATTGTTATGGGGAGGTTTGTAATATTAAATATTGATGAGGCGCTAATAATACACAGTACCAAACCTAAAAGATTTTAAGTTTGGTACACATAGATTGATGTTATAACAATTATTGACCTTTAAGCTCGCTTGTAAATTGCCCTATAGCATTTACAACTTCTTGAGCACCATTTTGAATTTCAGTCATTACATGTCCAGACTCTTTAGATAAAGCTAAGCCTTGCTCTGCTTTTTCTTTACCTTTTTCAATCACATTTACCGTGTTTTGAGTTTGAGATTGGTTACGCTGTACAACTTCTACAATTTCTTCTGTTGCTTTAGACGTGCGTGATGCGAGTAAACGAACTTCGTCTGCTACAACGGCAAAGCCCCGACCTTGCTCACCAGCACGAGCCGCTTCAATGGCTGCATTTAATGCGAGCAAATTAGTTTGCTCTGCAATGCTGCTAATGCTTTGAACTATGCTCGCTATTTGCTGAGATTGTTGATCTAATGCCGAAATTTCACTTGCCGCTTGTTCCATATTAATTGCAAGCTCTGTCATTACTGCCACTGTGTCTTTAACTACTTCAGCGCCTTGCTCTGCTTTTTTATCTGTTTGGGTTGACGTGCTGTAGGCAATTTCTGCTGCTTGCGAAATTGCAATTTCTCGATTTACTTGCTCTGTAATTACTGTAGCAAATTTCATTACCTTGTACAGTTTTCCTGCATCGTTAGAAATAGGATTGTAAGATGCCTCTAACCATACAATATTGCCGTGCTTATCTACTCGCTTAAATCGAGACGCAATAAACTGACCCTGCCTAAGTTTTTGCCAAAACGTTTGGTACTCTGGAGATTCAGCCTCTTCGCGCTCACAAAAAATTCGGTGATGCTGACCCAAAATTTCTTTTTCTTTATAGCTCATAGCGTCTAAAAATTGCTGATTAGCTTTTAAAGCATGCCCTTCTAAATCAAATTCAATAACCGCCATAGAACGATAAATTGCTTTAATTGTGTCACTTTGCTCACGAGATGCAGTAATTGTTTTGGTTAATACGGTACAAAAAATAGAAAAATACAAAAGCTGATCTTGCTCTCCTTTTACAGGATGAACAATTAAGCGCAACCATTCAACTTGGCCATCTTGGCGAATAAATTGTAATGCACCGCCCCAATGGCCCTCTTTTTTAATTGCTTTTTGTAGGCTTTTATATTCTTCAGAGTGTTGAGAGTGCTCAGAAATAATATCTACAATTGGTGTATTAATAATATGATTTTCTCGATAACCCAACATTTTTAATAGCTGTTCATTAGCATGGGAAATTCGTCCATCATAAAGGATATTAATCACCAGCATTTCACGATTAAGGCCTTCCCATACTTGTTGCAGGGGATAAAGCTCCGCTTTTAATGATGCTATTTCGTTTTGTTTACTATTAGAAAAAAACATTAATATCCTTACCAATATGCGTGATATAAAATTTATAAATTTAGGAGCTAATTTAGTACAAAATAACAGTTAACTGTCACTTTAAAGCTTAAGAGTATGTTTTAAATGTCATCAAAACCAACACTTTAGAATGGCAAAAATACATGTTAAACATAAATTTTTGAATATATATTACTTTAATATAGCCTACTTATAAGTCAAACTTTGAACTCGACTATTTTTATAAAAATGGTTGTTTACTCTTATTTTTCATATTTTTAATTGCAGCAATAACTCCGGCAATAATTTATCAATGCACTGGGCGCAGTCTTTAGATTTATGATTTAAGCACACCCAACCGTCTGTTCCCATTACTTGCAGTGAAGTTATATCTTCGCTACCTATTGTTTTGTATTTAGAACACCACACCCCTTTGACTTTAAATATACCAAAATTAGTGGTTATACGGTTTATTGTAAAAGGGGTTTTCATAATGTTATTTCACTTGTAATCGTTCATATAAACCGGATGAACGCGATACGGTTTTGTTCATTGCCAATTGCAACACTTTTTTGTCGGCAACTAGCTCAAACGTGTGCTTAGCACGGGTAATACCGGTATAAACAAGCTGGCGATTAACTCCAACACTTGCTTGCTGCAGTGGTGGTAAAACCATCGCGGTATAGCTAAATTCTGACCCTTGTGATTTATGTATGGTCATTGCAAATACTTTATCGTGGGCGGGTAAACGCGCCGGTGAAAATGCACGTGTGCCGCCCTGCTCGTCAATAAATATAGCCTTAAGCTGCCCAGCTTCATCATTCATTAAAATACCAATATCGCCATTAAAAAGCTTTAATTGATAATCGTTTTGGCTCACCATTATGGGCATACCATTATAATGGCGCTGATTTGGGTTAACGTTTATCAACCCTTGTTGCTGCAGGGTACGTTCAATGCGTTGATTCAAACTATTAACGCCGTAGTCGCCCTCTTTTACTGCGGCCAGTAATTGATACCCTGCAAATGCAGCATGCACTTTAGCTACACTCTCACCTTGGGCAATTAAATTTAAATAGTGTGCATAATGTTTAGCCGCTCGATTTACTAGGTTCTCTATTGGTTTACCTATAAAGTCGTAATCCAAAATAACATCATTAAAGCGTCCTTCAACACTCTCTTGCTCTACATAATTTAATAAACCACTATTGTTCGTGTTTACTGCTAATGCCAATTGGCCTATGCCACTTTTAGCGTCAAAGCGGTAACTGCGTTGTAAAAATGCAATGCAATCGGCTAGTTTGAATGGGCTATTTTCCTGCGGTGTTAATGTTGGCTGGTTATTAAAACAAAGCGCATTTAATTCATTACATCGTTGGTTTGAATAGCTTGGTGTGCTCCCAAGGGTCAGCCCTTGGCATATATCACTCATTACGCTGCCAGTATCAACTGAAGCAAGTTGGTCTTTGTCACCGAGCAATATTAATCGAGCATGCGCAGGCAAGGCCTCTATTAATTTCGCCATTAGTGATAAATCCACCATGCTTGCTTCATCAATAATCAACACATCTAAATGCAGTGGGTTGCCTTGGCTGTGTCTAAATTTATTCGTAAACGGTTTTACCCCCAATAAACGATGAATAGTTTGCGCGGTATCAGGAATTAGCGCTTTAATATCATCAGGTATACTCGTTAACTGGTTTTTAGCCCCTAAAATGGACTCACTTAGCCTTGCCGCGGCTTTACCTGTTGGGGCCACCAGCTTTATGCTTAATGGCGCCGACTTATAAAGCGATTGCAATATAGCCAGCAACTTAGTTACCGTGGTTGTTTTTCCTGTGCCTGGCCCACCGGTTATTACACTAAACCCTTTAGTTGCTGCAATGGCACACGCCACTTTTTGCCAGTCAATGCCTGCCTCTGATTGCGCTTCAAAATAATGCTGCAATAGGGTTGCAAGAGTTTGGTTATCAACATTAAGTGGTCGCTCACTCATTGCTAACAAACGCTCTGCAAGTATTTGCTCATAGGCAGCAAGACGCGAAAAATAAAGGCGTTGGTCAAATAATTGTAGTGGTGTGGCATCCCCGACGCTTTGATGGTTTTGCAAGTAGGTAAAGGCGGCTTGTTGGTCAAACCCTTGTGTGAATGGACTATATGTATCGGGAATATTCCCTTCAATTTTATTAAAGTCGCTTTGGCGTAAATTAAACGGATTAGCCCAATCAATGGTGTTTAATGTTAAGCAACTATGTTGGCTTTGCTGGGCTATACATAACAATAAAACAATATAAAACAGCTCATTATGGGTTGTTTCATGAGTATTTGAGAGTAATTGCGCAAGTTTTACGTCAACGACTCTTATTCGATTTTCAGCCAGTAAAAAATCCAGCAATGGCAGTTCAGTAACCACACTATTAGACACTGTATTTTGCTGATAAGATGAAGACGTTTGTTCAACTTCATCATCTAGCGCGTCAAATAAACCCGGCTGCTGATTTAACTCGCTCATAGCATGGCTCCTTGGCTAAATAAGCCATCTAAAATAGTTACTTGCTCTAACGTCAATTTATTAAAGAAGACACCTTGCCCAGCTGGCATGCCTCGCAAAAAGGTGTAGTACACGCCTCCTAAGTGGCGTTCAATTGAGTAGTCACTAATGCGTTGTTTTAATAGTCTATGCAGCGCTACGGTATATATTAAATACTGTAAATGGTATTGATGGCTGCTCATGGCTTGCTCTAGCTGTTCGGGTTCATAATCTTTAGGCGTGTTACCTAAGTAATTAGATTTATAATCTAAAATGTAATATTTACCTTGGTGGCAAAATATTAAATCCACAAAACCTTTTAAAAGCCCTTTAACATGAGAAAAATCCAGCTTACTTTGCACAAAACCAAAGTGCTTAATGAGCACTTCGTTAAGTTTGGGGGCACTTAAGCCCGTCAGCGGTAAATTAAACTCCATTTCGACCAAGCAATCACTCGGCGCTAGTGTACTTAAACTCAAGTTATTTTGAGTATTTAATGGGCAATTGAGTACATCTAATATCCACTGCTGGGCAATCGGCTGCCATGTGTCGCTAATATGGTATTTTTCAAAGGCACGTTTTATCACTTGGGATAAGTTTTGTTCGCTGTTAGTTGGGTGCACAACGGGGCTTGTGAAATCTATTTGTTCTAAAATCTCGTGCAAACAACTACCTGGCTTTGCCCCTTTTGGAAAACTGAAAGGTGATGGGAGTTCGTCTTGTTGCACGGCAAATTCGTCTTTTTCGTGATCTTCATCGCTTCGCCCTGGGGCTAATTGGTTGCTGTGCTTTTTAAAACTCAAAGCACTAAAACTGGTTGCACGCCAATCGCGTTCAATGTGAGCCTTACTATTATTTACACTCAATGTTTGTTGGGCTGCCTCGGTATTAATAAATTGCAAAGCCCCCTGAGATTGTAAATCTTCAGAGGTAAATTGATGGTAAGCCATGGCTGAATGCGCTTTACAAAAATCAATTAAATGGGTGCGCCATATCTGACTACTGGCCACCTCTATCCCCGAAAATAATACGTGCCCTAATGCACTACTTTGAATCGCTAACCGGCTACTCTGCCCCTGCCCTATGTTATAAACACCCAAAGCACAAAAGTGCACAGCCCTGGTAAGCGCCACATACAATAAACGTAAGTCTTCTGCAAGGCGCTCTTTTTCAGCCTGCTGGAGTGCGTCTTCACCCTTGCTCAAATCATAAATGAGTTTGCCATTTTTATGATACAGCGCTTCTTTAGTTTCTCGATAGCCACTGGCAAAGGGCATAAATACCAATGGATATTCGAGCCCTTTTGAGGCGTGCATCGTCACAATTTTGACTAAGTTGGCATCACTTTCTAAACGTACTTGCACGGTTTCGCCATCTTGTTGGCTTACCTTTTGCGCAAACCAGCGCAGTAAACGCAATGTACCTTCAAGCTCAATTTGTTTTTGCTGCAATATTTCACCAAGGTGCCTAAAGTCGGTAAGCCATCGCTCTACGTTATAGCCTAAGCCTTGCCATTTAGCACTAAGCTGATTATGGCTTAGCAATCGCTCAAGCATAGCCATTGCCCCTTGTTTATGCCAAATATGACTAAGTTGAGCAAAAAAGTTTAGGTGTTCTTGCCAAGCGTTCTCGTTATCGGCGAGCAAATATATATCGTTATAGCTTAAACAAAATAACGGTCCTGCAAGCACACCACGAAGCAATGACTCGTCATATTGACCATGTAATGCCGTTAAAAAATTAAGTAAATGATGACTTAACTCTTGGCTAAATACGCTGTCTCGCGATAAGTAAACACTAGCAATTTTAGCCTCGCTCAGTGCCTTTTTCATTATTTGCGCTTCAACGCGATCTCGTACCAAAATACAGATGTCTGCCGCACTAATTGGTGTGTTGCCAATGCACGCTTTGCCTTGCTTAGCGTGTTCAAGTAGGGTCACTATTTTATTGGCAAAATAGGTGGCTAAGTGTGCTTGGCCGACCCCTTTGCTGGTGGGCTTATTTTTTTCATCTGCGGCTTCATCTACAAACACGTTAAATTCAAAGGCAGTGGCTGGTTTACCATCAATTAAAAAAGAGTCTTCCGCTTTTTTACCTTTAGCGTTTACTTTATTAAACGGGATGGCGTCGTTATAAATAAAGCTGTTGTCGTGTTTACTAAAAAGGCTATTTACGCTGTTTACTATATCGCTGCTTGAGCGAAAGTTAGTGCCCAATGTAAATTGTTGTGGCTCGTCTACCGCCTCTTTTGCACCTATATAGGTGAATATATCTGCGCCCCTAAAACCATAAATAGCTTGTTTAGGGTCGCCTATCATGGCGAGTGTTGTATTGGCTTGGCCATAAATTTTACTAAAAATACCATACTGAATCGGATCGGTATCTTGAAACTCATCTATCATTGCAACCGGAAACAACTGCGCAATTTTTTGCGCAAGTACATCACCTTGTTCATTATTAAGCGCAGTGTATAAATTAGTGAGCAAGTCGTCAGGCGTGATTACACTTTGCTCTTGCTTGCGCTTAACTATGGCAGCTTTTACCCAGCGTGCGGCTTCTTGTATTAAAGCTATTTTTAAACCTTGGTTCATCGTGTTGTTAAGCGCTGATAATTTATCAAACTGACTCAATAGAGGATGCGTGAACAAGGGCTGATTTTTTTTGTAATTACCCGCATCACTTAAGTTTTCATTACTCCAAATTTCAAACGAATACTTATTGGTGCCAAATTCAAAAAACACCTCATCGTTTGCACAAAATGCATCAAGCGCTGCAAGGCTTGCTTTGCGAGCTGGCGTTTTAGCGCCACTTAAGCCAGAGCTTTTAATGGCATCGGTAAATGCACATTCTTGGCAATCTTTTTTAAACTGTGGAACAAGGTCGAGGTATTCATCACGAGCTTGCCATACATCGTCTAGCTTAATTTGCGGTGTAACGGTCGCATTGGCTTTATTTAAAATACTTGCCACCTGCGAAAATAAAGACTCTGGTGCTGCAAATACCTCTAATATGGCGTTAGTTTTATCTTTACTAAGTGGATATACAAATGCGCGCCAAAAATCTTTAATCGTTTCGAGCAGTATGTCGCGCTCATCTAAAATAAATTCTAAATTAAATGCAACACCTGACTCAAAAGCATGTTGTTTTAACATTCGCTGACAAAAGCCATGAATGGTAAATATGGCCGCTTCGTCCATCGATTTTGCAGCGGCATCGAGTAAATCAAACGCACGGTGTTTGTCATCTACTGCGGCTATTACGCCTTCTATTAACTCATCGTTTGGGTCTTGGCCAAGTAATGCATCGCGCGCAGCAATAATTCGGCTACGCACGCGATCTTTAATTTCTTGAGTGGCGGCGTCGGTAAATGTCACCACCAAAATTTGTTCCACGCTCAGAGGAAGATTGAGCTCACCCGGTATTTGCATACCAAGTAAATAGCGTAAATATAACCCGGTAATGGTATACGTTTTACCCGTGCCGGCACTGGCTTCTATTAAACTTTGCCCTTTAAGTGGCATAGTGAGTGGATTAAGCGCTTGCATGGTCGCTCTCCTTAGCATGCTCAAATAACGGCGCGAGTAGTTTTTCGCTCCAGCTAATAAATTCGTCTTGGCAGTCGTTAAGCGATTGCACCGTTAAGCGAATATAGGGGTTTTCACCTTCACCTCGGCCTATGTATTGCGGGCTAAATTTGTTCATGGCTTTTGCCATGTCGCCGCCACTTTTTATGTATTCGTAACCACTTACTGGATAAAATGCCACGGGCTCTTTTCGCAAAGCTTTGTATAATTCAAACCAATCAACCAAAATTAAATCAGCATCGGCTTTGCTCATGGGCGCAAAACTAATTTGTTTATCAAGCCCCAGTAATAACGTTTCCAGCTCATACCCCAAACTTTGTGCCACAAGGTGGTAGATAAAGCCTTTAATCATGTCTTTGGCTTTAATACTCGCGCTACGATAAAACACCTGCTTTTGCATAAAAATATGGTTAAGCCAGCCTTGAATTTGTGTACCCTCAATATTAAACGACACTTCAACAGGTTCACTTTTACCCGCTTTTATTTGCTCTTTTACTTGCCCGGCAAGTGCGTCAATACGATGTTCCATACTTTGTAAAATTAAGCTGCCCACATTTGCTTGCGGTAAAGCCCCACGCTGTAAAATTTGTTCAGTACTAATTGGGGTATTATTTATGTTGGCTTCTAAAATTTCATCTAAGTAAAAGTATCGGCTTAATGCATCTAGGCTAAATGGTTCTTCATCTTTTGCCACTTCGTTAAATTGCGGCAAGCGTAAACCCAAGGTTTGACTGTAAAAGCTCTCTTGTGCGTTGCAAATACTGCGTATAAACACATCAAGCTCTAGCTGCTCAGGGGCGGTTACATCAAGTACGGTAACGGGCTCTGGTAAAACAGGCTCATTTGGCAGCCAAATTGGGTTATAACTATGATTGCTGAGCACGTTATTTTTACTATCGTCAGCTTGGTAGTAGTGGCTGTTAAACGGCTGCAAGTGTTGCTGGCTAATTAAACATGCAGGCAAGGTTTTAGTTGAATCGTCTTTTAGCGTAAAGCTACGCCCTATGTATTCTAATAATTCGCTCACCAAGGTTGATGGCATTCGGGGTTGGTTATCAAAGCACGAGCGACCAATATAGCTCATATAAAGATTATCGCGGGCACTGAGTAGCGCTTCTAAAAACAGGTAGCGGTCATCTAATTTTCGTGATCGGTCACCTTTTTGCTTTTTAGAATGCGGCACTAAATCAAACCCAATAGGTTGCACGTTACGTGGGTAATCAGCGTCGTTTAAACCTAGCATACACACCACTTTAAACGGCACAGCGCGCATAGGCATTAGGGTACAAAAGTTGACTTGCCCGACCAAAAATCGCTGGCCTACGCCTTTTTCTTGTATACCTTGTTTTATTAAATAGCTAACTATACGCTGCGACACCGCTTGATTGTAGTCGCCGTTATCGTGATGCTTTTGAATATCTTCAAGCACTTTTTGCAGTACGAGTAAATCCCAACTATTGTCGCTTTCACTTTCATAAACAGCACCTAGCAGCTCACTTAAAATGTGCGCTTTATTAGTAAGGGTATCGTCAGGGGTAAGCTTGGCTTTAAAGTTTTGTAGTACATCAATAAAATCGACCAGCTTATTAAGCGTATCAAGTGCCATTCCCTCTACTTCATCGGCGCTGTAAACACCATTAAATGGGCACTGTTCGTCTCGCATGGCAATACCCAGTAATAAACGGTTTAAACCATGCTGCCACGTATTTAGCTCAATGGCGGGTAAATCAAAACTGTGTTTATGTTCGCCGTTTATGCCCCATTTAACACCTACGCGCTCAAGCCAGTATTGTATTTGCTCGTACTCATGGGCTTCTAAACCAAACTTTTCGGCTATTTGGGTGACCTGCAGTAAATCTAAAATATCCGATACGCCAAAGCGCGAGAACGGTAAGTTAGCTAAGCTTGCAAATGAACTTAGCACGGGTTTTTCTTGTTCTATTGCTAAATCAGCTAATGCGAAGGGAATGTATCGGCTGCCCTGTGCGCCACCAAATACCGCCTCGATATAAGGACTGTATGTGCCTACATCAGGCATCATTACAATAATGTCTTTGGGAGTAAGCGATGGGTCTTGGTTAAATAAATTAAGTAGATAGTCGTGTAATCGCTCAACTTCTCGAAGCGGTGTGTGGCAATCGCTAAGGGTAATACTGGTATCGTTCGCACTTACTGGTAATTTACCTTCATCGTTTATAAACCACTCTTTGTTATCGGTAAGCGATTCCCCTTTAAACGCAAGTTGATAAATTTCGCTTTGCACTTGCCCAAGCAATGTATTATCAAACGCATCGATAAAACCATCAATCCAGCGGGCATCTAGTTGTACTAATTGCTCAAAGTAATCGCGACCTAATTTCCCCCACGACGATAAAAGTGGGTTACCTATAAAGTAATAGTCTTCATCGGGGTTAGTTTGCTTTTTTTGCTGAGCTTCTATAAGCGGCATTTTGGCATATTTAGCATTTATTTTTGCCGCAGTTTTTTCGTCAATTATGTCGCCCCAGTAATGTTCACTCGGGTTAAAAAAGAATAAAAACACCTCTGTTTTTTTGCTCAATGCTTCAAACACATCAAGCTGAGAATTAGCAATGGCCGATATACCAAATAAACTAATGCGCTTAGGCAATAAGCTGTTGTCCATATCGTCAAGTGCACCGAGTAGCTGCCCTTGCATGTTAGCGCGATGAAATTGGCTTTGGCCTAGCTCTTTGCTTAATTTTACAATTCGGCGCCATAAATCAGGTTGCCATGGGGCAATGGTTACATCTACATCATCAAGTTCATCACGGCCACTATCCCACGTGGCTATCCAGTGTGGGCGGTACATTAAGTATTGGTCGTACACATCGGCTATTTTTTCGCATAGAGCAAAGGTTTTTTGGCCATCAATATCGCCCTCTAAATAGGTTTTTAGAGGTAAATACAACGGCTCGTCAATACAAGTAGGCAAAATTGAAAACAATTTCCAAGCAAGGTTTGGCTTATTAAAAGCCGACTCTTTAGGCACATTAGGCAGTAGTTGCTGGTAAAGTTGCCAAATAAAACTCGATGGCAATGGAAAATCAACCTGCGCTGCTATCCCTAAATGTTCACTCAAGCCAATTTTTAACCACTGCGACATACCCGGCGATTGCACCAGCACCACTTCTTTGTCGAACGGGCTTTGCAATGGGCTTACTTTTAACAGTTGATGAAACTGTGCTTGCAGGGCTTCCATACGGTTTGATTGAATAATATTGAGCATACGACACGGTCCTTACTTGAAGTAAAACCAGTGTAAGATATTTTCAATTATAGGGGTAGCAATAAGGGAGAAATGGCGTTAATAAAACAGCAAGTTAGCGTGTAGTTAAACAAAAAGTAAACGCACAGAACTTACTTTAATCACTTTTTAATCACTGTGCGTTTATTATTTTATAGCGCTGTTATTTATAAGGGCTAATACTTGAGAGGCCAAAGTTACTTTTCATAATGACTTTGCCGTCTATGCCTTTAAGTTTTAGTGAAATAGCAGGGTCGGCTTGCTCCCAGTCTATACTTAAATCGCCATAGTTTACGTTATGAGTGAAGTCGCCTACACGGTGTTTATTTGGGCTAACGTCTTTCCATTTTTCTGTTAAGCCTGAGCTGGTCATTTCAATAAGCGGGTAATCTAGGTTTTGATCGTATTTAGATATTTCGCCCCAATGCGTGTCGCCACTAATGATCACCACCCCATTGACCTTATGTTTTTTTATTAGCGCAAATAACCTATTGCGATCCTCTGGAAAATTAGCCCATGATTCCCAGCCAGTAAAGTCAGGCAATAATTGGAGGCTTGATGCAATAAGCTTAATTGCGGCTGGCTTTTTAAGCTCAGTCTCGAGCCATTGCCACTGTGCCTCACCTAGCATAGATGCCCCTTTAACCTCGGTTGGGCTATAAGGGCCTTGGTTATTTAATTTACGCTTGGTGTAATACTCAAGTTCGCTTACGTGATTAAGTGTGTCACGGTTCCAGCGTAAATCAGGCATGATCACCTGTACAGTTTGCTCGCCTTTCCCATACGTATACGAGGTGTAAATACCGTCTGAACGTGTTCTGCGCTCAGAGTTGGCGGGCTCTTCCCAAAAGTCGAGCATAATTTGGCGCGATTGCTCTTTATGCGGGTATTCTTTTCCGGCATCGTTTTGACCAAAGTCGTGATCGTCCCACATTGCAATGATGGGTGTATTTTCTTTTAGGGTTTTAAATCCGGATTTTGCGCCTAATTTTTGATATTTATTGGCAAGTACTGACATATCGT
The DNA here is from genome assembly GCF_057547735.1 of Pseudoalteromonas sp. NH0006-46. NCBI lineage: Bacteria > Pseudomonadati > Pseudomonadota > Gammaproteobacteria > Alteromonadales > Pseudoalteromonadaceae > Pseudoalteromonas > Pseudoalteromonas sp. NH0006-46. The sequence goes on along the minus strand of NZ_BAAJML010000006.1, from coordinate 57,174 downwards.
TGGTGTCGCCGTAGATATTGTCGCCTAAAAATATAAATAAATCGCCCTGCTCTTTGTTTATAGTGTCGAATATTGGAATGTCTTTATCTTGATGCCCGCACGAGCCAAACAATATTTTTGATGGCGCAGCCATCGCACTTGAGCTTATAACTAACGCAAGTGTTGAATATAAAATAGGTTTTAATCGCATTTTCATTTTAAGATCTCTTTAATAGCGGGTGCCATATTGGGGTTTATTTTGTAAGGTTGTAGCCCAAGCGCCTCAAGCACCGTAGCCGCTATTTGCGCTTGTTTAACATTGTTAATTTTTATTAAACCATTTCCTTTAATTGCAGGGCCAATTGCGCCAAGCCAAATATGCTCTGAACCAATAATCCCTTCTGGAAATGCTTTTTTACCCTGCGCTGATTTAGCTAATGCCTGTTTAGAACTATGATGTTGCCAATCGTTTGCATTACTACCGCGGCCGTGATCGGTTGTGATAATAAGCGTAGTTTTATTTTTATAACCTGGGGTACTTTGAATGGTTTGCCATAAGTCTTTTAAAAATGCATCGCTTTGTTTGGCTGATTTTAAGTAGGCGTCGTAGTGACCATCGTGCGCAAAATCATCTGTTTCACCTAGGCTTATTACCAGCAACTTGGGTTGTTTGGCCAACATGTAGGCTTTAGCAAAGCGGTAAGTAAAACTGTCTAATCGTACATTGACCCGCGGGCTGGGGATCTCTTTTTGCAGTGCATTTAAAAGTGGGGCGTTATCAAATAAATTGTTTTCAATCGGCATAAAGCCTGCGTTTACATAAACGTTAGTGCGCTGGGTATTTACAATGTATGGAAACACATCCCAGCTACCAAACAATGCGGTGCTGTTTTTAAATTCAGGGTGTGTGTTTAAACGCTCTAAAATGGTTTTATTAGAGTTATAAACTTTATCGTTGCTGTTTATGTTTACATCTACTTCGCCGCTTAAAATTTCGTTATAACCGGGGTACGAAAAATACCACGGATTACTTACCGACATTGTAGAACCCTTTTTTCTATCGCCAATAATAACACCCTCTTTTGCAATCGTTTGCGTTAAAAAAGGCATTAATAATTGCTGACGTTTTTGAGGGTTTTCATCCCAAAATTCATCGTGTAGTTGGCTCGGCTGCTTAACAAAGTCTTTATTGCTAATAAGGTTTTTATCAGCACCACTAAATACCTCTTGCCAGCGCACGCCATCAAGGGTCACAAGCACAACGTTTGTGTCACTCGCGCTCACAGCGTTGGCAAGTAAAATAAAGCTCGCTGCAATTACTTTCAATATTGTTTGCATGGTTTTCTCACCTTGCGTTTAATAAAAAGCCCATCAATGTGATGGGCTAATATTAACGTTATTGATTATTTAAAATGTTGCGGTAAAGGTAACCGCCGCCGTGCGTGGTGCACCAATAAAGTAAGTAGCGCCGTTGCCTGTACCGCCGGCTAAATAGCTTTCGTCGGTCACGTTATAAACAACAAAAGCAATATCAATGGCTTTAAATGGACCCGCATTAACATCGGCTGCGTAACCTGCATTTAAATCAAGCACGGTGTAGCTATCTACGTCGCCACGCTCACCTGTGTACTTAGCCGACAAACCAAAGCGGAAATCGCCACTGTAGTAATCGGTTGAAAGCACAAATAAGTCATCTACAGAGTCAATAACCTTTTCACCGGCTTCAAAACCAGGCGCATCCCCTTTGTATTCAGAATTATTATTTGTATACGAGCTATAAAAACCCCACTCAGGGCTTAACATGTAACTTGCTGAAAGCTCTAACCCTTGTGATTCAATACCGCCTACATTTAAGTAAGAGCCATTTGTACCAATGGTGTAGTCAATACCGCCTGTGTCACTGCCTGGTGCTATAAAGGTAATGCGGTTATCAAACTCTATTGAATAGGCTGTAGCGGTCAGTTTAAGTGCGTCGTTTTGGTAACGAACACCTAGGTCAATATTTTCAGCCGTCTCGGGTTCAATCGCTGATAAATCGGAGCTGTCGCGCTCAAGTACACCGTCTTTTATGGCTGCAAAGTTTTCACTGTAACTGGCAAATAACTCGGTTGAGTTATTTAATTGATACACAATACCACCACTAAATAGCACGTCAGAGTCGCTATTAACTTTAGCGGTTGTGGCATTTTGGTAATGGTCAAACTTTTCAATATCAACAAGGTATTTTTTTACACCTACATTGAGTGTTAAATCGCCAAATACCATTGAGTCTTGTGCGTACCATTTTAGCGTATCTGCCTCGAACGTATTTTTATATTGAGTCCAGTAAGGTGTGCTGTCGTAGTGATGGTAAATGCGCGCGTCAATGACCTTATGCCAATCACGCGACTCGTCGCGGTCACTTTGCTCATACCAAAAACCAGCTTCTATGTCGTGCATACCAAATGTAGCTTGGTAGTTGGCTGTTACACCTAGGCGGTCTTTTTTGTAATGGGTATGACGATACGACATAACCGGTGTTGCACTGGCATCGTAACACGCCGGGTTTAGGCCAGGTCCCGACTCCCACGGCCAACTTAAACTAGCGGTACAGCCTTCGTTAGGCGCAAGTGGATTGCCATCGCTATCTACAAAACCATACGAGCCCGCGTTAGTGCCGCCCTCAGTTGTTGGATCACCGTTTTCATCTACTGGGGTTGTTAAATAAGGTGGGATCCAATCACCACGCCCTGAGTTTTTATGATAATAAGGGCTAACAGTAAGTAAAGATGTTGGCGAAATAGCGTATTCAAACTTTAAATACGCTAGCGTATTTTCGCGAAGTGTGCCCCAACCTTCTGCAAACATTTGGTCAAAATGCGGAACGCCCGTCCAATTCCACGTCAGTTGATCCCAGTCAGGCGTTTGCTCAAATTGGGCCAGACTTACACTGTTATAATTTGTTTCGCTAACGTCATCGTATGATATGCGCCCAGTGATGGTTAAATCACTTAATGTGGTAACAAATTTAGCTTCGGCGTGTTGGTTGTCTTTGCCACCATTACTACCCGAGCCAATCCAACGGCTGGTATCGGTTTGTGAGTAACTAACGTAAGCTTGGGTGTTATTAAACAGCGTACCCGTTTCGTGTTTTAAATAGTATCGTGTTGCATCGTGACTACCTGATGTGTACGCAAAAGTAGTGCTTTTTTCAAGGCTTGGTGCTTTACTTACAAAGTTAAATGTACCGCCTAGCGCTTCAAGTGATGCCGATTTAATATCAGAGGTGCCTTGGCCAACCTCAACGGTTGCAAGGTTTTCAGAGTCTAGGTAGCGATTTGCTTTTGCCCCGCCGCCATAATTAGAGCCGCCATTTGGAATACCATCGACTGTCATACCTAACTGTTGCTGGTTTGAGTCAATACTAAAACCACGCATGGTAATGGTGGTAGACCAATCGTCACCGCCAAATGCATCACCTTCGTTTATGCTAATGCCTGGCAAATTATCAATAACCGACAAAACACTTGAAACCGTGCTTTGCTGCTCTAACATAGCAGGTTCAATCACATTATTAGCGTAACTGGTTGGCTTTGCCACAACAGTAACTTCTTCAATAGTGGTGTCGTCGTTAGCATAAGCAGATGTTGATACCGCCATGGCAATGGCCATGCTCAAAATCGATTTACTCTTTAAAGCGTACATTGTTGTCCCGTTTGATTTTATTAATGGTTTATTATGAAAACGGGCACAGTATGATTTTAAAATATGACAATAACGCTTTGTTTTATTGACATAAAGATTAAACAAATATGAGAGAACGATGGCGAAAATATGTAAAAAAAAAGACACTTAATAACCTATTAAGTGTCTTTTTCATTTAATTACTACAAATTACTTAAGCTCAGCCAGCATCTCGTCGCTGTAAGGCACTAACTCTTCGCCGTTAGTTACTTTGCTAATAAAATCTGGGTTTGCAATTAGTGGGCGGCCAATCGCAATTAAATCAAACTTACCTTCATTAATTGCGTCTTTTGCTGACTCAAAGCTGTAGCTACCTACGCCTACCAGTGTTCCTTTGTATCCCGCACGTAAAAACGCTGAAGTTGTTTTGCCTTCAAGCGATTCGAATGTTGTGCTGTCATCAAAAATACCACCGTGCAAATAAGCAAGATCTCTTTTTTCGAGTTCAGGTAATAGGTAATCAAAAACCGCTTTGTCACGGTTATCTTCGCTCATATTAAAGTAAGCGCCAGGTGTTACACGCAATGCTGTACGCTCGTTACCTACTGCGGCAATAACTGCATCGGTGACTTCAAGGGCAAACCTAGCCATGTTTTGCGGTGTTTGGCCATACTCATCTTCACGTACATTGGCTTCGTAATGTAAAAATTGATCAATCAGATAGCCGTTTGCCCCATGAATTTCTACACCATCGAACCCAGCTTCTATTGCATTTTCGGCGGCTTTCGCAAAATCTGCTATCAACGATTTAATATCGTCAGTTGTCGCGGCTTTTGGCGTGATGTAAGTAAGCTCACGCATACGGGGTACCGAACCCTCTACACCTATTGCTGAAGGGGCAAGTACTTCACCATCAAAAAAGTGTGGATGTGCAACACGGCCAACATGCCACAGTTGAGCAAACATTTTACCGCCATTTGCATGAACAGCGTCAGTCACTTTTTTCCAACCTTGAATTTGCTCGCGTGTAAACAAGCCTGGCGTTGTTGGGTAGCCTTGCCCGTCTGGGCGAATAATTGTCGCTTCGCTAATAATTAATCCTGTGTCTGCGCGGCGTGCATAATACTCAATCATATCTTGCGTTGGCACTAAATTTTCGTCAGCCATACAACGTGTAAGCGGTGCCATTAAAACACGATTTTTAAGTTCAATCGTGTCGTTTAATCGATATGGTGTAAGTAAATCTGTGTTCATTTTATAAATCCTTGATTAAGTGTATGCATACTAAGTGTGGCCTTTTTGACAACATTCAAGATCAATTTTGAATGTTTGCTCAAAATATACTGACTTACCTCTAAAACGGATCTACATAACAAAAATAATTGTGAAGTTTTCAACACTGTGTCACATAACTCGATATACTTGTAGCCTATAAATATAAATTGACAGCAACAAAGTGAGCCCATCATGACAAGCGAAAATGCAACCGACAAACACGACGTAATTTTAGGCCTAGGCGCCAAAAAGCGTCTCGCGTTTATGTTTGAAATCGTTCAGCAATACAAGCAAGTATGGATTTTAAATGACGACGACGGCTGTGTAATGCTTACCAATGAAGATGACGACTGTGTACCTGTGTGGCCAACGCGGGAATTTGCCCAAGCATGGGCAACCGGTGAGTGGGAAGGCTGTACACCTAAAGCAATTCCGACCGCTGATTGGTTTAGCCGCTGGACACCGGGCCTTGAAGAAGACGACCTACTTATTGCAGTATTCCCAACCGAGGAAGACGACGGCACCATTTTATTTCCTGATGAATTTGAAAAACAGCTAAAAGCACCAAAGAAAAAATACTAAATAACATCCTTGTTAGGTGTATAAACGCGGTGTTAAAATAGCCGCGTTTTTTATATCTGCTTTCTAAAATTTAAATAAGCCTGAGTGATTGCCTTAGCATCTTCAACTTGAGGGTAATGCCCCAGATCAGCAAACCCTTGTACCCGCGCATTAGGTACTCTCTTTTTATAGTGCTCAAGCATGTGTTTACCTGAAATTGGGTCTTGCTCACCTGCAATAAATGTAACCGGTATATCGCTATTAATAATGGCCCCAACCCAGCGCTGCTCGTTTTGTTTTCGCTGTGTAATGTAATTAATAAGTTTGGGCATAACACGCAAACCATTATTATGATTTAATAGCGCCCAAAACGTATCAATTACCAAAGGAGCTGGTGGCGTGTTTTTTCCAAATATAGTCGTTAAGTTTTTAGCAAATTTTTGTTTGCTCATTAGCTTAGGGACTATCCAACCAAGTTTTGAAAGAAGTAGCTTTTGAATAAATAACGGTTTATGTACGTGTGGAAATAGCCCACCATTTAAAAAGCACACACTGTGTATACGTATTTCACTTTTAGTAGCAACTTGCCTTGCTAATAGCTCTTGCGCTACGGTATCACCATAATCGTGGGCGAGTATGTGTACATCGGTAATATTTAAACACTTTAAAAATTGCGTGTATAAATCAGCCTGCTCCGTAATTTTATAAGTCGCGTTTATTGGTTTATCCGAAAGCCCAAAACCCAGCATATCAAGTGTTACTAAAAAGTAGTGTTTAGTAAGTTCATCCCACATACCTTCCCAGTCCCAGCTAGCACTTGGAAACCCATGAATTAAAAGCAGCACGGGTTTATTTGCAATCCCTGCTATTTTAGTAAAAATTTGCTGGCCGTTGATATTTAAAAACTGACCGCTTGATTGCCATTGTGTGAGTGTATACATGTTGTTAGCCCTAATAGGTGGTTTTAAATGTTTTAACACAATTACAGATAAAGTCCGAAAAGTAGTCTAAAAACAATACAACCTATAAATTTAATGCTTTATCATTAAAAAACGTCAGCTTACTTATATTTACTGCCACTAAAAAACTCAATTACACTGCTGAACAACTTACTATTTAACAAGGCGTTTAGTTTGTTTTTAACTTGTAACTTAACTATTAAATGCTATATTGAAATGTATAACGAGGTAGCATAACTTCAACTAATATCATGCAAAAGGATTAATAAATGGCTTTGCAAAGTAGAGCTAATAAAGGAGTGATACTGGGTACTTCGCTTCAGGTTTTAATCCTCATTATAGGTGTTGTTTTCACCTACTTCCAACAAATACAACATCAACAAACATTAGACACAAAAGTACTAGCGGCTTTAAACAACGAGCTAACAAACTTATCTGTGGGCATAAACAACAGAATGGAGCTATATCAGTACGGGCTATTTAGCCTGAAGGGTTTTATACAAGGTATTGGTATTGAAAACTTAAACTACAACACAATCAAACGTTACTCAAACGCAAGAGATTACGCACAAGAATTTCCGGGAGCTAACGGCGTTGGGTACATAAAAAAAGTAACCCAGAGCGAACTACCCGCTTTTATAACTAAAGCAAAAAACGAACGCCCCGATACCCTATTTAACTTTAAAACATTGTCTGAAAACAAAAGTGATCATTTTGTAATCCAATATATTTTTCCTGAAAGTAACAATAAACAAGCAATAGGATTAGATATTGGCTCAGAAACTATTCGTAAACGTGCAGCATTAAACGCAGTTTTTGCAAATGCTGCTCAATTATCTGCACCTATTACGTTAGTACAAGCAGATAAAAAAGCTCATCATGGTTTTTTGATTCTATTACCTATTTATAATAGTAAGATCACGTCTGCATCTAAAGATGAACGGCTAGAAGCGCTCCATGGCTGGGCATATTCCCCTTTGCTCATAGATAATATTTTAAACTCATTATTTGATATTAATGAAAACTACTTAGCCATTAGCGATCTAAACGATGCAACTAATGTGGCCTTTTTTACATACGGCGATAAAACAAGTAACACTGAGTTTAAAGTATCCACTGTTACTAATGTGATCGGCCGTCAGTGGCAAATAACTTTACATGGCTCTCATGCGTTTATAGAAAACCTGCATTTGCCTTATCAATATCAAGCACTCGTAAATGGTATTTTTTTGACGCTAATTGCTATGTTAATTGTGCTTGCAATCCAGTTACAATTTTTTAGAAAAGCCCAAAAAGAAAATTTAAGACGTGAAGCCGAGCAGGCACATAAAAATATTCTTGAACAAGCCAATTTGAAACTAGAGACTGATGTAAAGCTACGAACCCAGCAAATAGCCGATATTAGTATGTTGCAGCGCAGCATTTTAGACAGCGCTAGCTACTCCATTATAGCTACCGACATAAACGGTTTAATTACCGAGTTTAACCCCGCTGCAGAGAAATTGCTGGGCTACAAAGCAAATGATGTCGTAGGTAAAAAAACCTATAGCATATTTCATTTAGAAACAGAGCTGATAAGCAAAGCAAAACAACTTAGTTATGAGCTAAATAAAATAGTTAGCCCAGGGTTTGAAACATTGATTGTAAAGGCAACCCCCGCAGAACCCGATGTTAACCAATGGACCTTTGTAGACTCTAAAGGTAGGCATATTCAAGTCAGCTTAAGTGTTACATCACTGCTTAATAACAGGGCTCAAGTTGTTGGTTTTTTAGGTATAGCGTTTGATTTAACGCAGCAAATAAAACACGAACAAGCACTTGCCCGCGCAAAAGAACTCGCAGAGCAAAGCGCTAAAACTAAATCGGAGTTTTTGGCGAATATGAGCCATGAAATACGAACTCCCATGAACGGTATTTTAGGCACTCTGCAGCTGCTGCAAGAGCAATCAATGAATGAAAAATCAACAGAGTTTTTAAAAAAAGCACTCTACTCTACTCGCTCACTAACCACCATTATTAACGATATATTGGATTTTTCAAAAATCGAAGCTGGTAAACTCACTCTTGAGAACAAAAGCTTTGAATTAGATGAATTAATACATCATTTAGAATCTGATTTGTTAGTACCCGCTCAAGAAAAAAATATTTATTTGCAATTTAAATCAACAATAGAACATAAGTACTGGTGTGGTGATGCTGTTAGAATAAGGCAGGTTTTTTTAAATTTAATATATAACGCAATTAAGTTTACGCATAAAGGAGGCGTCACCGTTGAGTTTAAACTTACTGAGAATGAGCAAGTTTGCGTTATTGTTTCAGACACAGGTATTGGCATACCGCAAAATGTAGTGAACAGGTTATTTGAGCGCTTTGAACAAGCCGAGTCTTCAACAACGCGTGAATATGGTGGAACCGGGCTTGGGTTGCCAATCACTAAGTCACTCATTAACCTTATGGGCGGCGACATTAAAGTAACCAGCAAAGAAGGGATTGGTAGCCAGTTTTATGTTTATTTACCATTAGAGAAAGCGCAAAAAGCGTTGGAAAATGAAACCCTAAATGATTTAGCGCTTCCCGATCTAACCAATAAAGTTATTTTAGTTGCTGAAGACAATAAAATTAATCAATTAGTTGTAAGCGCCATGCTTGAGCCTGCCGGCGCGCACATTGTCATTGCTAATAATGGCCAAGAAGCCGTAGAGCTTTATAAAGAACGATTGCCTAGTATAATTTTAATGGATATTCAGATGCCTAAAATGGATGGCTTTGAAGCATGTGAAATTATTAAAAAAATAGATGAATCACAAATTATAATTGCACTGACTGCTAATGTGCTTTCTGAACAAAAACGCTTATACGAAGCGCTTTTTGACGGATATGTATCTAAGCCTATTGAAAAACAAAAATTAATAAACGCATTGCATATTAAAAATAGCCGATGAAACACTGTTATATTGGCAATATATAAACGACAGTTATAAACAGTAAGCTTTATGAGGGGTAACATGCTACGGTTTTTATATGTTTATTTGTGCTTGTTAGCATACTTACCTTTTCACGCTAATGCACAAATGCTTAATTTACAACAAAGCACTGAAGTGAACTCGCCTATATGGCGACAGGTTAACTTAAATACGCCTAAAACCGGTGAGCAAGTAATTAATGCTTATCTTGGCACCCAAAATTCGCTTGTTTCTTTATCGGAAATGCGAGGGCCCGCAATTGCAAAAATACCACTTTCAACGAATACGCCTACTCGTTGGTTTATTTTGCCCAACGCAAATTACCTCGATGAAGGATTTGCTTATTGGCAGGATTCAGAGGGAATTCGTTTAATTTCAGACTTTTCACAAGGTAATTTATCTCAGTCTGCAATTATAATGCATGGCCAAGCGTTTCAACTAAACCTAAAAGCAAACTCTCAAGGCGTACTATGGCTTTATTTAAATGCCAACCATTATGCTAAACCTGTAAGCGTAGCAATTATTGATGAGCCAACCTTTATTTATCAACAATTCTTTGTAAATTCACTGAGCATAATGTCCATCACCATTATGCTTACCCTCGCCTGCATGGCACTCATTCTTTATTTAAAAACAGGTCAAAATGTTGCGTTATATTGCGCAGGTTATATTGGCTTGCACGGTATTGGTTGGGCGTTTGCCGCTGGCGTTTTTGGCGTGTTTTATAGCTTTAAAAGCATAAACTCGCACTACCTTGGTATGTATATTTTTTCGTTTGCGATATCTTCAGCCAGCGCATTTGCTTATTACTTATTTAATTTTCACTCGGTTGAAAAAACACGAATAAGCCAATTTTTAAAGTATTTTTCGTATGCCGCGTTTGTTAGTGGCTTTATAAACCTTGTGTTACCTTTTCATTGGGTATTTTATTTAGCACACACCTTAGCAGCAATATGGGTGGTGCTAACGCTAGTACTTGGCTTTAAAATGTTGAGCCTAAACGATTTTAGAGCAAAGTATTTTTTAACCGGTAATATTATTTATAGCCTTTCTCTTGTCGTGTTTATTTTAGCTCACCTTAACTTAATCGTAACCGCCTCGGCTGAGTTATGGGTTTTAATTGCACTCGCGATAGATTGTATTTGTATATTACTTTCACTTTCTGAATGGTTAAAAATAAAGCAAAACGATTATATTGATGCCCTCGAACAATCCCGCATTGACCCGCTCACAAAAGTAGGTAACCGATTATTACTACAAGAAAAGCTAAATACTATTGGCACGTTTTATTTAATTGTATTTATTGATTGTGATGGTATGAAATCAATAAATGACCAATTAGGTCATGCCAGTGGCGATGAGTTACTTATTAACGTTACTAAGTTAATTAAAAAAGGATTGGCTAACTTAGGGGATGTTTATAGAACCGGTGGGGATGAATTTATCTGTTTATGTAATGCCGACTCTTTAGAAAACCTTGCTGTAATCGAAAGCAACACGGCTAAGGCACTCAATAAAGTACATATTCAGCTACAGCAAAAGTGGCCAGAATCAGGATTAAGTTTTGGTATTGCCAGCAGTAATGAATGCACTGATTACAAAGCGTGCTTTACCTTAGCTGATGAACGAATGTATGCAGTAAAATATGCCCGAAAAAATAGCACATCGAATAGCCAACAAGCCACACAGCAAACTTAGTGCACAAAAAAGGACGCCATAAGGCGTCCTAATATAGAATGATGGTGGAGGAAGAGGGATTCGAACCCTCGTTAGGGGTTAACCTAAACACACTTTCCAGGCGTGCGCCTTCAGCCACTCAGCCATTCCTCCACAGTGTTGCATTGCAACAGCGCGTCATAGTATGAAATAGGTTACTCAGGTGCAAGGCATTTTTAGTATCTGGCTTTTAACTGCTCACTAATCATACCAATTACATCAACACGTTGAGTTTCAATGACTATAACTTTTTTAGGCACAAAAAAGGGGACTGAACTTCAGTAACCTTTTTATTAATAGTGCGTTTTATTATTTTGCCATGTTAGCTGTAAAATCTAGCATGCGATTAAGTGACTTAAGAGCGCCTTCACGCAAGTCCATATCTACAAATACTTCTTTACCTTGAGGGTCTATTAAAGCCTCCTCAATCGCTTTTAAGCCATTCATTGCCATCCACGGGCAATGTGCACAACTTTTACATGAAGCGCCTTCACCAGCCGTAGGAGCTGCAAAAAACTCTTTCTCTGGGCAGAGTTGCTGCATTTTATAAAAAATACCTCGGTCAGTCGCTACAATAAACTTTTTATTAGGCATTGTTTGCGCCGCTTTTATAAGCTGGCTTGTAGAGCCAACCGCATCAGCAAGTGCAACTATTTCAGCAGGTGATTCGGGATGTACTAACACGCCAGCATCAGGGTGCAGCGTTTTCATGTCTTTAAGTGCTTTTGTTTTAAACTCATCGTGAACAATACATGCGCCATTCCACATGATCATGTCTGCGCCAGTATTTTTTTGAATATAGCTGCCTAGGTGCTTATCTGGGCCCCAAATAATCTTTTCACCTTGCTCGTCTAAGTGCTCAACAATCTCAAGGGCACAAGACGACGTAACAATCCAATCAGCACGTGCTTTAACCGCCGTTGATGTGTTTGCATAAACTACAACTTTTCTGTCTGGATGCTGATCACAAAATGCTGAGAACTCATCAATTGGACAACCAATGTCTAACGAGCAGGTTGCTTCAAGTGTTGGCATAACAACTGTTTTATTGGGGGTTAATATTTTTGCTGTTTCACCCATAAAACGTACGCCTGCAACAATGATCATGTCAGCGTCATGTCGCGCACCAAAACGCGCCATTTCTAAAGAATCGGCAACACAGCCACCTGTTTCTTCAGCCAGTGCTTGAATTTCAGGATCTGTATAATAATGCGCTACGAGTACCGCGTTTTTATCTTTAAGTAATTGCTTAATACGTGCTTTATATTCGCTCTGCTCGTCTTTCGTTAACGGTGCTGGCTTTGGAGGGAAAATATAGCCTTCAGGCATAATAGTTTGCGCTAAACTCATGTTCTCGACCACTTATGTACAGTGTATAAATTACGGTGAATTATACGAGAATAAAAGCATAAATAACAGCAAACTGGTTAAGCTGTTTATAAAAAAGAGAGTGGAATTTTAAAAAGGAATATAACAAATGGTGGGTCATGATGGATTCGAACCATCGACCAATTGATTAAAAGTCAACTGCTCTACCAACTGAGCTAATGACCCGCTCTAATATTGTATGTACTGAAGTATGTTGCTTGCGTAGATCCGCCGATGTTCCAGTTTTTACTTATGAAGTAAAAATGGTGGGTCATGATGGATTCGAACCATCGACCAATTGATTAAAAGTCAACTGCTCTACCAACTGAGCTAATGACCCGCTCTTGGTGCTAATTTATAAACTTATGTTTTGATAAAATGGTGGGTCATGATGGATTCGAACCATCGACCAATTGATTAAAAGTCAACTGCTCTACCAACTGAGCTAATGACCCGCTCAAAACATAGTTTAAAAAAGCTTACATGCGTGAATCCGCCGATTAAATATTTTATAGAATGGTGGGTCATGATGGATTCGAACCATCGACCAATTGATTAAAAGTCAACTGCTCTACCAACTGAGCTAATGACCCATTCTATTTTTCGTAAATTATTGATTATACTTTAGTTACTGACCACTCGTTAAAGTGGTGGGTCATGATGGATTCGAACCATCGACCAATTGATTAAAAGTCAACTGCTCTACCAACTGAGCTAATGACCCGCTCATAAACTTATTCAATAACAAACATGCGTAAATCCGCCGATCCAGACACTTTAAAAGTGGTGGGTCATGATGGATTCGAACCATCGACCAATTGATTAAAAGTCAACTGCTCTACCAACTGAGCTAATGACCCGCTCTGGTATAACTGATGTATACAAGTTGAAAAACCATTTTAAAAATGGTGGGTCATGATGGATTCGAACCATCGACCAATTGATTAAAAGTCAACTGCTCTACCAACTGAGCTAATGACCCGCTCTATTTTTTACAACTTTGAATACTACGTAAATCCGCCGATAAAAGACCATTTTAAAAATGGTGGGTCATGATGGATTCGAACCATCGACCAATTGATTAAAAGTCAACTGCTCTACCAACTGAGCTAATGACCCGCTCTTTTTGCAACATTTTGAGTGGGGTAACCATTCGTTTGCTGCGGGCGCTTATAATACTTATTTATAAAATGAGTGCAACCGAAATTGTCTCTTTTTTTAAGTTTTTATGCCTAGTTGACCAATTTTAGACCGCTTATGACAAAAAGCAGTCTAATCAAGCTGATTCAATTAATTAGATAGGCGATCTGTGGCTAATTTTGCAGCCGTTGTACTTGGATACTGTGTAACAAGTTCGTTAAGTATTTTTAACGATTCATCTGTTGATCCTTGCTCTTTTAAAAGCGTACCTAACTTTAACATGGCGTCTGGGCGTTTGTTTGAATTTGGAAATTCATTCACAACCACTCTAAAGTGCTCAACCGCTTTAACTCCATCGTTTTTAATTGTTAATAATTGACCTAACCAATAGTGTGCGTTTGACGCATATACAGACTCTGGGTAGGTTGTTAAAAACGTTTGAAATTCTGGAATAGCTTGATCGTAACGTTTATCTTTCATTATAAGCGCAACAGCACGCTCGTAAGCCTCGTTCTCAGACAAATCACTGCTGTATGCTTGTGAATCATTAGGTTGTGCATAGTCGGTCGCAGGCACAGCAGTAGGTTGAGAGTAAGCTTGGCTAACGCGGTTTTCAATCTCTTGATAAAGCTCACGCTGACGCTGAAGTACTTTTTCCAGTTTATAGCTTTGCTCTTCCGTCACACCGCGAATTTGACTTACTTCATCTTGAAGTAAATTAAGTTGCTGTTGTAACTCGGCTTGCAAGAAATTGCGCGATTGCATCATACTTTCTAACGACGCTAAGCGCTTCTCAATACTTGACTGTGAACTCGCAGCTTCTGAAACAGGAGCGGGAGCAGCCCATAACTGGGTGCTCCCGCTCAATATCATTGCTGCCAAAATAATTTTCGGCTTCATAATATCTCTTATCTTAGTAAACTAATACCGCACGGCGGTTTTTAGCGAAAGCTGATTCAGTACGTGATTTAACCATTGGCTTTTCTTCACCGTAGCTCACTACTGACATTTGGCTTGCTGATACACCCAGGCTTAAAAGGTACTTTTCAACTGACTGACCACGGTTTTCACCCAGTGCAATGTTGTACTCTGGCGTGCCACGCTCATCGGCATGGCCTTCGATTAACACTTTTACCGATGGGTTTTTTACTAAAAAGTCAGCATGTGCGCGAAGTAAATCTGCATATTTGCTTTCAATTGTCGTTTTATCAAAATCAAAGTAAATTACTTGCTCTTGACGAAGTGCTTCGTATTTTTGACGAAGTTGTTCTTCAGCACGTTCTTCAGGAGAAATAGTTGCTACTTCAACTGTATCGTTGCTTGTTGTTTGCTCAACAGCCGTTTGATTAGATTGGTTTGCAGCACCTTCGTCGATATCTGAAGACGAGCTACAAGCTGCTAATGTCATTACTGGCACAGCAATTAGCAGGCCTTTAAGTATTTTATTAAGTTGCATTGAGTAGATTCCTATTTTGAGTAAACCAGTAACATTACTGTAAATATGGCGACCAAGCTGGTGCCTTTACTTGTCCGTCTAGCACAGGTAATCGTGCTTTAAAGCGGCCGTCCATCGATACTAACGCCAGTACCTGTTTGTTATTATGGAGCGTGCTGTATATTATCATCGAGCCGTTTGGCGCTATACTCGGTGATTCATCTAGGCGAGTTCTTGTTAAAACTTGAAACGCGCCAGAAGCTAGCTCTTTTTTAGCAAGATGGTAGCTACCGTTCGTACGATTAACCATCACTAATTCTTTACTGTCAGGCGTAACTGACCCTGCAAGATTCATATCGCCATCAAACGTTAGGCGTTTAGATCTGCCAGTTTTTAAATTTAACTTATAAATCTGAGCATTACCACCCCTTTCCGAGGTAAACACTATATCTTGCCCATTTGGGTACCAAGATGGTTCAGTATCTATGCTACGGTGGTTTGTTAAGCGGGTTTCTTTACGTGTTGCTAGGTTTAACAAGTAAATCTCTGTTGCACCTGTTTTATCTTTTGAAAGTACCAGTAAAAGCTCTTTACCGTCAGGTGAAAACTGCGGTGCACCGTTAATCCCACGATAGCTAGCTACAACTTCTCGCTTGCCTGTATATAAATCTTGGATATATATTTGGCTTTGGCGATTTTCAAACGTTACGTAGGCAAGCTTTGTACCATCTGGCGACCACGCAGGCGACATTAACGGCTCTTTGGAGCGCAAAAGCACTTGTTCGTTAAATCCATCGTAATCGGCAACAACGAGTTGGTAAGGCTTATCGTCTTCATCACGTACTATTACATAGGCAATTTTAGTTAAAAATGCCCCCTTTTCGCCTGTCAGCTTTTCGTAAATCACATCACTTATGCGGTGTGAGTAGCGGCGAAACCCACTTTCTGAAATGACGCTTTCTCTGGCCTCTAAAATGTGATCTTGGCTTTTTACTAATTGCCCATTAGACATCATTTGCGTATTGCCACCCGTTATTTGACCACGAATTACATCTACTAATTCGTAACGGACCAAATAACGACCATCGGTTTGTTGTTCAACCTGCCCAACTAGAACGGCCTCAACCCCTTTATTAACCCATGCAGCGTAATCAATTGCTTTGTCTTCACTTGGTTGTTGTGGCATTTGCGTAACGTCAACCGGCTTAAACTTACCGCTTCGAACTAAATCAGCTGCAATCACATCACTTAGCTTTTGCGGTATTGGGCCTATTCCGGTGTATTTAAATGGCACAATAGCAATAGGCCTTGCACCGTCTACACCTTCAGTAATTACTATTTCAAGTGCAGCATTTGCGATGCCTTGAAACCCTAGTAGCAATACTACACAGGCTACTTTTAGTTTATTGAACATATCATTCCTTTAAAATTCTGGCTTGATTGTTAGGTTAATATTTTTTAGTTGGTCAAACACGTCTCTATCTTTCGAGACAGGTAATGTATCAGCCATTCGTACCGCTCTGAGCGCTGCTTCACATACTAGCTTATCACCACCTAAAGACTTAACTTGCGTAACTAAACCATTAAAGCCAAGACGGATATTAACTCGACATTGTTGGTTTTTCATTTTTTCATCAATTAACAAGTTTTGTTGAATACGCGCCATAATCAAAGCTCGGTATTTGTCAACTTCACTTGCCACTTGTTGCTGGCGTATTTTACTACGGGCAGCCTGCTCTTTAGCAAGTTGTTCTTGTAATATTTGTTCTTGTAATGCTTGCTGGCGCTTACGTTCAGCCTCGGCTGCGCGCTCTTTAGCCTCTTGCTCACGCTTCACCCGTTCAGCTTCTGCCTTTTTAAGTGCTTCTTCTTCAAGCTTGCGCTTATCTGCCGCCGCTTTAGCTGCTTTTTCGGCCTCTTGCTTTTGCTTTTCTGCTTGCTTAGCTTTAGCACGCTCTTTTTGCTCTATCTCACGCGCTTTTTTGGCTTGTGCTTCGGCTTGTGCCTTTTCTTTCTCTTTGGCCTTGCGTTCACGTTCAAGCTTTTTGATATTTCGAGCCTCAGATTCACGTTGCTTGCGAGCCTCTGCAGCTCGGCGTTCTAAATCTCGTATACGCTTATCTTCAGCACGCTTTTTGTCTTTTTCTTTTTTTTGCAGCTCAGCAATTTTTTGCTCAACCATTTTTTGATCAACCGTTACCGCCGAAACCGCTTTTTCGGGGTCTGGTATGGCCGTATTTAACGTCACTTCCATTACTTTAGGGGTTGGTGCATGAATGTTAGCTGACGCATACAACAAACCGCCCAAACCTAAATGCAATACCACCGACTTTACTAATGCACTACTCATTCAGTTAATTCCCCTCAAAGGACTCAGTCATCAATCCTACTGACGGCACACCTGCGTTTTTCAAAAAATCCATTAGTAATAGCACTTCTTGATACGAAACCTTGCCAGAACCTTTGATCATTACCGGTACATCTGGGTTTTTCATTAATTGCAATTTAATTACTGCCGCTACATCAAGCGCTTCCATTGGCTCTTCTGGGTCGGTACCTACGCTAACGTAATACTTACCTTCAGCATCAATTGACGCAATAATCGGCGGCGTGTCTTTAGTGTCAACTAAATCAGACTCTTCCATTTTTGGTAAATCTACTTTAACACCATGAGTGATAAGTGGCGCAGTCGCCATGAAAATAATCAACAGCACCAACATTACATCTATGTATGGTACTACATTGATTTCTGCAACGGGGCGGCGCTTTTTACGATGATACATTCGCTTGTGCCTCTATTTGTGTAGCTGCTTGACGGTGCAAAATATTAGCAAACTCTTCCATAAAGTTAATGTAATGAGACTCAAGTTTTTCAACACTATTAGAAAAACGGTTATAGGCGATTACAGCAGGAATTGCAGCAAACAAACCCATTGCCGTAGCAATTAGAGCCTCTGCGATACCTGGAGCAACCATTTGCAATGTAGCTTGTTTTACTTCGCCCAATGCAATGAAAGCATTCATAATGCCCCACACAGTGCCGAATAAACCAATGTAAGGACTTATAGAACCAACTGTTGCTAAAAACGACAAGCTTGTTTCAATTTTTTCAATTTCACGTGAAAGCGCAACACGCATCGAACGATGTGTACCTTCCATAACAATACTGGCGCTTTGAAATGTATTTTTTTTATGGCGAGCAAACTCTTTAAAACCAGCTGTAAATAACGCCTCAATACCATGAGACTGAGCACTACGAGATGAAATTTCGTTGTATAGTTTACTTAAATCAATGCCTGACCAAAACTTTTGCTCAAACTTTTTAGCATTTGAAAGCGCATCAGAAATCGCTTTTTTACGTTGAAAAATAATAGCCCACGACATCACTGACATAGCTACTAGCCCTAACATTACTAATTGTACAAGCAAACTGGCTTCTAAAATTAGATCCAAAAAATTAAGCCCTGATCCCACATTAAACTCCTAAATAGTATCAAAATACGTCAATTGTAATGATTTGTGCAATTATGACCGCAACACAGGTCATTTAGTTGCATCTAGTGTATCGAGTCAATTTAAAACTAACAACGATATTGCTATGAATAGCCAACAAAAAACGTTAAAAATCGGCGATGTAGTTCATTTTTTACGCCTAGTTATGTAAAAACTTATTTAAATAATATCAATGCCTACATCGAACTGAGTAATTATATAAATAAACATCATAAAACACCGCATTTATTCAAAATCAATGCATAAACACGCAAAACCACATTCATATTACCAGCCAGAATACTAAAACTAATACCGAACAATAATACAAAATTATACTTAATTACGATATTTCATTAACTTATAAAATAAATGATTATTTAACAAACAAATTACAAACTACAATAAAACTAAAAGCATTACTTTTTTTAATCCGAAAAAATAAATTTTCTAGTTTGAACAATTTTTGGATATTCCGTATTATTATCCCATACCGAGCTAGCGCACTAAATGAAATTGTTTCATTAGGTCCTGTTCTAAGTAATATGATTTTTAATCGTATTACAGTGTTTTACTCTATTTGGATAAAACCTAACAGTGTAAAACATGGTTCCCCCAGATTACTTCCTTTAACTTGTTGTTAGCCCGCATTATTTGCGGGCTTTTTTTTACCTGAAATTTGGTTTAGTACAAAAATTTTACTGCTTCGCGAAATGTTGTTTATTAAACACTCAATTTCACATTAAAATTAGGCGCTTTTAGTCGGCGTTAACAATATTTAACTTTATGAAATGCACAATAGCCACATAAGCCTTAACGCCCTGTGAATTGTTGGTTAACCTGAACTCTGGATAATAAATCTATCTCAAGCAGCTATTTTCTGCGCAAACGTCGTTGAAGTTACTTGCAATAGCCTAGCTATTGACGCGAAAATCCGCATTTTTTACTAAAAACCTCTGGCTAGAGAAAATAAATTTAAATATCACGATGATTCAATGCGTTAGCAAATATCTTAACCAGAGTTCAGGCTAGTTAATGATAAAGCAATGCACTTCTGGTAGTTAAAAATACGTTATAAAAGGAAGTTCTCTTGCTAAAAGTAATTTTTAGCAAGAGTTTAGGAGAGGTTTTTAAAATTAGTCTTTTTTAGGTAACAAGCCAAAATGATGGTACGCATTGTCAGACACAATTCGACCGCGCGGTGTTCGCTGAATAAACCCTTGCTGAATTAAAAACGGTTCAATAACATCTTCAATGGTTTCACGCTCCTCACCAATTGCAGCAGCTAAATTATCGAGCCCTACTGGACCCCCCATAAACTTTTCAATAATAGCAAGTAGGTATTTACGGTCCATGTAATCAAAACCGCTTTTATCTACGTCAATCATGTCAAGCGCTTGTTGCGCAACCTCTGCGTTTACAGTGCCGTCGGATTTGACTTGCGTATAGTCTCGCACTCGGCGTAATAAGCGGTTAGCAATACGTGGGGTGCCCCGCGATCTTTTCGCTATTTCACTTGCGCCATCGTCACACATTTCTAAATCAAGATAATGGGCTGAACGGCCAACAATGTGGGATAAATCTTCGACTGAATAAAATTCTAAGCGCTGCACTATGCCAAAGCGGTCACGGAGTGGCGACGTAAGTGACCCTGCACGAGTTGTAGCCCCAATTAACGTAAACGGTGGTAAATCTAACTTTATAGAGCGCGCAGCAGGGCCTTCACCTATCATTATATCAAGTTGATAATCTTCCATTGCAGGGTAAAGTATTTCTTCAACTTGCGGGCTTAGCCTATGTATCTCATCGATAAACAGCACATCACCTTCTTCAAGATTAGTAAGTAGTGCCGCTAAATCACCTGCTTTTTCAAGTACAGGCCCTGAGGTGGTTTTAATATTTACGTTTAACTCGTTTGCGACAATATTAGCTAAGGTGGTTTTACCTAAACCCGGCGGTCCAAATATTAATAAATGGTCAAGCGCCTCGTCGCGGCTGCGTGCAGCTTCAATAAATATTTCCATTTGCTGCTTAACATGCGGCTGACCTCGGTAATCAGCCAACAGTTTTGGCCTAATTGCTCGGTCAATCGAGTCTTCGTTTGTTTTTTCAGTCGCATCAATTAAGCGATCCGCTTCAATCATGGGTTACTCACAACATCGATTTTAAAGATTCTTTTATAAGAACCTCTGTAGACATATCTGGTTTACTCACCGATTTTACCGCCTTTTGCGCCTGAGGCAATTTATAACCTAACGCAACAAGTGCCGATACCGCATCATCGGCTGCATTATTAGCGACTAATGTATCACTATGGGGTTCTATTACTGCACTGTCGCTAAACGGTGTAAATAAATCATTGCCCCAGTCTTTTAAACGGTCTTTCATTTCAAGCACTAAACGCTCAGCGGTTTTTTTACCCACGCCCGGTAATTTCACCAGCGATGTAGCATCTTCATTATTTACACAGCTAACGAACTGCTGCGCCGACATCCCCGATAAAATAGCGAGCCCGAGTTTTGGCCCTACCCCGTTTGCTTTTAAAAGCTCTCTGAATAATGCGCGTTCTGTTTTATTGTTAAAACCAAACAATAACTGCGCATCTTCACGAACTACAAAATGAGTATAAACAATCGCGTTTTCACCCACTTTTGGTAAGTCGTAAAAACAGGTCATTGGCATTTGTACTTCATAACCCACACCGCTTACTTCAAGTAAGATTTCGGGAGGTTGTTTTTCAACTAAAATACCATTTAAGCGGCCGATCATTGTTATTTCCTTAAGCGTCCTCTAACGGTTTTGCTTGCGCTACCCGCCAGTTTGATTAAATTTTGTTCTGAGTGTGCATGGCAAATAGCAATTGCTAATGCATCTGCAGCATCGGCTTGGGGTGTACCCGGTAATTTTAAGATATTTTTTACCATATGTTGTACTTGGCTTTTATCTGCACCGCCGTTACCTACTACAGCTTGTTTAATTTGCCTTGCTGAATATTCGAACACAGGTAAGTCTGCCATTGCAGCACCTACAATGGCCGCACCACGTGCTTGGCCAAGTTTTAACGCTGAATCGGGGTTATGAGCCATAAACACTTTTTCGATAGCAAACGTTTCAGGCGAAAACTGCTCTACAAGCTGAGTTATGCCCTGATAAATCATTTTAAGGCGAACCGGAAAAGGATGATCGGCTAATTTTATACACCCACTGCCTAAATAAGTAAATTTAGCGCCTTGGTGGGCAACTACACCGTAACCAGTCAAACGCGATCCAGGGTCGATCCCTAAAATAATGGCCAAGTAACATTCTCGTTATTTTTATTCTAAATTAGGCTAATAATGCCAGAGCACTGTATAAAATACCAGTACCAAGCAAAAACAAAAATGCTCGCATATAAAGCGAGCATTTTTAAAGCCAAATTAACTAGTTTTACCCCAAAGCACGCACTAACCCTTGGGTATTTTGTTTAAGGGTACGGGCAATCATTAAATAACCTAACCCTGCTACAAATAAACCACCGGCAAGCGGGCCTATAATCCATATATGTGGATGGAGCTTGCCCGAAAGTTCAAACATTTGTTGCTGCACAATTAACAGTGCTAAATCGCTAAAGAATGCAGCAACTAAACCAGCTAATCCGCCTAATAATAAAAACTCGTACAAGGTCGCATTTTTAATTAAACGGCTTTTAGCGCCTAATGTTCGCAGAATTACAATTTCTTGCATCCGTTCACCCAAGCTCGCTTGTACTTGCGAAATAAGTACTAGCGCACCACATAAAACAACAATGGCAAGTACAAAACCAATCGCGAGTGAAACTTGAGATATGGTGGTTTGTATTTGCTTTACAAAGTTATCTACATCGATTGCTGTAATTGTTGGGTAGGTACGTAATAGTTGGCTAAAGTCACGCTTTTGCTCAGGTTCTATCCTAACCGACGAAATATACGTTGCCGGAAAATCTTTAAGTACATCTGGGCTGAGTATAATAAAGAAGTTAGGTTTAAGAGTTGCCCAATTCACAGTACGAACGCTGGTAATTTTAGCATCAAACGACTGCGCGCCAATTAAAAAGGTAAGCGTGTCGCCTATTTCAACATCAAGGCGCTCTAACATTGACTCTTCAATTGATGCTTCAGCCACTGCGTTTTCACCAAACCACTCGCCTTGTATTATTTCGTTTTGAGCTGGTACATCTTTAAGCCATGTTAAATTTAGCTCACGGCCAATACCTGAACGCGCTTCCTCGTCTTTTTTCTCATTGTCTTGAAGAGAGACCTCACGAGCAACCAACTCGCCATTTACCGCATTGACCCGCCCTCGAATCGTTGGGTAGAAGTCAGACACTAAAATGTCTTTTTCAGCGAGGTAGTTATTAATTGGCTCAAGATCGTTTTGTGTAATATTAACTAAAAATGCATTTGGCGCATCGCTGGGTAATTGCGACTGCCAATCGGCAATCATGTCATTTTTAAGCACAACTAAAAACAGAAGCAGTTTAATGGCTAACGAAAAGCTAATAAGTTGAACAGCATTTACATTGGCGCGTTTTTGAATAGACGCAATGGCCAACGACCAACTATTACCTGGTTTTAAACCCAGTTTTCGGCCACCACCAAAAATAAGCTTCGATATTAAAAACAACACGCCAATTAAGGTAAGTGTGGTTATAAATAAGATAAGCGTTATTTTTATATTGTTACTAAATAACCACATTAACAAAAACACGGTCAATGCACTCATACCCAAATGCACACGGCTTACCGCTAATTTGTCGCCTAAGTTACGGCGCAACACCCTAAGCGGCGGAATATCGAACAAGTCAAACAAAGGTTTAATAGAAAACATAACGGCGCAAATTACACCCGTGCTAATTGCCACAAGCCAAGGTTTAAACCCCCCCATGGGTAATTCTGTGCCCATACTTTTTGATAAGTACCCCGTCGCTATTTCTTGCAAGCCGTAACCAATTAGCAAACCGATGCTTACTGCCATTGCACAGACAAGCAATAAATGAAGCATATAAATTTTTCGGATCATTGAGCGGCTACCTCCCAATGTTTTCATCATTGCAACAGGGTCGTATTGACGCTCGCAATAACGTTTAGCTGATACAGCAATTGCTACTGCAGCTAAAATGATACCGAGTAAACCCGCTAGCAATAAAAAGCTCTCTGCTCGATTTAAACTATTAGAAATAGGTGATTGGCGGTCTTTTACGCCATACCATTGTTGGTTTTCTTTCATTTGTGGTTTTAACCAGTCATAAAAGCTGTTTATGTCGTCTTCACTACCTGCATAAAGCTGACGGTAAAAAACACGACTTCCAGGTTGAACGACCTCAGTTTTGGGCACATCAGCAATATTTATTAAAACACGGCGGCTACTTGAGAACACATTAAATGGCGCATCGGGCTCTTCTACTATAACTTTTTCAACATTGAATAACGCCGCACCTAGCTCAACTTGCGAACCAATATCAATATTGAGCGAGTAAAAAACAGACTCACTAAGCCATACATTACCTGGCCTTGGGCCAGCATTTGCAATAATCGTTTCACCCGTTAATGTATTTTTTACCTTAAGCTGCCCTTTCAACGGGTATGCATTTGACGCAGCTTTTACTGAACTAAATTGCATCTCGTCGTTAGCAAATAACATGGTGTCGAAGTACACCATTTGCGCGGTTTGTAAATTTTGACTTTTGGCTTGCTCAATAAAAGCGGTATCAATAGCATGGCTACTTGCAAGAACTCGGTCGGCGGCAATAAATGCACTGCTTTTTTGGGCGATGCTTTGTGCTATTCGCTCTGTAACCATAGACAACGTGAGTACTGTTAATACCGCCAAAGCAATCGCTGCACTAATTACTGTTAGCTCACCTCTGCGAAATTCTCGCGCAAATAATTTAAGCGCTAATTTAGCCCACATCTGCAACGTCCTCTACTTCGCTTTTAACAAGCAATCCTGCTTCTATCTGGATAATATGCTCACATTTTTGAGCGAGTCCTTCATCGTGCGTCACTAAAATGAGCGTTGTACCGTGTTGAGAATTTAAGTCGAACAACAGCGACTCAATCATTTTTCCGTTTTTACTGTCTAGGTTCGCTGAAGGCTCATCAGCAAATAAAATTTTGGGTGTCCCAATAAAAGCACGTGCAATAGCAACACGCTGTTGCTCACCACCCGAAAGCTGAGAAGGGTAATGATCTGTTCGATGGCTTAGGCCTACTTTTTCAAGCAAAGCAAGTGCCTGCTCCTTAGCATCACTTTTTCCCGCTAATTCAGCAGGTAACATTACGTTTTCGAGAGCGGTTAAGCTTTGCACCAACATAAAAGACTGAAATACAAAACCAATTTTAGCGGCACGAAGTGCTGCACGTGCTTCCTCATCTAAATTATGTAGCGGCTCACCGTCTAAAAATATTTCGCCATTACTCGCAGTGTCTAAGCCTGCCAGTAAACTTAATAAGGTAGATTTACCTGACCCGGACGTACCAACAATAGCAACAGACTCACCATGCTTGACATTAAAGCTGATGTCGCTGAGGATGGACAACTCACCTTCAAAGGTAGTTACTATTTTAGACAAACCATTAACTTGAATTATATTTAATTGAGAAAGCGCTGACATATGACTCATTCAATCCTACGTTTAGTATTCATTTTATTTTTAGTTATCAAACCGCAGAGTGCGGCAGCCGACAACACGATTTTAATACTCGGTGACAGTTTAAGCGCAGCCTATGGCCTTCAACAAGAGCAAGGCTGGGTAAAATTGTTACAAGATAAGTACAATGACGAGCAAGCCGACATTGCACTTGTAAACGCCAGCATTAGTGGCGAAACCTCTGGTGGTGCATTGCGCCGTTTAGATGCATTACTTACTCAATACCAACCAACTCATGTGCTTATAGAGCTTGGTGCAAACGACGGTCTTCGCGGCTTTCCGGTAAACAAAATGCAGGCTAACTTAACTGAACTTATACAAAAAAGCCAAGCAGCTAATGCAATGACCGCACTGATGGAAATTTACATTCCACCTAATTATGGTCCCCGCTACAGTAAAATGTTTACAGATAGTTTTAGCCAAATCAGCGAAGAAACTAATACGCACTTACTAAACTTTTTTATGCTCAATATCGCCGATAAACCAGAGCTAATGCAAAACGATGGGCTACACCCTAACAAAAAAGCTCAGCCGTTGATACGAGATGAGATGTACGACTCGATCAAAACTTGGTTAAATAAAGACTAGCTTAAATAACCAAACTTAAGTGAGCTTTTTAGCTCACTTGCCTAATAAACACTCAAACAAACAATCGCTTATTGATTTTTAAAAAAATACACGTACTATTGCACTCAACGTCGGTATGTAGCGCAGCCTGGTAGCGCACTGTCATGGGGTGGCAGGGGTCGAGAGTTCGAATCTCTCCATACCGACCAATTCATAACTCCCTCTTTTAGGTTGTAAAATAGTTACCAACAGATATTAACCTGAAGATTAAACACGCACTCTACTTTTTTAAAAATATATTTAATTGAAAGGCATTCTAAACAACAGTTTAATAACGGCCTATTACGTCTAAACCCAGACTTTATGCTTTCCTCGCCTGCTTAAAATGACAATGAATGCTTTCAATTTTAAAAATGTAACAAGCAAAGCGAATCTAGACTTTTACTTTACCTAAAATCTAAACAAAACCTTTAACTGTAGTAAAGAAAACAAATAACACTGCACACTTATTGAGCATTTTGTTTGATTAACGTATTATGGGGCTTTATTTTTACGGTGTTGAACATGGACTTTTCAGCTGAAGAATTAAACTTTATCTCTGACTTATTTAAGCCAGAAGATCAGGAAGTAAAACCAAATCACAAGCTTACTTTACAAAGTAGTGTACCCGCAGGCATTGCGCACCTATTAAGCAACGCAAGCTTAACGCTATTAGCAAAAGTTGCGCATTATCAATTATGGTTTCCGCTTGATTTAAAAATAGATCCCTCTGGGGTTATTAACCCTGTATTAAGTGCGCCTGAAGTCATTGATACTAAAGGCACACAGCGAAGTTGGCGTTGGAGCCAACTTAATATAAAGAGCGAGGGTTTTTATATTGAGTCTATATCTAGCACTGGCATATTTTTAAAACCTCTAAAAGATAACAGTCGCTTAGGTAGTATGAAAAATGTGCAGTTTACACTGCCAAACGAAGAGTATATTTCAATTGATATAGAGCCCATTAGGCAAAATAAGTCAGGAATGGCTGCAAAAATTACGCGTATTAATAGCGGAAAAGAGCAGTTAAGAACCTATCTATTTGAAGAGCATAAACGCCAATACTCGGCACTTTATGAAAATGA
The DNA here is from genome assembly GCF_057547735.1 of Pseudoalteromonas sp. NH0006-46. Classification (NCBI taxonomy): domain Bacteria; kingdom Pseudomonadati; phylum Pseudomonadota; class Gammaproteobacteria; order Alteromonadales; family Pseudoalteromonadaceae; genus Pseudoalteromonas; species Pseudoalteromonas sp. NH0006-46. Next base: position 30,265 of record NZ_BAAJML010000006.1, on the reverse strand, counting down.
TAAATTAGTTAACGAAATACGTTGATATGTAAGTTATGCAGTAAATGTCTATATTTATTTCGTCTAAGTCGGTTTCTTAATTTTTATATTTTTTAGCCTTGCTTGATGTTTCAACTCATTTTAAATTTTGCAAAAAAAAAGCGCTATACAGCGCTTATTGATTTATATGTAATTAGTGTTTGGGCTTTACACCGTTACGAACCATATCTTGCCCATTAGTAAATACATCTTCGGTGATACCGCGGGCCAATAGTAGTTGCTGTTTATCATCAAATACGGCAATAAAACGGGTACCGTCTGAGTTTTTAGTCGCCATACCTACACCCGATACCCCTTTTAATCCATAGCCACCGCTTTCTATTTCGAGTAAAAAAGCTTCTAAGTCTGCTAAGTTGTCGATTACATCACTTTCGTTATTCATGTTAAAACTCTTTCTATCTCTCTTTGCTTTGAGCAAAGTGGTTATACTTTATATCGGTTATTTTATAGAGCTGGTACTTAAAATCCAAATATTTAAGACTCAGACTTAAAACGATTCGACCACCAGCGATAAATTACTCACAGCGCAGCCGAACTGTTTGGTGCTTATTCGGTCGTAGCGTGTATCAGCATTTGCATTCAAGCTAATTAAGAACTCATCTTGCTGAGCAACTGCGCTTTGCTCTTGGGCAAGGCACATGGCTTGGGTAAGAGACCGTAATTTTGCATCCGTTAATATGCTTCCAAAACGCTGGACTGGTAAAGGCGGTATTTTTATTGAGGGCAATGTTTTCCCCAATGTGCGCTCGCTCAAAGTAAATGAGTTATTGTTCACATCAATCACACTGCCAGCAGGCCAATATGAATAACGGTAAGTTTTAGCCTCAGCCTCTATTCGTTCTTTAGGTTTTACTAGTACCACACCATTTTTACCAATTACTGTCATTAAATTGCCAGCTCCAGATTTAATAACCACTAAAGCGGTGGTTTCGTCTACACCAAAGCCAAAAGCGGGCTGAGCTTGGTTTTCATTTAGGTTGTCGAGCAAAGTGGCTAACCTTAATGTGCGATTACGCTCGCTAAAATGTGTATCCAGTACACCGTAACTAAACGTGCCTAAACCGCCAAAACGGTTGTAAGTTAAGCTATCACTGCTTGAGCGCTCACTGGGGGCATCAATGGCTTGTGCGCCTTCTTTTAATGCCGATAAACTTGTGCCATTAGTGATCATAACCGCGTTATCACCATGAACTTGCCCGCCACTTTGCACCGCGGTGCCTGCACTTGTGCCTACAATAACAGAGCGTGAGTGCAATGCTTTTGTCCATGGGTAAGGGTGGTTATTTTCATCAAATAATACTTTTCGAGTTAGGCTTTGATCGCCACCATTAAACATTACACCGGTACTGTTTTTGATTAGCTCGACTAAAGCGTCGGTGCCTTTTTTACACAGTTCATATTCTGCTTGGGTACGATCAGGGTAAATATGCTCGCGTTGATATAACCCCATCTCTGAGTGCCTAAGCGTGGTTAAATCACCACACTTTTTAGTGGTTATTGCTTTAGCAAGCGCTGGGGTTAATGCAAGCCATTGTGAATTTACATTAGGGAAGTTTAGTAATCCTTCGTAAAAGTCAGCAGATTCGTAAGGATCTCTGCTTGAGGCAGTAATGGCCAGCATACTCGGGTTTGCGTTATTAACTTTTAAACTACCCGATATAAACTGCAGAATCTCTGTCGCTGCCGGTTCGCTATTAAGCGCGGTATTTACACGCTCTTTTAGCCGCGTGTTGTTGCTTTGGATTTGCGCTACTTCAAGCATATCTATTACAAAATGATATTCTTGATCCGATAAATTATTGAGCTGTTTACTATCAATATCACGCCATAACCATAACAACTCTTTTTTCGACAATGTGGGCAATGATTTAGCCTGCATTGCTGCCAAATTTTTAATAGTGTTATTTTTAGCTTGGCTATTTTTACTGGGCCATTGTTGCTTTATTTGGCTAATTTTAGCCTGAGAGAGCGTAAATACATTATGCGTTTTACCCGAGATCTGAGTATTTTTTTCACAGTTTTTAGGGCTTAAACTGGCACATGTTGTGAGAGCTCCCCCCACTAAAACAAGCGTTTGATTAGACTCTTTTGCGCTTAACTGTAGCGAAAAACCAATTAAGATTGATAAAAAAGCGGTTATTATTCGCGAATTAGCTACTTTCTTGCTTGGTAAGTATATTTGTTCCATTATGTTACACTCATGTAAAAATTTATAAAAAATGACTTGCGAGAGAGCCTCTCGCTTGCTATAAAAAAAAGGAACTTTAAAACGCGAGTAAGCTAGCACCCATTTGCTGGCTTTGTCAAAAACCTTTTTGGAACGAGAATTATGTTTAAAAAAGCAACATTGCTTACAACATATTTCTACTCACCCCACTACCTTTCGGAGTGGTTTGACGAGTAGCCCACCACCTCACTGATTTCTGTGAGGGGCTCAGCGTGTCATTTCACCACTGCCCTGTCTAAAAAACATAATAATTAAAGCCTTGAGAAATATTAAACCTATTTCTGCGCGCTTAAAAAAGACAAAAGGTACTACAATGTTTCGTCAACTAACTATTGCGGCCACAGTAAGCGCTTTACTGAGCCCTGTCACTTGTGTGTATGCACAAGAAACTCAAACTGATACCAACATTGAACGAGTAGAAGTAACAGGATCTCGCTTAAAAGGCGTTGATCTTGAAGGCACTATTCCACTAACCGTGTTAGACCAAGATGCAATCAAACGCTCTGGTGCTAATACCATTCATGAATTACTCAAAGATTTATCTGTATTTAAAGGCGGGAGCGGTACGTTCTCAACCTCTGAAAGTGGCGGTACGTCTACTTCTACACCAGCGGGCCAATCAGCAGCGAGTTTAAGAGGCATGGGACCTTCAGCAACGCTTACATTAATTAATGGCCGCCGAGTTGCACCTAGCTCATTTGCTGCTGGTACTGAAAACTTTGTAGATGTGAATTCAATTCCGCTAGCCGCCATTGAGCGTATTGATATTTTAGCCACCGGTGCATCAGCCGTTTATGGTGCCGATGCTGTAGCGGGTGTTATTAATTACATTTTAAAAGATGATTTTGAAGGCGCTGAAATCAATACTTCGTTTGCCGATAGCTTTGATCAGCATGACGAAAGTAAAAAGCAGCTAAACTTAGTGTATGGTACAAAAATAGGCGAGAGTAACTTAACGGTATTTGCAGATATATACGACCGTAACGCTTTTAAAGCGACCGATCGCGATTATACCGCCTCACCTTCATTAGTTAATGGTTACTCATATTTACCTAAGCTGGAGAACTCACCGAATATTTATTATTTCAGCAGCCGAGACGGTAACGAACTTCCATCACCAAACTGTAAAACCGAATTAGTGACTACTGAATTTGGTGAACAAATTTGTGCTTACTACTCTAATCAAGATGACTACCTAGATACCCCATTTGAGAGCCTTTCAACCGGCTTTATGTTTAATAGTGAGCTCGGTGGTCTACAATGGCACACTGACTTTTTTTACAGCCAAACCAAGGCAAAAGCGTATTCATCGCCCTCACCTATTAACCAAATTAATGATGACGACGGCCCGTATATTTTAGAAGACGCCTTATTTATTTACGATAATGCCGATGGTAGTAATGATTTGATGGATCAACTCTACATTGACCCATTTGATACTCAAAGTGGCCGAGAAGTGTATGGTTTTGGTTTTGATGCGCGCTTTAATGCTCCAAGAACAGTGGAAGTAGAAACGAAAAACTTTCGCTTAGTAAGTAGCCTAAGTGGTGAAATTGGTGATTGGGGCTGGGAGTCTGGTGTTACTCTTTCTCGCTCACGTTCAGATCAGGAGGCTATTGCTGGGGTTTATAATCGTTATCAGTTTCATGGCGCGATCACAGGCGAGCTTTGTTCAGACGGTACATTGGCAAGTTTTGACGGTACTGACCTAAATTGTGCATCGGGAGAATTACTGCCTTTTTACAACCCTTTCCTTCAAGGCGACGCCGCTAACGATGCCGTTTTGGCAACAGCGCAAGCTCGCCCAACACGCAGTGGAGAAAGTACTGTTTATGGCTGGGATGCTAATTTTAATGGTGAGCTATTTACCTTTAACGACCTACCTGCCTATGCCTCATTTGGGGTAGAAGCACGCCGTGAAGAGCTAAGCGACATTCCTTCACTTAATTCACAAGCTCAAGCAGATAAAGACTACCTTGTTGATGTATTTGGCTTTGGCTCTAGTTTATCAGAGGCCGATCGCACTCAATATGCCGCGTTTGCTGAATTAAGTATTTCACTGAGTGAGCAAATAGAGCTACAAGCAGCGGGTCGATACGATCATTACGATGACTTTGGTGGCACTTTTAATCCTAAAATTGGTTTGAGCTATCGCCCGACTGACTCGTTAGTTGTTCGTGGTTCATGGTCAACCTCGTTTAGAGCTCCTTCACTTACGCAGGCTGGTGTTAAATTAAGAACCACGCAATCTACTTTTGACTGCGGTGCCAACCAAGCTGTAGCCGATTTATACTGTATGGGTGATGGCACACAAGTGAGTGTTAATTCGTTAGAATTAGGTAACCCTAATTTAAATGCAGAAGAGTCTGAGGCTATTAGTGTTGGTTTTGCATGGAGCCCATCGGCTAATACTAATTTAACCCTTGATTACTGGCAGTTTGATCATGAAGAAGTAATCGATACCAACATGACCGCTGTGCTCGACCGCGCTATTACCGATGCATCACTTCGTCACTGTGGCATTGTACCACCGGGCGAGCAAGGCATATCGTACGATGAAGCATTATGCGATGTCACCGACACCAGTGGTTTAAACATAGAGCAAGACGGTGCCAATTTAACTGAGATTTTAGCCAGTTACATTGATGAATTTAACCCGCGTGATGACGAGCTATTTTTACCGCTGTTTCGCGATCATGCTATCCCACTTGAAAACACTGGGTCACAAACTTTAGCTGGCATAGACTTTAAGTTTGACCATCGTTTTGAATTACCAAGCGGCGATTTAACCTTTGCCTTTGACGGCACTCATTACCTTGAGTTTGAACGTAATAAACCGGGGTCTGACTCGTTAGAGAAGTTGGTGGGAACTTATCGTTACCCTGAAAACATTGCCCGTATGTCAATCGATTGGGAAGCGCAAAGTTACTACCTTAACTTAGGTGCAAACTACACCAGTAGCTACGAAGATGATATAGAAGGCCTGCGTGGGCGTGAAATTGATGAACTAGATTCACTTGGCGTATTAGACTCAAAAGGTGAACATCAGGTTGACGATTGGCTCGTTTGGGATTTATCAGCAGGTTACTATGTTAATAAATCACTGACCTTGCGCGCGCGTATCAATAATATTTTTGATAAAGAGCCACCCACACTTTACGGTTCAAGCCGTGGCTTTGATTCAATTAATCATAATGCCCTAGGTGCTAATTATAAATTAAGTATTAGCTACCGCTTTTAACCACTTAGCCGCAAAGCAAACGCTTTGCGGCCTTCCTTTTATTACAGGTCATGGCTACAGTGACACTGCCTATTAAGTGCTAAAGTACGTTTAAGCGTTTATTTACGCATCAACACAATGACCTTTTATTAAAGTGAAATTATGAAACAAAAACAATTTTCTATGCCCGATGCCAGCATTATTTTGCTGTGTGTGGCAGTGATTGCCTATATAGCCACGGTATTTATTACCCCAGGAGTATTTAATGCAGAACCGGGTAGCCATACTGTGCAGCTTTCACAATATCAAGCCGTTAACGACCAACAATCACCGCCTATTTTTGCACAAGGTGGCGACATTGGTTTAGCAAATGTATTGTTTGAAGGCTTAGTGTCAGGTGATAAATATGGTGCAGCGATTGGCGTAATGGCGTTTATTTTAATCACTGGCGGTGCCTTTGGCATTATTATGAAAACCGGTGCGATTAACAACGGCATTCTGGCACTTATTAATAAAACTCAACGGGTTGAATGGCTATTTATTCCCTTACTATTTTTACTATTTTCGTTAGGCGGCGCGGTATTTGGTATGGGCGAAGAAGCTATTGCCTTTTGTATTGTGCTGCTCCCTATTATGCAACAACTTGGCTACGACGCTAAAGTTACCGTGCTCACAACCTATGTGGCCACGCAAATAGGCTTTGCCACCTCATGGATGAACCCTTTTAGCATTGCTATAGCGCAATCGATAGCTGAAATCCCCGTGTTTTCTGGCGCGGGTTTTCGTATGCTAGCGTGGGCGTGTTTTACTCTTGCAGGACTTGTGTTTACCATGCGCTATGCAAAACGCATCAGAATACAAACCCAAAAAGCGGGTGATCAGCCAACAATTAAACTTAGCTTAGCCGATGCACTCACATTATTAGTGTTTGTATTGGGTATAGCCTGGGTTGTATGGGGCGTAATGGCTCGCCAATATTATATTCCTGAGCTTGCGGCACAGTTTTTTTGTATTGGTATTATTAGTGCAATAATTGCCATCGTGTTTAAAAAGCTAACCGCAAATGAGTGCGCTGATGCTTTTAAAAACGGTGCAAAAGAGTTACTGCCAGCGGCGTTATTGGTCGCACTAGCTAAAGGCATTATATTACTATTAGGGGGTAGCGATTTAACTACTCCCTCAACTCTAAATACACTGCTGTATTACTGTGCAAGTAGCATAGCCAGTGTGCCAGATTACATTGCGGCTTGGGGAATGCTGGTGTTCCAAAGTGTATTTAACTTTTTTGTTTCATCGGGTTCAGGGCAAGCTGCCATCACTATGCCGTTAATGTCACCACTAGGCGATTTACTCAATGTATCACGGCAAATTGTGGTATTGGCCTTTCAATTAGGAGATGGCTTAACCAATATTTTAATTCCTACTTCAGCTAGTTTAATTGGTTGTTTAGGGGTCGTGAAATTAGATTGGGGAGAGTGGGCTGCGTTTATTTGGCGCTTTGCCATAGCACTTTTTGTATTAGCAAGCGGCTTTATATTTCTTGCTTATTTTATTAATTATCAATAAAAGAATTTGTTATGTTAACTTTAATTCAAGGTGCAACCGTTTATGCACCTACCTACCTAGGCACACAAGATGTATTAATTGGCGGTGGTAAAATCATTGCTATTGACGAAAATATAACCCTCGACAGCAGTATACTCGTCAAACGGATTGCCGGTAAAAATAAGCTGGTTGCGCCGGGGTTTGTTGATTCGTTAGTGCATATTACCGGTGGCGGTGGCGAGGCTGGATTTGCCAGCCGCACCCCTGAAATGAACCTAACCGATGCAACCTTGTCGGGCACCACCACGGTGGTGGCCGCACTGGGTACCGATTCAAGCTCACGTACGCTGACCAATTTGGTTGCCAAAGCAAAAGCGTTAAAAGAGCAAGGACTGAATGTATTTTGTCATACTGGTTCGTATCATTTGCCAGCTAAAACTCTTACTCACTCAATCACTGACGACATTATGTATATAGAGGAGTTTATAGGGGTTGGCGAAGTGGCAATTTCTGATCATCGCAGTAGCCAACCTACTGTACAGCAATTAGCAGAATTGGCAGCCGAGGCTAAAGTAGCCGGTATGCTCAGTGGTAAAAAAGGCACCGTAAGTATTCATGTGGGCCCTGTTGATAGCCATTTAACTATTTTGCATCAGGTGGCTCAGCAAAGTGATATTAAGCTTAAACAGTTTTATCCTACGCATATGAACCGCAATAAAGCACTTCTTGATGCCGGTATTCAATTTTGTGATCAGGGAGGTACTATCGACTTTACCACCAGCACTACCGATTACGATTTAGCCCACGGTGAGTTCGCAGCAGCCCATGCCCTTGCTTATTGCTTGGAGCAAGGTGTAGCAGAAAACCAACTCACTATGAGCTCAGATGGCCATGCTAGTTTACCTATTTTTGATAAAGGCTTTAATTTATTGGGACTTGAGGTAGGTAAAGAGGCATCTTTATTAACCTCGTTTCAGCAAGCAGTTAAGCAATATAACGTCCCTATTGAGCACGCTTTGATGAGCATAACCAGTAACCCCGCTGATATTTTAGGGCTTAATAAAGGCCGATTAAAAACAACGAGCGACGCAGATATTGTGCTTCTCGATAAAGAGACCTTAACCCCTGAGTACGTATGGGCAAACGGTACTTTAATGGTACAAAACAGCCACGCGGTTATAAAAGGGCCGTTTGAGTAACTTTCAACGCAGCTAATTAATTTATATGATTAATTTTTATAGAAATGTTATGCATCGCATTAACTTGCAGGCTATTTTAGTCAGCGTTAAGCTAGCGCTTTATTTAATTAAATATCGATATTCCAAGGCTTTATAATGACTGACAGCACATACCCAATTGGCACACCCGGTACTAAATGGAACGACAGCGACAAAGCACAATGGCTAGCAGGGCAAGTTATAAAGCGTAGCTACCAAGATGAAGTGTTAACGCTAATAAACGAGCTTAAAGGCACATTAACTGTTGAGCAATACGGCGAGCTTAATTACAACGAAGGCTGTTATCCATTATATGCACTGCAAACACCTAATTTTGATGATGCCAAACCAACGGTTTTAATTACCGGTGGCGTGCATGGCTACGAAACTAGTGGCGTGCATGGCGCGCTTAGATTTGCAAAAACCTCTGCTTTAAATCAATCACAATACTTTAATATAGTTATTGCTCCCTGTATTAGCCCTTGGGGGTATGAAACAATTAACCGCTGGAACCCAAGCGCAATAGATCCTAACCGCTCGTTTTATGACAATAGCCCAGCACACGAGTCGGCTGCGGTAATGGCCTATGTAAAATCATTAAATCTTGACCTACTAGCACACATTGATTTACATGAAACAACCAATACTGACAACAGTGAATTTAGGCCAGCGCTTGCAGCACGTGAAGGCACAACTAATACAAATTGGAATATTCCTGATGGGTTTTATTTAGTTGCCGACAGTAAAAAGCCAGAGCCTGAATTTCAAAAAGTGATTATTGAGGGCGTTGAAAAGGTTACGCATATTGCACCAAGCGATGAAAACAATGCATTAATTGGCGTACCGCAGGAACAATTTGGTGTTATTAACTATGCTGCGCGCGAATTAGGTTTATGTATGGGCTTTACTGATGCACCTTTTGTAACAACAACAGAGGTTTACCCAGATAGCCCTTCAGCCAACAGTGAACAATGTATATTAGCGCAAGTGGCTGTTATTGATAGCGCTTTAAATTATTTACAAAATGAAGGCTAAATTACTAGTTGCTACGTTTATTATAAGTGTGTTTTATTAAACGTAGTAATAAGTCTGTAATATAGAATAGAGAGAAAGCCTTGAAAGTGGATAAAAATAAACACCATGATTTTTCATTAAATAATGACTATGGCAACGTTAATTTTTCTGTTGATAACAACATCATTGTCGCAGAGTTTTCAGGAAGTATCGATACAGATTTATTGAGCACTTTTGGTGAAAGACTCATTAGCACTACAACTCAGTTTAATGGCACCCCTTGGGGCTACATTAGCGACTCACGAAAAGTATTAGCAGCGACGCCTGAAGCCGAGTTATTGCTCACTAAAATTGGGAAAAGAATGCAAGCTGCAAATTGCATTATTAGTGCTTTTGTAATGACATCTGCTATTGCTATAAGCCAAATTTCACGAGTTCTGCAAAGTGTTGGCAGAGATAGCTCTAAATGTATATTTAGTGAAGTTGAAAGTGCCAAGCAATACGTTATTAAGCACCTTGAAAGCAGCCAAGCGGATTAATCACTTAATCAACTTGGCGTTTAGTTACTTAGTTTTTATAAAACTGACTGTCTTTGGTAATGTTAATACTCGCATCCTCCTGCGCAGTAACAACAAATCGTAATTTACTCACTTTTTGTTTAATGTCGTAACCATCAGCGGTAACTGTAACCGGTATCCTTTTCATTAAACCGGGTTGTACAAGCGTAAGCTCAGGACTTTGAAGTGTTGCGCCTGGTAATCCTTCAATAGCAATAGTGTAATGCATAGATTGCTGTGTTTTATTTATAATGGTCAGTGTGTATGGGTTTTCGACTAAGCCCTCGTAATTTACTCTGTAAAGTGCATTTCTATCACGAAGTACAGAGGCCTCTATGGGTGTACGCTGCATCATCCATGCAAACATAGAGATAATAAGCAATGCAGTTAACGCGCCATAGCCAACAAGTTTTAATCTAAATGGGTTGGTTTTTTTACCCTCCATTTGTTTTTCGCTAGCGTATTTAATTAACCCTTTGTCGTATCCAAACTTGGTCATTGTGTCGTCACAAGCATCAATGCATAAACCACAATTTATACATTCATATTGCAAACCATTTCTAATATCAATACCCGCTGGGCACACTTCAACACATAAATTACAATCTACACAATCACCTAAATTTAGTGACTTTGGATCGGCTTTACGCTTACGTGGTCCGCGGTTTTCTCCTCGCTCTGCATCGTATGTAACCACTAGGGTATCTTTATCAAACATCACTGACTGAAAACGTGAATACGGGCATGCTATTGTGCACATTTTTTCTCTTAAAAACCCAGCATTGCCGTACGTACACCCTGCGAAAAAAAGCACCCAAAAGGTGGTAATGCCAGACCAATCGAACGTAAACATTTCTAAGTATAAGCTTTTAGCCGGAATAAAATACGCCATAAATGAGGTCGCTGTTAAAACAGAAATAACTATCCACGCGCTGTGTTTCGCTATTTTTTTACGCCACGTGCTGAATGTCCATTGTGTCTTATCAAGTTTTATACGTTGATTACGTGTCCCTTCTATACGTTGCTCAACCCACGAAAACATCAACATCCATATTGTTTGCGGGCAAGTATAACCACACCAAACTCGACCTAGCCAGTTAGTGACAAAGAATAATGCAAATGCTCCCACCATAAAAAGCATCGCTAAAATCATAAAGTCTTGAGGAAGAAGTGTTAAGCCAAATATAGTAAAGGTTTGTGTGGCTACATCTAACAGTACAGCCTGCTGCCCGTTATATTGAATCCATGGAATGGCAATAAACGTTAGCATTAGTAACCAGCCTAAATTGCGGCGTATTCGTTGGAAAAAGCCTTTTTGCTCGCGAATATAAATAGGCCCTGAGTTATAGGGCTTAATGATCATATCTTCTTCTTTAATATCAAACTTCATTTTGCTTACTTAATTATGACGGATGTTAATTAAGTACTTGCAACTTTCAGACCAAGCTGAAAGCTCACTTATGTTATTGATATTAAATCATTTATTATTTTAGCCTTACTTTATATTCGCGATATAAAGCGAAACTCGCTATATATCGCGATTATTTTCTAATGCCTAGCTTTCGCATTTTTGAGCGAAGTGTACTTTCAGGTAAACCTAACTTAATTGCAGCGCCTTTATTACCTGAAATTTGCCAGTTACACAGTATTAAAACACGTGTTATGTGCTGCTTTTGCGCCTCATCGAGAGTGAGAGATGAATCCATACTTGGCGTATTTTCACCACTAAGTGGTTGATTAAGCTGTAATACAGGTTGTTTAGATAAGATTGCTTCGCGTTCTAACACATTTTGCAGCTCTCTAATATTACCTGGCCAATCATAGGCTTGAAGTTTAGTAATTGCTTTTTGACTTAAGCCTTTTAGCTGCTTACCTAAACGTTTATTTAATTGCTGTATTAAATTGCTGCATAGAAAAGGGATATCTTCTTTTCGCTCTCTAAGAGCGGGGACTTTAATAGGAAATACATTAAGCCGATAATATAAATCTATTCTAAAACTGCCCTTTTGTACCATCTGCCATAAATCGCGGTTTGTTGCCGCAATGACCCGAATGTTAACGCTTAAGGTTTGACTACCGCCTACTCGTTCAAACTCTTGCTCTTGCAGCACCCTGAGTAGTTTACTTTGTGCCTCAAGGGGTAACTCGGCAATTTCATCTAAAAAAAGCGTGCCTTTATCGGCTAGTTCAAATCGACCTTTACGGCGCTCGTTTGCTCCTGTGAACGCGCCTTTTTCGTGCCCGAATAACTCAGATTCCAATAAACTTGGTGTAAAAGCAGCGCAATTTACTTTAATAAAAGGGTGTTTGCTACGGGTGCTTAGTCTGTATAAGTTACGGGCTACTAGCTCTTTACCGGTGCCATTCTCACCCAAAATAAGTACCGTAGTGTCGGTTTCACTGACTAGTTTTATTTGCTCCAGCATATTTTGAAATACGTGACTTTGCCCTGCAAGTCCAGAATCTTGCCAGTCTTGATTTAGCTCTGCAATCAAATAATTGTTTTCGTCTTTTAATTGCTCGCTCAACTGCTTTATTTTTATGAGCGCATTTTGTAAGTCACTTTGCGTTTGTTGCTGCTGCGATATGTCGCGAAATACTGCAACAGCACCAATGAGTTGGTCATTTCGATACACTGGGGTTGATGTATATTCAACGGCAAATGAGCTACCGTCTTTGCGCCAAAATATTTCGTTGTTTACTTCTCGGCGCTTACCATCAAACATAGTGCAGTAAATTTGGCACTCATCGGCAGGGTAAGGTGTGCCATCTACACGAGTATGATGATGATATTGGTGTATTTTTTTTCCTAATAACTCATCGGATTTCCAGCCAGTCATACGCTCTGCTGCTGGATTTACGAATACAGCGTTTCCAGATAAATCAAATCCGTATATTCCCTCGCCTACAGCATTAAGTAGTAACTCTGGATCGTTTAAAAATTGCTTTATCATAACCACACCTCGCGAAATATCACGAGTATTATGTCAACTTTAACAAATGACTGCACCTGTAACTTTACAAAGTTATTTACCCATTTTTATGAGTAGTGGCTAAAAATTCCTCGCACATCTATTTTTGCGCCCAAACGCGCCGCAATTAAATACAAGCCTGCAAGTTTTCGGTGTATAAACAGTGCATCGACAGGTGGAGTGTGCCACTGCTGTGATTGGGCGCTGAGTTCAAGCCCTGCGTTTTTAATTTTAAGTGCCAACTCGCTGTTTTTAAAATCAAAATTACCATTATAACGAAGAGGCTCGCACGCCATTAAAAACAAATCTATGACATTGTTTTTATAGTCATCCAATATGTCATCTTTAAAATAACCAATTTTCGATGCTGCGTTTAATACGCCCTCTCGGTTATTTTCGCTTCCAGCCTTAAATAGTGCCAAATAAGCAGAACTCAACTCATTTGATATTTCTCGTGTTGCACCAAAATCAAATAAAACGATTTTTTGTGTATCTGATTGATAATGAAAATTAGCAAAGTTGGGATCGGTTTGAATAAGTTTAAACTCAAACATCTCTTTAAAAAACAAATCAATTAGCTGCTCAGCAACAAAACTCTGCTGGCTTTGTGGAAGTGCTGTGATGCGCTCTATTGGTTCAGCGTTTACATATTCCATAGTCAGTACTTGCTTCGTACTATGGGCAGTGTAAACATTGGGCACCTTAAAATTAGTGGTGCCTTTAAGCGCGGTTTTATAACGTATTAAGTAATCAGCTTCTCGCAGGTAATCGGCCTCAGCAAGCAACTGGGCTTTAGCCTCGTTAACTAGGGGTTTTATGTCGAGCTCTTTAGGTAGTAAGCGCGATAACGTTAACAACGTAATAACGTTATCTACGTCGCTTACAACACTTTTTGCTATACCCGGATATTGAACCTTAACTGCGAGCTTATCGCCATTTTCTTGATACGCTAAATGCACTTGCCCTATAGAAGCGGCTGCAAAAGGTCTAAGTTCAATGTGAGAAAAACGAGAAAGCCAGTCATCCCCCCATTGTATTTTAAGTACCTCAACCAGCTGTTTATGAGGCATTGGATTTGCGTCTGAGCGCAGCAGCGCAAGTAACTGGGCAAGCTCAGGGCTTAGCAAGTCACCGGCATCCATAGATAACAGCTGACCTAATTTCATTGCTGCACCACGAAGGTGTGACAACTGGACTGCAAGTTTTTCAATGTTTTTGGGCTGCAAAAGTAAACGTTTGTTATCCCAGCCTTTGCCTGTTAACGCACTTTTAGCGCCATCAACCAGCATATTGCTAGCAACCCCTGTTGCCAACGAACCTAATTTTGCAAACCGAGAAAGACGAGACGTGGGCACATTACGCGGTGCAGCCATAATTTTTATAACCTGATTAGCCTGTAAATAGGCTAATTAGTACGATTAATTAAGGCTGGTCGATCTACTTAGTCTGGTTATTTATAATCGAGGAACCAGTTTAATTGCGCCTTGTGCTACTTTCATATCGAGTGGTAATTTGCTCAATAGCATCATTTTAGGGTCGTTCATATTTAGTGTGTATACAGGGTTATTTGCTAAAAATGTATTAATTACACCCATTGCTTGATCGTCAAGCGCGCCAATGTTGCCTCTAAAACCACCCGTATCAACGCTTGACCCCAATAATTTTATATTACGTAAAAACACCGCTTTTTTCACGCTGTCGTAATATGGGCTCCCTTCTATTTGAAGCTTTAAACGAATTGGGTATTTAAGTGCAAAAGCGTTAATTTCTGCGCTAGAGTCAGCACCGAGTACAACAACATCGCTATTATTAGGCCCAATATCAACACTTAAATCATTAACGTTGAGCTGAACAGGTAGCCCCATCAGTTTTACTTTTTCGCTAAGTTTAGGGAGCTGTTGAGCCAGTGCGCTTTCTACTTCAGCATTTGTAAATGAATATACGGATACACCTTGTGTGCTATTACAGGCGGTTAAAAAAAGTGTGGTAATAAGTAGTAAAATTCTCATAGTGAGCCCTTTATTTTATTGTATATAAAAGGCCGCTATTTAAGCGGCCTTTTAACGTTTTATCAACAGTTGAAGCAACGTTGATGATTAAGCTGCAAGTGTCGATTTTAGCCGTACTAGTGTCTCAGGTTCAACTGAACCGTTACTGAGCGCAAGCAACTGTTTTAAATAATAATTTAAATCAGCATGATCACCACGATGTTTATCATCAAGCATAGCAACTTGCTCTGCCATTCTAAGAGATGCATTTGGCGAACTCACATTCGCTAAAATTTCCATACGCGTTATAAGCTGCTCTACATTTAGTGATGTTTTTAAAGTTGCTTGATACTGAGCCGGTATTTCTTCATTATTTTGAAGTGCACTAAGTAATGCTTCTAAATTAGCTTGCTCTGATTTAGTCATAAGCACTGACACTTTGTCATCAATAGCCTTTAGCAATGCAGCCACCTTTGGTGCAAGCGTTCTAAACTGTGCATAGCCCTTAACCTTAGTTTCTAGATCATGAAGTTGCGCACGCTGCTCCACCGCCTCTAATACCGCTTCTAATTCAGCTAGTTCTGCAGTGGCTTGTTTATCAGACTCATTTTGCTCAAGCTTTTGTTGCTCAAATTCGGTACTGCGCTTACTAAATGCTTCATCGTTATACTGACGAAATTTTTGCCACAGCGCATTTTCGGCTTTTAAACCTGCAAAACCAATAGTTTGCCATTGCTGCTGCATTTGCTTTAAGGCTTGGCAAGCACTTGCTAAATCGTCACTTTGCGATAGTTTCTGGGCTTGTTCAACTAAATCATTTTTAAGTGCAGCATTAACTTTATGAAACGCATTTAATAAACCAAGCACCTGTTGTTGCTCGCTTTTATAGCGATCGTTTAATACTCGATATGTTTTAGGGTCAACTTTTCCTACACTGCGCCATGCTTTATTTAGCTTATTGTATTGGCTTTCAAACTGTTTCCAATCAAAGCCATCTTCACTGGTTGGCTCTAAACCAAGCGTGTGCATATCTGTAATTATGCTTTCACGTTGCAACTTCGCTGCATCGCGTTTCTCTTCTTGCTCGGCAAAGTAACTACGACAAGGTGCAAACAATGTTTCTATATGTTCATCGAACTGAACACCTTGTTGTTTTTCTTCGTCTGTATCTAAACGCCCAAGTTCATTCCAACGTGTGCGTAACATTTTTACTTGTTCGGCACGCTGTTGTGGGTCGGTGCATTCTTGCTCAGTTAGCTGAGTTACTTCTTCTAGTAACGCAACACGCTTCGGTGCAGCAGCGTATTTTTGCCAATCTTTTGCATCGGCAAGTTGTTGCTCTAGCTCTGCTTTAATATTTTCAAGCGGTTGCTGGTAGCGTGCTGTTAATGTATTAAATAGCTCTTCAAAACCTTTAAATACACCAAATGCCACATTAAACCGGCCTTCTTCAATTAAGCGCTTAACATCACGAGCTTTGCGCTTTGCCTGACTCTGATTTTTTTCAAGCGGTTTAATTAAGTCATTCATTAATGCTAAAAATTGCTTTTTATGTGCATTTAACTCCGCTTTAAACTTACCTTGTAATGTACTATCTAAAATAGATAAGTGCCCACGAGTCTCTTTAAACGCTTGATTAAAAGCTGAAAGAGTTTCGTCATACTGCTCAAGGGTTTGTGCTGGTTCAATTAGTTTTAAAGCGGTTAGTGCCTCTTTGTATTGCGCAATAGCAGTTGTTAGTTCAGGTAATTTGGCTACTTGAGAAAATAAACTCTCAAGCTTTACGATTACCGCTTTAGACTGTGCGTTGTTTTCAAGCTCAGTCTCTGTGATCGCTTGTTTCGCTTGCGCTACTTTAGCGTCGAGCCAATCTTGTTGAATTTGCTCAGGGGTTTCTAAACCAACCTGAAGTGCATTTTCAATTTCATCGCTTAATGCTTCAAGCGTTGCTAATGCAAGTAATTGGCGCTGTTTTAATGCTAAAAGTTGCTGCTCTTTATCGTGCTCGGTTTTTAGTTGAGCGATATGTGTGTCAAGCTTGCTGGTAATAGCGATGTACTTTTCATCTAGCGCTTTTATCCGTTCCGTTGTTAGCCATTTAAGCTCTAATGCTTGCCATTGAGCCATTAATTCAGCAGCCTGTGGGTTTACAATCGCAAAGTCTGTTTTTTCACGTAATGCATTAAGTTTGGCTAAAATAACACGCGTTGAGTTTTCAACTTCTTGTGGCATTTCCTTAGCCAAACGTTCATTTTCAATATGCGTATCAAGGGTGGCTTTTGCTTCCCCTTTAGCGTGTTTAGCAAGTGGTTTGGTAAGCTGATGGTTAATGACTAACTCAATTAACTGCGCTTGTAACTCTTCGCTGCCCTCTTTGAAAGCTTTTTCAACTAATTTTGGATTTGCTAAACGCTTAAGTAATTTAACGCGAACTTTTAGTTCTTTCTCTGCAAACGCCAGTTTTTCTAATGTTTTTACAGGAGCAAAGCGCTCTATATATTCACTTTTAATTTGCGGTGTCAGTGTGCTTTCGCTATTTAAAACGGCATTTGATATTTGCTGCTCGGCAATATCTTTTAGCGCTTGATCTTGTTTGTAGGCTTTCCACCACAGTGGTAAATCATTTACCTTTTGAAGCGCCTTACGGCGAATTTCTGCGGAGCTGTCTTCTAATGCAAGTGTATTTAAAATACTTGCATCGCGCTGCGTGTCTAGCTTTTCAATTGCATCAAGACGAACCTGTTGCTTGGGGTGTTTCCATTTTGGCGTAAAAAGGTGCTTAAAGATCATGTTCACTAAACCTAGCTATTTCGTTGTCTGATTTGAATTCTTTTTGTAGTTGCGCTTTTGTCTTTTGGATCATTTCACCATTAGCACCAATCGTAAATTGCTCGTTCGATTGAGCCACCTTTGCTTGATACAACATAACCAACTGCACTGTTTGTTGCTTTTGCTCATCTGATAATACAGTGCCATCTGGCCATTTGCCTGTTGATGCACCATATTGCAAGCGTTCAAATAATTCTGGAGTTATATTTTCTACGAGTTTGTCGATATTCATGTCATCTTTTCTTTTTAAGAGTCACTAAAACAATACGGTTAATAAGATACCAAATACACCCAACGCCAATGGCGATGGTGTAAGCATACCACTCAAGGGTTTCTTTTTGCGGTTGTAAAAAATACAAACAGAAAAAACCACCCAAAAATATGATAAGTGCTAAGAAGGAGTGATTTATAAACATCTGCTTTTTTTTAATTTGCTGTTCGCGCTGAAGTTGTTGAACCTGCTCGTCATTTAGCTCTGAAATGTTACTTTCGCAATGCGGGCATTGCTTGTATTTATCTGAAATTGATTTTGCACATTTTGGGCAACGAATTATCGCCATACATCTCTCCATACTACGCATAAAAAAAGCGCCTTGCGGCGCCTTTATTGTACTTGTTTTATTTGTCGTTGTCTTTTTTCAATTTAAACCAACAATAGATAATATCACTTTCTGTTATTGGCTTAAATCCACTTCCCCACAAACTAGCAAGTACGTTGTATATTGAATCACTCAGGATCTTTAGATTGCTTTTCAAGGCGCTTTTCCCAAAAAGTAGCATTTTTTATGCCTAACTTAACTGGGTCGAAAGTTATTTTGCCGCCTTTTTTCTTTTGATCTTCGTAATCGCTTAAACATAGTAGTGCTGGTTTTGCGACAAAAAATATAGCTAAAATGCCTAATATATTGATCCATGCCATTAAACCTACGCCTATGTCGCCAATAGTCCAAATATAACCCGAGCTATTGACCATACCGTACGCAACCATAAACATTATCACAAACTTCACAATAACGAGTGGAATACTGCCTTTAAAATAACGATTTAAGTATGCAATGTTAGTTTCGGCAATGAAGTAGTAAGCTAAAATTGTAGTGAACGCAAAGAAGAACAGTGCAATGCCTACAAATGCTTCGCCAAACCCGCCAAATACGCTGAATAATGCCATTTGTGTAAATGCTGCAGAACCGACTTCTGTTGCTGCATCAATATTTTGTACAATAAATTGACCTGCAGGTAGCTCGCCAACAATGTTGTATTGTTGTGTTAATAAAATCATAAGTGCAGTTGCGGTACATACAAAGATGGTATCTACGTAAACTGAAAAAGCCTGAACTAAACCTTGCTGTGCTGGGTGGTCTACCTCTGCAGCAGAGGCTGCATGTGGCCCAGTACCTTGTCCTGCTTCGTTTGAGTATATCCCACGTTTTACACCCCAACCAATTGCAGCACCAAATCCTGCTTGAGCTGTAAAGGCGTCGCTTATAATCATGGCGAAAATATCTGGTACTCTATCGATGTGTAAAAATACAACAATTAAGGCAAGTACAATGTAACCTAGTGCCATAAACGGCACTACAATTTGGGTAAAGTTAGCAATACGTTTTATGCCACCGAAAATAATAAAAGCTAAAACGATAAGAATAATAGCCAGCGCAACTAACTTAAAGCTGCCTACATCGCCAAAGCTGGTCGATACCATAGTCCCGTCGCCAAATACTTGAGTAAACGCATTACCTACTGCATTTGCTTGTACACCAGGAAGGAACACACCACACGCAACAACGGCAGAAATAGCAAATAGGATGGCTAGCCACTTTTGCTTTAAACAACGGTCAAAGTAAAACGCAGGTCCACCACGGTACTGGCCGTTTTCTTCTTCTTTATAAATTTGACCCAGCGTTGACTCGGCATAGGCCGTACTTGCACCTAAAAATGCAACAACCCACATCCAAAAAATTGCCCCCGGACCACCAAAACCAATAGCTGCAGCAACACCGGCAATGTTACCTACACCAACTCGCCCCGATAAAGACACAGCAAGTGCTTGGAAAGAAGAAATGCCTTTTTCAGATGTGTTAGGACTAAATAATAACTTACACATTTCTTTAAAATGTCGAACTTGGGCAAATCGAGTTAATACAGAATAAAACAAGCCCGCGCCAAGGCATAAGTAAATAAGGGCATTACTCCAAACAACATCATTAACAGCGCTTACAAAAGCTTCCATGAATATCCTCTATAGTTATATTTTTTATTATGAATTACGAGACTCTGTTTTAGCTACTCAGAATGCGCGACACAAAGCGATTAAAAATCAGGCCTCAATGCGCCTATCTTTAATTCGATTGTTATTGATATTAACTTAAGTTGGCTAACTTTGTTAACACTTAATTTTCATATTTAGAGATAAAACGTGCGCTTTGGCGTCGTGTTTGAGGGTTATTTAACCAGTAATTTGAATTATATGAATATGCTAAGGACTTATACAGCGTGATTAAAATCTATTTTTGATTGAAGTGATTTATAAAAAGGGCTGTATATCTATTCGCTTAATTAAGTTATCTATTTTAAAGCTAGAAAAGCGTGTTAATAGCTAGGCAAAAAATTCGCTATTTAGTTGCTCTTAATAAGAGTTTTGACGCAAGTAGCGACACGTTTAGCCTAGTAAAATGACTATGTATTATTGCGGATTGGTATTATATTAATTCGTTTTAAATTTGAATAAAAAAAGGCACCAAAAATTGATGCCTTTTCTAAATACTCTATCTGAGCGTATCAACCACATTTACAATGGCTGCTAATGTGTCTTGACCAAACTGGTACGAACGACGATCTGACCAGCCATAATCTGGATCAGGTAAATCGTTGTTATCTTTAAACGGCATTTCAATGGTGTATGTAAGCGCTTTAAACTCTTCAGCCGTTGCCGACGAAGCCACGGTTAACAAAGCCTCACCTGGCTCATCTTTCGGGTAGCCGTGCTCATCTTGAAACTCAGGTGTTATTGTTAGTAACGCCGCTTTAAAGTTATCTTCTAAGTTTTTAAGGCGCTCGTCGTAACTTGGAATACCTTCACTGCCTGCAACAAAGTTATAAGGAATAGCTTCATCACCATGAATATCAAGGTGCATATCTAAACCTGTTTCGCGCATTTTATTAAGCACAAAATAGACTTCAGGGCTGTTTTCAATCGATGGTGTTTGCCATTCACGATTTAAGTTAACACCTTTAGCATTAGTACGTAAATGTCCGCGCACACTGCCATCAGGGTTCATGTTTGGCACAATATAGAATACTGCTTTTGATAATAATGCTGCAGCATGCGGGTCTTCGTCATCAAGTAATTTATGAAGTAAACCTTCTACAAACCATTCAGCCATTGTTTCACCTGGGTGCTGACGTGCAGTTACCCAAATGACTTTTTTATCTTCACTTGGCTCACCTATTCTTAGCACGCTGATATCGCGCCCATCAAGTGTTTCACCTAATGTTTGAAGCTGGCAAGCACCTTGAGCTTGTGCCCAAGAAAGTAAGTCTAAATGGCGGTCGTAGCTGTATGGTGCGAAGTAAGCAAAATACACACTGCCGCACTCTGGCTCTATTTCAAAGCTTAGCGTGCCATTTTCATAGCTTGATGGAACACGAAACCATGTTTGGCGATCATAAGAAGCAACTGCTTGGTAGCCCTCCCAACCATCTGGGTATGCTGATTTTTCAAGCTGATTAATATTAAGCTTATGTAATTGATAAGGCGTTGTTTCTAATCGAAAGTGAAACCACTGGTAAAATTCAGAATTGTGATCGTTATTGATCTCTAATTGAATATTAAGCGGATCGGTTGCATCAATGACCTTGATATTACCACTGTCGAAATTACTGCTGATTTTCATGAAAAAACCTTTAATTTGAATAAGCTCATCTGCATTGTAACTAGCAGAACTAACATCGCGAGCAATAATACTCGCACTAAACACAGCGTATTATGAAATAACTACGCTCGCTGTATTTTAATGATTAAAGCGTAGCATAAGGCACGCACTTTAAAAATAATGACACATTAAAAAAGCCAGCTAAACGCTGGCTTTTGGCTACTAAATATACATTAGCGTGGTAGGCTTGGGAATGACACTTCAGCCATATCTCGCATACAACGAACTACTTGGCAGCTATAGCCAAATTCATTATCGTACCATACGTATAAAACAATACGGTTATCGTCAACAATTGTTGCTTGCGAGTCAACAACACCAGCATAACGGCTACCCACTAAATCGGTAGACACTATTTCTGTAGACGCTGTGTAATCAATTTGATCACGTAAGTCTGAATGCAACGCTGTATCGCGTAAAAATGCGTTTAGCTCTTCAACCGACGTACTTGTAGCTAAGTTTAAGTTCAAGATAGCAAGCGAAACGTTTGGTGTAGGAACGCGAATCGCGTTACCTGTTAACTTGCCTTCTAGCTCTGGTAACGCTTTAGATACCGCCTTTGCCGCACCTGTCTCAGTAATTACCATGTTCAGGGCCGCAGCTCGACCACGACGCTCTGCTTTGTGATAGTTATCGATTAGGTTTTGATCGTTTGTGTACGAGTGAACCGTTTCAACATGGCCATTATTAATACCAAACTTGTCGTTTAATGCTTTTAACGTTGGCGTAATCGCATTTGTTGTACAACTTGCTGCACACACAATTTTATCTTCAGATAAAATATCTTGGTTATTTACACCATATACGATGTTTTTAATATTACCTTTAGCCGGTGCCGTTAGTAATACTTTAGCCGCACCTTTACACTCTAAATGCTGACCAAGACCTGCTTCATCTTTCCAAATACCTGTGTTATCAACAATTAACGCATTCTCGATACCGTATTGTGTGTAATCGATTTCGCTAGGCGAATTTGCATAAATAACCTGAATGTAACTGCCGTTCGCTTTAATTGCATTACGTTCTTTATCAATAGTGATTGAACCATTAAATGGACCATGAATTGAATCACGACGCAATAAACTGGCACGTTTTTCGAGGTCACCCTCTTTACCGCCACGCACAACGATTGCACGTAGACGTAAATCGGCGTAAGGGCCCGATTTTTCAATTAATAAGCGAGCAAGCAAACGGCCAATACGGCCAAAGCCATAAAGGACTACATCACGTGGCTCTTTTACAGTCGAATTGGCTATTTCTGCTAATTCATCTTTAACAAACTCTTCAACTGAACGGCCGTTTGCAACGTCGCCGTATAAGTAGCTATATGCCAGCTTACCAATATCAATACGAGCAGAGTTTAATTCCATTTTGCTGATTGCTTCTAAAAACGGGAAGCTTTCGCGCAAACGTAATTTTGTGCCTTCAAATTGTGCAACAGTTTTGTGAGATTTAATAATTTCAATTGTGCTGGCATTTACGAGAGGACGGCCATATACAGCAATTTCAATACCACGATTACGGTAAAGCTTACCAATAATAGGTTGCATACTTTCAGCGTAATCTTGGCGTTCTTGCCAACTATTTGTGTATTCTAACTCGTGAGATGAGGTCATTTTATTTACCTAAATTTATCATTTTGAACGGATAGCCTTTAAAAGTGCACTATATTTTGAGAGTAATGCACTTCAGGCACGGCTATTCTAATTTAATCTGAAGTTATTCTCTACTGTTAGGCGTTAAATGATTGCGCTAGAATAGCTGTGTAGATATTTATTTGGGGTTAAGGAATGCTAAAAAGAGCAAGTATATTACTTGGATTACTAACATTAGCGGGTTGTGAAGACCCTGTGACGCTGGCACAAGTTTGTAAGGAAACACCCGGTTTTTGTGCTGATCTAAACAAAGATAGTCATTGTAAGGACGAGCGTGCTGAAGTTATTTTAAAGCGTTACAGTGAATACAAAGAGCCAACGGATGAAAATAAATATCAATTATTAAAAGAATTTGAGACATACAACCAATGTATAACATTGGCAGCCAAAATTGAGCACATAAAGCTCAAAGCTAAAAAAACGTCTCGAATAGATGGGCAGCTTACTAGCATTAAAGAAATGACACGCCTTTATCAAGACACTGTAAATACAACTCACCCCGGTTTACTTTATTACCATTGGTCAAGAAACAATAATCAAGGTGCATTAAGTAAGCTTTTAGCCATAGAAAACGATCCAAGCGTTACCCAAAGTGCAGAGATGCAGTTCTTTTTAGCGTCATACTATATTAAATTTGATGACGATAAAACCATTGATTTACTCTATAAAACATTAGAGCTGAATGAAAAAGGGAATCTACCTAACCCTGAAGTATACACCTCATTAATTAGCCTTTTTTATAAACATGATAAATTTAAACATGCCTATATATTTTCAAAAGTGGCACAAATGTCGGGTATCGAAAATATAGATTTATTTGAAATAGAACAAGAGCTGTTAAGCACAGGTAAAAACTTATCAGGCCTTGATTCACTTGCTGAGCAAACCTATCAACAAGTATTAGAAGGTGAATTTGTATCACCTAGAGAATTTTAACAAAATACTCAATCCGCTTACCTAAACGTTAAGCGGCTGTGTAATAAAAAAGGCAGCTTTCGCTGCCTTTTTTTATTTTGCTTTGCTGGTACCCACTTCAACACGGGTCTTTAATTTTTGGCCCGGTCTAAAGGTGACAACACGACGCGCCGAAATAGGAATGTCTTCGCCTGTTTTCGGATTACGCCCTGGTCTTTCTTTTTTGTCTCGAAGATCAAAGTTACCAAATCCAGAAAGCTTAACCTGCTCTCCTTTTTCTAGCGCTGAGCGGATTTCTTCAAAAAACGCTTCAACTAAATCTTTGGCATCTTTTTTATTGATCCCGAGCTTTTCAAATAGGTGTTCAGCTATGTCGGCTTTAGTAAGCGCCATATCTAGTCCCTCAACGATGCATTAAACTTTTCGGCCAATTCGGCCACCACGTTATCAACTACTAGATTGATATCTTTCTCTTCGAGTGTTCTATCAACCGCTTGCAGTGTTAGAGCAATCGCCAAACTCTTATAATTTGGCTCAATACCTTTGCCCTTATACACATCGAATAAGTTTAGGTCAACCAATTGATTTCCGCCAACTTTTTCTATAGCGTTTAAAATATCGCCAGATTTAACGCTGTTGGCCACTAAAATCGCGATGTCGCGACGGTTTGAAGGAAATTTAGACACGCTTTCAGCTTGTGGTAAATTTCTTTTTTCAATTGCTGACATTTCAATTTCAAATACAAAAGTTGCGTTATTGATATCTAACGACTTTTGCGCTTGAGGATGTAATGCACCAAAAAAGCCAACCTTTTTCCCATCAACATAAATAACAGCTGACTGGCCAGGATGAAGTCCATCAGATTGTTCAGCTTTAATTTCAAAACGGCTCACGTCATTTGTAATAGCAAGTAATGCTTCAACATCACCTTTTAAATCGTAGAAATCAACGTTTCGTTTTTCTTCAACCCAATGCTCTCCATGTGCTAAACCAGTAATAACACCACCAATCACAGGTACTTGGCATACACCATTTTCAGCATTTTCATCGCTTATAAATTTAAGGCCATGCTCGAATAACCTAATGCGAGGTTGTTGACGATTTTGGTTGTATGCAACAGACGCTAATAAACCCGGCATTAAACTGACACGCATTGCTGACATTTCAATTGAAATAGGATGCGGTAGAACAAGTGCATCACTTCGTGGATGCAAAATAGCTTGAGCCTTAGGATCAACGAAGCTGTAAGTTATCGCTTCTTGATACCCACGCGTTACTAACGTATTACGGAATTTGCTTAGCGCAATACTCGCTTCGTTATGCGTTGTCATTTTAAGTTTTGCAGTTGGTGCCACATTTGGGATACTGTTATAACCGTATACGCGCGCAACTTCTTCAATTAAGTCTTCTTCAATGCGAATATCAAAACGGTAGCTTGGTATGTCCGCACTCCAGCTATCATTTTCAACTTTAACATCAAGGCCTAAACGAGTCAGAATATCAGTTACTTTAGCATCATCAATATGATGACCTATTACGCGGTCTAAACGAGAACGACGCAAACGTACTTCAGTCACTTTTGGTAGTTTATCGGCTGCAACAGCTTCAACTACAGGACCTGCTTGACCACCAACAATTTCTAAAAGTAACGCTGTAGCACGCTGCATTGCATCATGTTGTAGTGCAAAGTCTACTCCACGCTCATAACGATGTGACGCATCGGTATGTAAACCGTAGCTACGCGCTTGCCCAGCAATTGCTACCGGGTTAAAGAACGCACTTTCAAGCAGTATGTCTGTTGTTTTTTCAGTAACGCCAGATTGCTCACCACCAAAAATGCCAGCAATTGCGAGTGCTTTATTATGATCGGCTATCACAAGTGTTGATTCTTTTAATTTAGCGGCATTGCCATCAAGTAATACAAGCTCTTCACCAACATTAGCATTACGTACTTTAATACCGCCTTCAATTGTATTTAAATCAAAAGCATGCATCGGGTGACCAAGTTCTAGTAGTACATAGTTTGTTATGTCAACAACCGGATCGATTGAACGCACGCCACTACGGCGTAGTTTTTCAACCATCCAAAGTGGTGTTTCTGCATCAAGGTTAATTCCCTTAATTACACGACCTAAATAACGAGGACAAGCATCTTCATTAACTAGTTCAATTGATACTTTATCGTCAATTGTTGGTGTTACAGCTGGTATTTCTAATACATTTACATCTGTACTATTTAAAACGCCTACCTCACGTGCAAGGCCTTTAATGCCTAAACAGTCACCACGATTTGGCGTTAAATCAACATCAATGATGTTATCGTCAAGGCTTAGATATTCACGTAAGTCAGTGCCAATTGGTGCATCACTTGGTAACTCCATGATGCCTTCACCCTCTTCGCTAATACCTAGCTCGTCGAATGCACATAACATCCCATGAGAAGGCTGACCGCGTAGCTTCGCTTTTTTAATTTTGAAATCGCCAGGTAACACAGCACCTACGGTTGCTACAGCAACTTTTATGCCTTGGCGACAGTTTGGTGCACCACATACAATATCTAGCAGTTCATCACCACCAACATTAATTTTTGTTACACGTAGCTTATCTGCATCAGGGTGCTGGCCACATTCAACAACTTCACCAACAACAACACCATTAAACTTGGCTGCAGCTGGCTCAACGCCGTCAACTTCAAGGCCGGCCATAGAAAGCTGTTCCGACAGAGCTTGCGTATCAATAGCAGGGTTTACCCACTCTCTTAACCACTTTTCACTAAATTTCATTTTATTGCTTCACTCTTAACGGAACTGGTTTAGGAATTTTAAGTCATTTTCGAAAAATGCACGTAAATCGTTTACGCCATAACGCAACATTGTTAGGCGCTCTACACCCATGCCGAATGCAAAACCCGTGTATTTCTCAGGATCAATACCCACAGACTTAAGAACATTTGGATGTACCATGCCACAGCCTAATACTTCTAGCCATTTGCCGTCTTTGCCCATTACATCGACTTCAGCTGAAGGCTCTGTGAATGGGAAAAATGAAGGACGGAAACGAATTTCCATGTCTTCTTCAAAAAAGTTACGCAAAAAGTCGTGTAAAATACCTTTTAGCTCAGTAAAGCTAACGTCAGTATCTACCATTAAACCTTCTACCTGATGAAACATCGGAGTGTGCGTTTGATCGTAATCGTTACGGTATACGCGCCCAGGAGATATGATACGAAGCGGCGGCTGCTCTGTTTCCATAGTTCGTATTTGCACACCACTGGTTTGAGTACGCAGTACTAACTTAGGATTAAAATAAAAGGTATCGTGATCAGCGCGCGCAGGGTGATGTTCTGGAATATTTAATGCGTCAAAGTTATGAAAGTCATCTTCAATTTCTGGACCTGATTTAACAGCAAACCCTAACTCGCCAAAAAAACTTTCAATACGCTCAATAGTACGTGTTACTGGATGCAAGCCACCCGCTGGCATTACACGACCGGGAAGAGTTACATCAATAGTCTCTGCAGCTAGTTTTTCTTCTAGTGCTTTACTCGCTAATAATTCACGCTTTTCGTTAATTGCAACTTGTACATCTTGTTTAGCTTGGTTTATCACTTGCCCTGCTTCTTTTCGTTCCTCAGGTGCAATTTTTCCTAACGTTTTAAGTAAGCTGGTGATTTCGCCTTTTTTTCCAAGGTAATTAACCCTGATTTCTTCTAGTTGCGCGATTTCACTGGCACTGGCTACAGCCTCAAGTGCTTGCGCTAATATATTTTCTAAGTTCATTGGGTACCTGATCTTTCACAGAGGGTGATTGCTGTTAACTAATAGCTTATGATAACTGAAAGCAGGGTCTAGATTCTAGACCTACTACAGCTTTAACGTTGATTTTATAAAAGGAATTGTTAATTTTCTTTGTGCTGCCATAGATGCGTGATCTAATTTGTCTAGAACATCTAATAATGCTCGCATATCGCGGCTCAGGCGGGTTAATAAAAACCGCGCACATTCATCACTTAATTCAAGCCCACGCATGTGTGCACGTTTAACTAAAGCTTGAGCTTTGTCATCATCACTCATTGAACGTATTTGAAACGTGGTTCCCCACGTTAAACGTGACTCTAGATCTGGAAGCGATATATTTAGCATATTTGGTAATAGGTCAGCTGTTACAACCAACATTTTACCGGGTTCATTAAAGCGATTAAAAAAATTAAATAAAGCTTTTTCCCAAGCATCGTTGCCTGCGACTAGATGAACATCGTCAATACATAGTATATCCAGTGCTTCTAGTCCATCTAAAACCATAGGGCCAAAGTTAATAACCTCACGCATAGAAAGCAGCATATTTGAAAGGCCACGCTCTTGAGCCTTTATGCATGTAGCGTACAACAAGTGAGATTTTCCTGAGTCACCTAAACCACACAAATACGTATATTGAAATGTATTCGCCAATTCAGAAAAACTTGCTTTGAGGTGATTTACCTCTAATGAATCTTCGCCACCGAAGTACGATGCGAAAGTTTCGTCATCTGGTAAAGTAACAGGCAAAGCCATTTGCATTGGTTCTTGATTTAGCACTATGGTTTTACCCATTGATACTCAAGGCTGCTTTTGTCTACTACATGATAAAAAGCACGCGGGTCGATATAATCTTTAAAAGCAGAATCGAGACCTAGTGCTTTTTTTAAATCTGTAACATTTCCTGTATGGCTCAGTTTATATTCAACAAATTCTGTTGTTTTACGGATAATGATTACATCGGTAACCACACTAAGACTTTGTAAACGTCTTTTCGCTAACTCAACATCTACAAAATTGTCAGTCCCTTTTAAGGTTAAAATTGCCGAAGCTTGTTCATAGTATGCATTAGGATCAATTGCGTACTCACTGGCAAGCCCTCTTGCTAATGTATCAATCATTTGACTAACAATTTGTTGTTTATCGCCAACTAAGCGATTTTCGTCAAACAAGTCATCATTCGTGAATCGCCAATCTAGAACCCAGTTATTGCTGTTGTTGTCTTTGTACATTTTGGCTGTGATGCTTCTTTCAGCACTATAACGCTGGGACGCTTCCTCGATAGGCCCTGAAAAATTACCCCACACCTCTGGTATTCCTACTAGACGCCTATCTTGTAAATCCAGTAATGGCACAACAACAGGTAAGCCACGTCTTCGTGCACTATCGTAAATTAATTGCTCCACCTGTGGATAACTTTCCTGTGTAACTAGCTCTCTGCGCCAGTTATCTTCAATACCCAACCAAATAGCGACTAACGGGCGTTGTGAACCCCAAAGTGGTAAACTCAGTTCTTTTACAAGCGTATTGATTTTACGTTCTTCAAATTTAACAACTAACTTTAACTGACCCTCTGTACGCTCATCGTATTCAAATTTGAGCATGTAATCAGAAATATCTTTAGTTCGCTGTTGAGCTAATCGATTTTGATCGGCTGTTTCATCACCGCTCACTTTGACTAATACGTTAAGTAAAGCTTTACGACTTGCCGTTAATCGTGCATCTCTTGATTTATCATCAACTTTTAAAATATCTTGATATAGATCAGTGACTTCAACTGCTGAAACAGAAAAACAAATTAAAATGGATATTGCGGTAATTAATAATCTATACACTGTATGTTAGTTCTTGGTTTTAAACTGATTTGATCCTAAATCAAAGCCAGTAACAAAGCAAAATTATATTTATTACTGAGATATGTTGAATCATGGTAAATGCACTGGATAGCCACAACACTGTTCACAAAGAGGCGCTTCGCTTAAGAGACACTGCGCTTTAGAGAGAGAAATGCTTAATTTTACTTTTCTATAGACGTAAAAAAACCCGGCTCTTTCGAATCGGGCTTTCTTGTATTTGAAGTCGGTGCGCTACGCAGTAGAATGTCCTACTTTCACATAGCAAATGCTACACTATCGTTGGCCGGGGCTCGCCTTCGAGCTGTTTTGTTTCACTACTGAGTTCGTCATGGGCTCTTGGCTATTTATTAAATCCCAGATAGCAAAAAACCCGTCACATTGCTGTAACGGGTTTCGCTTATTTGAAGCCTGGTAATGTCCTACTTTCACATAGCAAATGCTACACTATCGTTGGCCGGGGCTCGCCTTCGAGCTGTTTTGTTTCACTACTGAGTTCGTCATGTGC
>NZ_BAAJML010000005.1:0-261587 GCF_057547735.1 Pseudoalteromonas sp. NH0006-46 | reverse complement strand
TAAACCATTTTAGGATCCCACATGACACCATCTCTCATCATAGAGTGGTTGGGGCCAGATCTTGACTTCGGACATTAAAAATCTTCAATGTGTACAATTGGCTGTTTGTTCAGCCACTAAGTTGAGTTTCGCTACTTGCAACATTTCCCCCATGTTTAGCCTAACTGTAATGTGGTATTTTCAATGAATTTGTTTTATTGAAAGCTATGTTTGTTCCTTTAAAAAGGCCAGAAATTCACGCTCCTCAGTAACTTTACCTTGATGTGTATGATCAATTTAACAATATATCTTACTTTACTTGTTAGTTGAGTTTCGTCTGGTACAATCAGTCAGTTATTCGTGTAAGCGAAACGTTGTAGATTAATTCGAGTGGGAATTGGATGAGAATTTTTAAAGCGAAAAGCCCAGCAGGATTTGCTGAAGAATACATAGTTGAGTCTATTTGGAATGGCGATTTCCCTCCAGGTTCAATTCTACCAGCTGAGAGAGAGCTCTCTGAGTTAATTGGCGTAACAAGAACTACATTACGCGAAGTGTTACAGCGTTTAGCGCGAGACGGTTGGCTAACTATTCAGCACGGTAAACCAACAAAGGTGAATAACTTTTGGGAAACGTCGGGCTTGAATATATTAGAAACGTTAGCACGTTTAGACGAAGATAAAATGCCTGAGCTGACAGATCAGTTGTTGTCTGCTCGTACTAATATAAGTGCTATTTACACCCGTGCTGCAATTAAGCTTAATCCTGAACGTGTCATTGAAATTTTATCATTAAGCCACGAACTTGAAGATACTGCACAAGCCTTTGCTGATTACGACTATAAAGTGCACCACGAATTAGCCGTTGCAGGGAATAACCGAATTTACGTTTTAATTTTAAACGGTTTTAGAGGGTTTTATTCTAAAATTGGTTGTCATTATTTTTCAGATCCGGGTACCCGCGAGCTTGCCCGCCAGTTTTATAAAGATTTAACTGTATTAGCGCAAAATAATGAGCACGATGGTGCAATTTCTATGATGCGTAAATATGGTCATCAAACGGGTGAAATTTGGCAAAAAATTCGTGGCGATATGCCGTCGGATATAATGGACTAAACATTTAAAAAAACCTGTATTTGCAGGTTTTTTTGTATTTGCGGTGTTTTAATTTTTGTTCGGTATTTTCTATTAGATTCTTTCTATTCGGTATTTTCGATTGCTTACATCGGTAAATACGATTGTCTTTTTCAAATGTTTATATTTAATATACAAAACAATTATATGTTGGTGCTATTGGTTTTTAAATTTTAGCGCCCATATATGTACCAGCATTGCGAAAGCAATTGAAAACAAACTCAAAATATTTGGAGAATAAAATGGGTGTATTAGTAGGCCGCCAGGCACCAGACTTTACCGCTGCAGCAGTTTTAGGTAATGGTGAAATTGTAGATAGCTACAATCTACACGAAACAATTAAAGGTAAAAAAGCTGTAATCTTCTTTTACCCATTAGATTTCACGTTTGTATGTCCTTCTGAACTTATTGCATTTGATAAGCGTTTTGAAGAGTTTAAAAAGCGCGGCGTTGAAGTAATTGGTGTTTCTATCGATTCACAATTCTCTCACAATGCATGGCGTAACACGCCTGTAGCTGACGGCGGTATTGGTAAAGTACAATACGCACTCGTTGCAGACGTTAAACACGAAATTTGTAAAGCATACGACGTTGAACATCCAGAAGCGGGTGTTGCATTTCGTGGTTCGTTCTTAATCGACGAAGAAGGTAACGTACGTCACCAAGTAGTGAACGATTTACCACTAGGTCGTAACATCGACGAAATGATCCGTATGGTTGACGCACTTGCATTCCACAGCGAAAACGGTGAAGTATGTCCTGCTGGTTGGACTGAAGGTAAAAAAGGTATGGATGCAAGCCCTGAAGGTGTTGCTAAGTTCCTATCTGAAAACGAAGGCGAGCTATAATTTAGCCCTTTTGTTTAAATAAAAAAACCGCCAGTTGGCGGTTTTTTTATTTGTGTAGCGTTTAAAAAGAAAAGCTCACTTTAGTATAAATATAACGACCGCGAGGGTTATGAACACCTGACGCATAGCCGTATAAATCAGAATCACCGTCACCAATTGCAAATGGTGGCTCTTCATCAAATAAGTTATTAATACCTAACGATACTTTTGCTGAATCAGAAACACGGTAAGACGTTTGTAAGTCAACCAGTGTTTGCGAATCAACCATACGCGACGTATTGGTGTCGAAATCTAAGTTACCATCGAAATCGATATCTGGCGTATCTTCAAACTCACCAACATAGCTAATGTTTAAGTTAGTGTTAAACGCGCCCATCTCCCAGTTAGTTGAGAAGATAAAGCGGTGCTCTGGGTACCCATATTCGCCGGTGTAATCACGACCATCTTTTTCAAATTTATCTTGGTATGCCCATTCTAAATTGAATTTTAATAAGCCTAAATCGTCAAGCGAGTGATTGTAGTTTGTTGAAATATCTACGCCCGATACTTCTTGCGATGATACGTTTTCAAAGGTACTGAATATTTTTTGAATTGTGCCGAGTGCATCACCACCATTGGGTGCTAAACGAACACACACGGTGCTGTTTTGGTTATTACACTCAGAGGCGTAAATAGGCCCAAATTCTTGCTCGTCAATTTTGTTATCTTGTGTGATGCTCCACACGTCTACGCTTAAACCAAACTCGGCTGTTGGTGCCCAAATAAAGCCAACGTTCCATGATTCAGACTCTTCTGGTTGTAGATCTGGGTTACCTGCAAACTCAATGTTGTAATCAAGAGCGCTACAGTCTTTACCCGTTGCCTGACAGCGGTAGGTGTCTACAAAAAACTGACTTTCTTGAGATGGACCTAAACCAACTTGTGCAAGAGACGGAGCTCTAAAGCCTTGAGCCCATGAACCACGAACCGTAATTTCATCGGTTGGTGCCCAACGAAGTGCCACTTTTGGATTGGTAGTCGTACCAAAGTCACTATAGTCATCGTAACGACCTGCCAGTTGCAGTTCTAGGGTTTCTGCAAGTGGAATTGAAAACTCAACATACGCGGCGTACTGGTCTCTGTTTGCTGATGCCGATACAGATTCAGTACCAAATATTAAACCACGTTGGAATTGGTCATCTGGAATATCACTAACGTCTTCTTCGCGGTATTCAATACCTGCAGCCATCATCACAACATCATCACCAAAGCTAAATGCTTCACCAGTGATGTTTGCGTCAAATGAAGTCATATGCGATTCGCCACGACGAACAAGGCTGGTGGTAATTCTGTCTACAACAGCCGGATCGTTGTAAGTGCCACCGAATGGGTTGTAGTTACCTGCGTCAATTTCTTGTTGCAAGAAATCTGTACGAACCCAACCTTGCGAGCGGTCGCCGGTTTGCATTGATTTACTACGCCCTTTTTGTACTGCTGTTTCCCAGCTCCAGTCGTTAATTTCGCCTTTTAAGCCTGCCACAATACGCATTGTGTCTGATTCAATATCCCATTGGCGTGCACCTGCATCGACAGTACGGTAGCGGCCAATTTCGATGTCTTGTCCAAAAGGATTATTTGGATGATTTGCAGGTACCGTTAGGCCGGCATCTTCGTCAAGTGGCGTTGGTGCACCGGCTGCAACTGAGGTATTGTGCTGAACGGCCATTTCTAAAAAGCCCGTAATGCCGTTGTCAAAACGATATTCAAATTGCGATATAGCGCCAATACGCTCAGCGGCAGGGGCAATATAGCCAAATGGACCATAATCAAATAAACAGCTTCCGCTTGCGGTTGCGTTTTCAGCTGGGCAATCTGGGTCAATTGTTTTTACGCCATCAACGTAAAAGTAGCCAGGAAAGCCACGAGAAGAACGGAAATCTTCACCGCCATAAGGTGATTGGTTAGCGGTGCCTAAGCGGCCCATTTCATCTGATGAAAGCGATGTGTTTTTAAAGTAATCAATGATTACCGACGCACTGCTTTTTTCGCTAGTAGTGCCCCATACAACACTTGCTGTTGTTTCTTCATAGTTAGGACCGTCAGTGCCGCCGTAACCTAAGTTTACTTCTACGCCATCGATATCTTTTTTCAAAATAACATTAACAACACCGGCTACGGCATCAGAGCCATAAATTGCAGATGCACCGTCTTTTAAAATATCGATACGCTCAATAGCCGATACTGGAATGCTGTTTATATCGACAAACGAATTTGTTATACCTTCGGCAAATGCACTAATTGAGACTCTTCGCCCGTTAATAAGCACAAGCGTTGCGTCGGCACCTAGGCCACGCAAACTTACAGCGGCAGCTCCATTTGCCGTTGAATCTTGGTTATTACCACGTGTAGAAAAAGTACCACTGCCTGCTACAGGCATTCTTTCGAGGAGTTGTTGGAGGTTGTCGTAACCCATGTTTTCAATATCGGCTTTGCTGATTGACTGTACCGGTGAAGGGCCTTCAATGTCAGAGCGTTTAATACGCGAGCCTGTAACTTCAATGCGTTCTACTTTTTTTGCTTCTTCAGCAGCGTAGGTTGTTGTTGTAAAGCCCGCTGATAGTGAAAGTGTTGCACCAATAATAATACTTGGTGTAAATGCAATTGATTGCTTCATCCTTAAATCCTTGTTGATATGTAATAAGTTTAGTTGCTCAATACCAATCCTTTTAAATTGTTAAATAAATCCCACATTTAATCGGATTGATATAACAAGCGACGACATTAATATCATGTAACTTAAGTGTTAGCAATTAGACCGAAATGTGATTTTAGTATGACTTTTA
The DNA here is from genome assembly GCF_057547735.1 of Pseudoalteromonas sp. NH0006-46. Lineage (NCBI taxonomy): Bacteria > Pseudomonadati > Pseudomonadota > Gammaproteobacteria > Alteromonadales > Pseudoalteromonadaceae > Pseudoalteromonas > Pseudoalteromonas sp. NH0006-46. Next base: position 256,805 of record NZ_BAAJML010000005.1, on the reverse strand, counting down.
GTGTGGTTTTGGATGATTTTAAAACAGGTTTTATGCGCTGAAGGAGGTTGAAATAGGCGCATATGCTTTATTCAAGAGATAAAAAATACAACCTAAATAAGAGTAATAATTAAATTAATTGATTGATGATAAAATTGTAATAAATTATTTATTTCCATATTTAGGGTGAATAATAATCGTGTTGTATATTAATAAAACAAATGGCGATTAGTTTTTTATAAAAAAAACGCCTAACTGAGTTAGGCGCTTTACTTATACTTTGTGCTTCATTAAGCGTTCTTTTTCGCGTGACCAGTCTTTATTTTTACCGTCTTCGCGTTTGTCATGCATTTTTTTACCTTTTGCTAAATGAAACTCAAGTTTCACCCAGCATTTTTTCCAATACATGGCTGTTGCTACTAATGAATAGCCGTCACGTTCAGTTGCTCCCACTAAGCGGTCAAGTTCTCGTCTGCTTAGTAAAAGCTTTCGGTAACGCATAGGGTCGCAAATAACGTGAGTAGAGGCACTATTTAATGGTTGAATTTGACTACCAAGTAAAAATGCTTCGCCGTTTTTAAGATGTATATAAGTTTCAGAGATATTTACTTTACCAGCTCGGATACTTTTTACTTCCCAGCCTTGTAGTTCGACACCTGCTTCAAACTTATCGTGTAAAAAATACTCATGTCGCGCTTTTTTGTTTAGCGCGATGGTATTACTTGTCGATTTTGATGAATTTTTCTTAGCCATAGTGCCCTATAATATACGTAATGTGAGATGTTTTACATCGATTTTTAGTAATGATTTTAAAAAATTAGATCTAATTTATGCGTCATGAAAGTTTGGGGAAACGAACAAAGCTTGCTAAAATTCGCCCACACATTTGGGAGTGAGTATGCCACAAATAGAAAAAAGTGCGCTGGTTATGTACAGCACTAAAGAAATGTTTGATCTAGTTAATGATGTAGAAGCTTATTCTCAGTTTTTACCAAATTGTTCTGATTCAAAAATTGTTTCGCAACAGCATAATAACATGACCGCGAGTATAGAAATATCCAAGGCGGGTATAAAAAAGTGGTTTACCACCGAAAACACCTTTATAGACGAACAAACCGTGTTGTTAAAACTGGTTGATGGTCCATTTAAAACGCTTAAAGGGCGTTGGCATTTTCAAGCATTAGATGCCTATGCATGTAAAGTTTATTTAGAGCTTGAATTTGAGTTTTCGAGCAAAATTATTGAACTCGCGTTTGGCAAAATTTTTAATGATGTTGCAAAAAATATGGTCAGTGCTTTTACTTCGCGAGCTAAAGAAGTATACGGAGCGCGAGTATGATCAATATTGAAGTTGTATTTGCTTTACCCACTACAGCTACCTGTTTATCGCTTGAGGTGCAACCAGGCTGCACAGCAGAACAAGCGGTTATTCAGTCGGGTATTATTGAAAAGTGCCCTGAAATAGACTCAAATGCACTGACATTAGGTGTGTGGAATAGAACGGTTAAGGCAAACTACGAATTAAAAGATGGTGACCGTATTGAAATATACCGCCCATTAATTGCAGACCCTAAAGATGCACGAAGAAAACGCGCTGAAAAGGCAAAAGAAGAAGGCCGAGCAAATAAAATAACAGGCGGTCGCCCACTCGAGCGTTAATTTAGGTATAAAAAAAGGTAAGCAATGCTTACCTTTTTACTTTAGCAACAATATTATTGTTCTAAAGGGGTGTTGAAATTTTCTGGCTGGTCGTAGTCACCTGAAAGCGAAACAAGTTTTTCATTTTCAAAGTTAATAACAAGCTCTTTATGTTGTTCGTTTTCACGGCCTTTGTTAAAGCTGTAAACATAACGCCATGTGTTGTTATCAAAAGCATCTGTAGCAATAGGACGGCCTAATACATAAATAACTTGGTCTCGAGTCATGTTTACACGAAGCTTTTCAACATCCGATTGCTCTAAAAAGTTACCTTGAGGGATGTTTATTCTGTATACCCAGCTAGAGCAACCTGCTGCAGAGCTAAGTGTTAAAGCGACGATAAGCCAAAGAGAAAAAGTTTTTAACGACTGCATTGTTTGTTGTGATCCTTATTTTTTATAATCTGCATGATACCGATTAGTCACTGAAGGTAAAACCCTTTTAAGCAATTGTTTTGAGTTAAGGGTATTAAGGTAATATTTTGACCACCAATAATGAAAAAAGTTTACTAACCACAGAGCCAAAAACACACAGACTAGACACTTTATGGCACTTGTACATAGTGCAAACACGGTTTGGACATTGGTATACCGGAATTACTACAAATGTAAATAAGCGCTTTGCAACGCATCAAGCAGGTAAAGGGGCGAAAAATTTAAAAGGTAAAGGGCCACTTTTACTTATTCATCAACAAGAGGTAGGAACTAAAAGCGAGGCGAGTAAGCTTGAATGCAAAATAAAAAAACTACCCAGAGCGAAAAAAGAGGCTTATGTTTCAGCGTTTAAATCATCAGCAGGGGCCTGAGCAAGCTGCTTAATAAATTGCTCTATCGTGAGCACCGTGTTTATGTACTTAGGTAGGTCGATGTGCTCTGCGGTGTCTTTAGTTGTGTGGTGATGGGGGTCGTGACCCATTCCAAAGTACACGTAAGGTATGTTGTTACGCGCAAATGAGTAATGATCGCTTGCCCTATGCCAATCAATATTTTGTGATTTAATTAGCCGATTCATTTGTTTTGACGAATAGGCCGGTTTGATTGTTATTTTAGTGTTTTTTAAAGCCCAGAACACAGGTTTTAGTTTTTGTTTTAGTGAGTACGATGCTAATGCATACACACGGGCTTTATGTTTTTTTACCCCCAGCATATCTAAATTTATATTCATTAAAACGTTATTAGGATTAAGTGTTTGCGCAAAATGTTTACTGCCATGTAAACCATTCTCTTCTGCGTCGGTTAATACAAATATAAACTCGTAAGGGAATTCTGTATTCTGTAACGAAGATGCCAGGTAAAGCAGGGCAGCGACGCCAGTTGCATTATCGTTTGCCCCTAAATAATATTTTCCACCGCGTTTTCCCAAATGATCGTAATGGGCAGTAATTATAATTTTTGGATGGGGTGTTGATTGAGCAGGCTTAGCAACAATATTAATACCCTGTATTTGTTCAAAAACGCCTGACTTATAAGTAAATGTTTGCTCACTCACATTTAGGTTAATTTCAGAAAGTCTATTCTGTAAGTATATTCGAGTGTTTACGGCGCCCTCTGTTGCTGTTTTTCGACCCATTAGGTCATTACTGGCTAAATAAGTTAAATCATCAATAAGTTGGGTGTGTAAGGCATTTCCATAACTATTAGCGCACACACTTATTAAAATAAAGCATAAAAAGTATTTAATGGTCATAGCTTTGCTGTTAGTGAACGTAATGTATCTAATTTACTCTCATAGCGTTTTTTGTCATGTAAAAAGTCAGCTTTTTTGCCCGCTTGCTTAAGATGATATGTCGCTTTTTGGGTATTTCCCCATTTAAAATACACGCGAGCTTGGCCAAAGTGGCTTTCGTGCAATGAGGGTGAAAGGCTATAGGCTTTTTTATAATGTGCTAATGCAAGTGTAAAATTAGATTGCTCAAACTCTGTATTACCAAGCGATATATAGTAATAAGGGTTGTTTTGACGCTTGATATGTAATTTGTTTAAGATGTCAGTGCCTAACTGCGAACGGCCTGTTAGCTGATACAAAACAGCCAAGTTACCTTGTGCGGTATTGTTGTTTTGATTAAGCAATATTGCGTGGGTGTAGGCTTTTTCAGCTTCAGTTAAGTAGTTTAATTGTCTAAACAATACGCCTAAATTTCCCCACCCAGCACTGAAATTAGGGTCGACTTTAACTGCATGGCTAAAGTAGTTATAAGCTAAATCGTACTGCTTATTAACGAGTGCAATTGCGCCTTTATTGTTATAAAACATGGCTGTAATATTCTGTTTGCTAATAGGTGTTGTTTTAAAGCGAGCTTGGCGGCTATTAGGGTCAAAGTCTATTGTTAAGCGTTTTTTGCCTTGGTAAACAAATACTGACTGGTTAGAAGGTTCAATGGCGATATCAATACTTAAGTTAATGTGGCCCGTCAGTAAATTAAATCCATTGTTAAGAGCCCAGTATTCTGGGATATGTACTTTATTAAACCGTGCTTTTATACCTAAATAGTCAGCAAGGCTATACGCTAAAATAGAGAGCGATAAGCAATTTGCATTTAAGTTTTTAAAGGTTTGTGATGCGGTGAGGGTTGCCCCTGATTGATATGAAAGCGAATCATCACCATTTTTAAGTAAAAAGCTCAATATACTGTGTGCCAGCGCTTGGGCAGATTGCTGACTTTTTAGATGGTTTTGTAGCTGCTGCTTGAGATTGTCGCTGAGAGTAAAAATCTCTTCTGGAGATTCTAGAGTATATGACTCAAACGAATTTATTTGGGTCAATTTAACTGGCGGCGGGGCAGGCGGTATTGAACTGCATGCGCTTAGCGTAAATAGCCCCACCAATATGACCAAAGATTGAAATCGATGGGATTGCATAACCACCTCCAAACAAAAACGTCTTAATAAGTTTAGTCGTAATTTTGCCTAGAGGGGTACTTAATACCAATTCGCTTTAATATCAAACCCCTCGGGATCATTAATCAAGCGAATTGGTGTAATGCAGGAAGTTTTAACGGTGCTTTTCAAACGTTGCCACTAAGGCATCTAATGTTTGAGCGCTATTTGCTAGGTCACGTATAGCTTGTTCAGTGTTAATTTGTTCACTCATTGCGTTGTCGCTAATTTCGCTAATTTGCTCAATATTACGGCCAACATCGGCAACTACATTACTTTGCTGTTCGGTAGCTGTTGCAATAAGCGTTGCCATGTCATTTATTTGATTAGATGTTTCGCTTATTACATCGAGTAATTCAACTGAGCTTTGCATAGCCCCCACACTTTGCTGTGCTTTATCTTTTGACTGACTAATGTCTTTTACTACGTCATCTGATATTTGTGTAAGCTCCTCAATCATCGACTGAATTTCGTTGGTAGATTGAGAGGTCCGGTTTGCAAGCGCTCTTACTTCATCAGCAACAACAGCAAACCCTCTGCCATGCTCACCAGCACGAGCAGATTCGATTGCCGCATTTAAAGCTAATAAATTTGTTTGCTCTGAAATGCTGCGAATTGCATCAATAATACTGGCGATATCCACTGTCTTTTTAGAGAGTAGTGACACTTGCTCTGTTATGCCGTCAATGTCGCTTGCAAGCGCAGAGATAGTTGCCTGGCTTTGCATTACTTGGTTATGGCTTTGCATTGTGTTTTCGCGGCTGCTATCGGTAAGTTTTGCCGCATTGGCAGCGCTTTGAGCAATTTCTTGAACTGTTGCGCCCATTTCATTAATAGCTGCCGCGACAGAAATAGTTTGCTCTTTTTGGCTATCGATTGCTTGAGAATTGCGTTTGGCTTGCTCAAATACATGGTCAGAGCTGCGCTTTATATCGTGACTTTCTGTGGCAACTTGGCCAATAGCCACTTCAATTTTACTAATAAACTGGTTAAACCCTGCACTTAAGTTATTAAGCTCTGCTTGGCTCGATTCGGGTAATCTATACGCTAGGTTTGCGTCGCCAGAACCTAAACGAGAGAATAATTCGCCCATTTTAAATAATGGTGAAGACAACGAGCGCGCTAACAAGTAACTAATTAAGCTGGCAATTAAGGCAATGATTAGGGTAAACGTAAATATTTGCCACTGAAGTGTACTTACGCTTGCAAACACTTCACTTTTTGGAACTTGGGCCACAATAAATAAGTCGGTATTTTCTATCGGGGTTGCTGCTACAAGGGTGGCTTGACCATCTAGTGTGATTTCTTTTAGCTTAAAGCCGTTTGAGCTTAGTATTTCATTACTAATGTTCGCTTCATAAACCGAATCAATATTTGCTTTGGCTACTTTATTTGAGTCTTTGTGTAATTGAATAAGGCCGCTTTTGTCAGCAATATATACAAACCCTGTTTGCTCAATTTTAAATTGTTGCAGTAGTTTTTGCATATCAGTAATGCTTTTAGCTAGCCCTGCTAAACCTTTACCATTCACCTGCTGGTGGTTAATAAACATTTTTACATCATTCACTGACTCTTGATAAATACTGATAGAGTAGGGTTTTCTTGATTCTTTGAATGCAAAAAACCACCCATCGGCTTCATCGTTTTTTAGTACGCGTAAAAAGCCTTCTTGATTCCAGTATTGTGCGGTGTTTCGGTTAGCCCACGATGCTGTGGCTAAGTCGTATTGTTCTACCAAGCGGTTTAGCTCTTTTAAAAGCAGCGCATCGTTATTATTAGTTTGTGCCCATTGTAAAATAAACTCGTTTGATGAAAGTTGCTCTGCAGCACCAATTAGCATGTTTATTTCACCACCAATGTGGTTACTAATTGTTTGCAGCTTACCTGGTAACTCTGACTCAATCATACGTTGTTCTATTATATCTTCAGAACTATATAACGATGTAATGCCAATGAGTGCTGCAACAAAAATAGCGATGCCACTGCCAAGTGCTGTGATTTTTTGAGTAATAGAAAGGTTTTGTATCATTTTATAATAATTTTTTACAACGAAGTAGAATACGATGTTAGCACACAATTTATTTAGAGTTAAATAATGCTAACGGACATAAAATTAGACCTTTTTGTTACTAAGCTATAGGCCATAAAAAAGCCCACACGCAAAGCATGTGAGCTTGGTTTCTAACAAGCGAAACTTAAAGGGTAACGTTAAACAATTTTTTTCATAGCTGACATATAGCCACGTAATTTAGCACCTACTTTTTCAACCGGATGCTCACGAAGCGCTGTATTAATTTCAATTAACGCTTTGTTGTCTACTTGGTTACTTTGCTCACTTAGGCCTTTACCAATTACATCGGTGTCGATGTTTTTCATAAAGTCGGCAAGTAATGGTAAACATGCATGATTGTATAGGTAACATCCGTATTCAGCGGTATCTGAAATAGTACGATTCATTTCAAATAACTTTTTACGCGCAATGGTATTCGCAATTAGCGGTGTTTCGTGAAGTGACTCGTAATATGCTGACTCTTCAATAATGCCTGCCGCTGTCATAGTTTCAAACGCAAGTTCAACACCTGCTTTAACCATCGCAACCATCAAAATACCGTTGTCGAAGAATTCTTGTTCTGAGATTTCTACATCACCAGCGGGTGTTTTTTCAAAATTAGTTTCAGCTGTTTCTGCGCGCCATTTTAGAAGGTTAGCATCATCGTTTGCCCAATCTTCCATCATTACACGTGAAAATGTACCATCGATGATGTCGTCTTGATGCTTATTATACAGTGGGCGCATAATTACTTTTAGTTCTTCACTAAGTTCAAATGCTTTTACTTTTGCTGGGTTAGATAAACGGTCAAGCATGTTTGTAACACCGCCGTATTTAAGGGCTTCTGTGATCACTTCCCAACCAAATTGAATTAGTTTAGATGCGTAACCTGCATCGATACCCTTTTCAATCATTTTATCAAAACATAAAATAGAACCCGTTTGTAACATGCCACATAAAATAGTTTGTTCACCCATAAGGTCAGATTTAACCTCAGCAATGAATGACGATTTAAGCACGCCTGCGCGGTCACCACCGGTCCCAGCAGCGTAGGCTTTGGCTTGAGCTAGGCCATGACCTTGTGGGTCGTTTTCTGGGTGAATGGCAATAAGTGTTGGTACACCAAAACCACGTTTGTATTCTTCACGTACTTCAGAACCCGGGCATTTAGGTGCAACCATGATGACTGTAATATCTTCGCGAACTTGCATGCCTTCTTCAACAATATTAAAGCCATGTGAGTAAGCAAGTGTAGAGCCTTGCTTCATTAGCGGCATGATGGCACTAACGACTGCTGTGTGTTGTTTATCTGGCGTTAAATTTAGTACTAAATCGGCGGTTGGAATTAGCTCTTGGTAAGTACCTACAGTAAAACCGTTTTCAGATGCATTTAAAAATGATTGGCGGCGTTCAGCAATAGCTGAATCACGTAACGTGTAAGACACATCTAAACCTGAATCACGTAAGTTAAGGCCTTGGTTTAAGCCTTGTGCGCCACAGCCTACAATAACTAGTTTTTTACCTTTAAGTGCATTAACACCGTCTGTAAATTCGCTTGCGTCCATAAATTCACATTGTGCTAATTGCGCTAATTGTTCGCGTAAAGGTAAAGTATTAAAGTAATTCGCCATTGTTAGTGTCCTATAAATATGTTTGTTAGATGCGGTGTATTTTGCGCTTGTAAACACCATATTTAAAAATGTCACTTGCGTAAAATGATATATTTGAATTAAAGTATTTTAAAATATGAAATACTGGTGTTGCTATGGATCATAAGCATTTAAAATATTTTTTAGCTCTGGCTAAAACATTGCACTTTGCTAGGGCAAGTGAGCTTTGTCATGTGAGTGCGCCTACATTAAGTCGTAATATTAAACACCTAGAAGAAGAGGTGGGTGTTGCGCTATTTATGCGGGATAACCGTAGTGTTAAGTTAACAAAAGAGGGAGAGTCTTTTATTGATTACGCCACTGCCACCCTTGCTAATTGGCAACGCTTCAAAGCTAATGTGAAAGAGCCACAGCAACATATTTATGGAAAAGTCAGTATTTATTGTTCTGTTACGGCGTCTTATAGCTTTTTGCATCAAATTTTAGAGCAACTCAGAGCGCAGCATCAATATATAGAAATCACCTTAAATACGGGCGACCCTGCGCTTGCTATAAACCGTGTATTAGATGGTCATGAGTCTATGGCGATAGCAGCTAAACCCGCTAAATTACCCGCCCAAATTGCTTTTGTAGATATAGGCCATTCACCCTTGGTGCTTATTGGGCCAAAGGTTCAGTGTACGATCACCGAAAAGTTAACATCCTGTAATGAGGAGCCTGATTACTCAGATCTGGAGTTTATTGTGCCTGAGCAGGGGTTTTCTCGCCAACGCTTAGAGATGTGGTGGCGAAAAAACAATATTCACGGGAAAATTTATGCACAAGTGGCGGGGCATGAGGCAATGGTGTCTATGGTTAGTCTGGGATTTGGGGTCGCAATGGTTCCTAAAATAGTATTAGATAACAGCCCCCTTAAAGATAAAGTACAGATACTTACACCAAAAATGCAGGCCCCTGAAGGTTTTGATATTGGCTTGGCGGTTTTAAGAAAAGAGCTCAACGACCCCGCAATTAGTGCTTTATGGAATATTGCACAAACTTTAGACGCAAAAGCGATTTAGATTTATCTACCGTTAAATAAGTTCATAAAATAGTATTATTTTGGCTTGCGTAAAGGTTTACTATTACTTAACATTGAATGCTAATAATAAAAATGACGCTTGAGAGTTCTTTATGAATAATGCTGTATCACTTTCTCATTCCGCTCAGTATTTAAAAAAAGCAGTACCTATGATGGTGAAGTACCGTATGCCGGTAACACCTATTAATTATGCTATTTGGTATTGCTATTTTCAGGGTAATAAACCGTCTTTAAACATTGAACTAGATCAAGTTATTTCAGAGCACCAAACATGTACTCAAAGTAAAGCAAAAGAAATATTCGATAAGCATTTAAGTGATGAAGATTTAGCTCTTTTTCAAGAAATGTCGGATAAGTTTCATAATACGGTTGAAAACATTCAGCAAGATATAAGTATTACACTGGGTCACTCTAAAAGCTTTAGCACTTCACTTATTGACTCACAAAACGAAATTAACAGCCTGATAGATACTAACTCTTTTAACGATATTCTTGGTTGTGTAGAGCGCTTGACCGATGAGTCTATTGCTATGCAAGACTCAGCCCGCGAGTTTCAGACAAAGCTGTCGGTTGCATATAACGAAATTAAAGATTTAAAAGAAGCGCTTAACCTTTCTAAAGAAGCTGCCGACACAGATCCATTAACCGGTTTTTATAACAGAGGTAAATTTGACTCTGATATATCTGATTTTTGTCGTGAATATTCAGAGCAAACAACTGAAAGTTCACTTGCTGCACTTATTATGTTTGATATTGATCACTTTAAGCGATTTAACGACGATTTTGGCCACCAAAAAGGCGATGAAGTCATTAAGCTAGTGGCAAAAAAAGTAAAAGAAAATTTAACTGAAAAAGCGAAAGTTTATCGCTACGGCGGAGAAGAGTTTTGTATTACCGCCTATTTTGACACCATAAATGACTTAGTTGCTTTTGCAGAGTGTATTCGACTAGAAATTGCGAAACTGGCTATCCGTAAAAAACAAGATGTAAATAACAAGCGTGCTATATCGGCCAGCTTTGGATTAGCTATGCTACGCCCATTTACAAAAAGCTCTGTGTTGGTTGAGCGTGCCGATAGAGCGCTTTATATTGCTAAAACACATGGACGCAACCGAGTTGAAATAGCCCCTGATATATAATCATTATAAGGGGTTTAAACTTTTACATTGTGTATAAAAAGTGTGAATGATTGTAATTAGCTGCAGATAGTTTTAGGTAACCTTGTTACCATGCGTAAATAAATAACCTTGTGCTCTGATTTACGCTGATGCGGTTTAATTTTTTTCTACTCACCATTCTTAGTTTAAATTTATTGTTCACTTGTTTTACGTTAAATGCCAAGCAAAATACGTACGCGGAACAAGAATACTCAGAGCAGCATGTTCAATCTCACCAGCTAATGTTTAGTATTAACGCTGGTGTGGGTGTTATCACTAATCCTTTGCGTGGTGGCGACAATGTTCCTTTAGTCGTTATTCCTCAAATAGCGTTTTATGCTGAAGAGTGGTTTTTTGACAATGGCCGCTTAGGCTATTCTTTTTTGCAAACTTCTAAGCACCATTTAAACATTATTAGCGAGCTCAATACTGAGTCTCGCTTTTTTATAGATTGGCATCCTAATAATGTGTTTACGCTGCAGGGTAGTAGTTCAGATAGCCCGTTTTATTTGCAGGCAGCAGAGGCCTCTTCAGTAAAAAATATTAATTTAAATGACCTGCATAAACGTCATGTAGCCTTAGATGCAGGACTTGCATATCATTACGTGAATGATCAACATGTATTTTCTGTACAGGTACTGCATGATGTAACAAATGTGTATAACGGTGTTCGCGGTGCATTTCAGTGGCAATACCATACTCAACTAGGGCCTATAAATATTAAGCCATCGTTTGGTTTAAATTATAAATCTGCGGAACTAAATACCTATTACTATGGCCTTAAAGACGGCGAAACTTTATTGGGCGAGGTAGAGGTTGGTAGCAGTTGGCAACCCTATGCAAAAATTGATGCCAAATTCCCCTTAAGCGATGACTATTCTGTTCGTTTTCATTTAGCTTATTATGACTATTCAGCTATAGATGACAGCCCACTTTTAGAGCGTGATTATTCAATGACTGCATTTTTAGGATTAGAACGCACTTTTTAATATGAAATATTTAATGGTCATTTTATTTTTAGCACCACTGCTTATGCCTTATAGCCGTGTGCATGCTGCGTCTTTTACTGTGTCACCTAAAGTATGTGTTATTTCTCACGTTCAGGACTTTTGCGATCTTGATTTAACGTTTGAATGGCAGGGCGATGTGGTAGGTGATGTGTGTATATATGAACAGAGTAAAAAGATACATTGTTGGCAACAACAGCGCGCAGGAGAGTTTAATTATAAAGCGCGTGTTCAGGTCGAAACCATATACTCCTTAATTAATTCAAAATCTGGTGTGTTATTAGCTAAAACACAGGTTGAAGTACAAAGTACTCATGTAAAAAAAAGTAGGCGTCGGCTTCGTTCACCATGGAGCTTTTTTTAATTTAGGAGCAATCAATGCCAAAAATTCTACTTGTTGAAGATGATCTTGGTTTACAACAACTCACAAAAGATTACCTTGAACATAATGGATTAGAAGTCGCAGCTTTAGAACGTGGTGATGAAGTATTTAGTTATTTAGAAAATAATCACGTCGATTTAATGATACTAGATGTTATGTTACCGGGAAAAGATGGATTTAGCGTGTGTCGTCAAGTGCGCGATAAGTTTTCTCTACCAATTTTAATGTTAACAGCTAAAAGCGAAGATTTTGACCAAGTATTGGGTTTAGAACTGGGCGCAGATGATTATGTTATTAAACCCGCTGAACCTCGTGTTTTACTCGCAAGAGTCAATGCGCTACTACGCCGTGGTCAAACAGTGACAAAAGCGAGTGAAGATTTACAGTTTGGTGATTTAATTATTGATAAGACTAGCCGTATAGTGCAACTTTCTGACAAAGAAATAGTGCTAACGTCGCATGAGTTTGAATTACTTTGGTTATTAGCCTCAAATGCTGGTCAAGTGCTTAGTAGAGAGCATGTACACCAACATATGATCGGTCGCCAATATGATGGGCTTGACCGCACCGTAGACGTTCGTGTGTCGCGTATTCGCAAAAAGCTCGGTGACAACAGCGACAAACCATTTAGAATAAAAACAGTATGGGGGCAAGGCTACTTATTTGTTTCTGATGCGTGGGATCTTTAAACACAAGGTTAATAGGCATTAATGGGAAAGCTGTTTGCAAGTTTATATATTTATATTGTGGTTTCATTGTTCGTTGTTAGCGGCGTTATAGAACAATTATGGCCATATGATGAATCGCAGCAGACCGTTTTTCTCGATGACGAGTTTGGGCAGTCGCTTTGGCTGCTTTCGCAAACACCTGACGGATTAGCAAAATTAAAGGAACACTACAAAAGCCTTGCTATCAGTCGCGCTGATTTAGTGCTACCTCAAGAACAGCTGGTTCAGTTAAATAGTCATCACTACTTATATTTATATGATAAACAGCAGCGTATTATTTGGTACATAACGCTTAATGACAGTGAGCTTTTGCAAGTAGGGCCTATAGGGCTAGATACACCCGTCTCGACTTCGGTATGGCCATACGTATTATTACTTACTATTGTGGGTATTCCCGTAGGCTTATGGAGCTTCTTACTTTGGCGTGACTTTTCGAAATTACGCAATGCGTGCGAAGCGGTTGAAGGCGCTCAAGACTTTCAACTTTCTGACTCCTCTAAATCATTTTTTTTACCAATTACAGAAACACTTAGTTTAATGCAGCAACGCATTGGCTTTTTATTAACCGCTCAACAAGAGCTGACTTCGTCGGTTTCTCATGAATTTAGAACCCCCTTAGCTCGCTTAAAGTTTGCAACGGCAATACTCAAAGAGCGTTTGTTAGATGAAAAAAGTGAAGTCTACATTGCAAAAATGAACAGCGACATTAATGAACTTGAAAGCCTAGTTTCAGAAATGCTCGATTACGCAAAACTAGACTCTCAGCAACCTAGCTTGCAGCCTCTCCCTAGTGATTTGGTTGAGTTAATAAGAGTTAGCGTTGAAAAGCTTAACTTTGACAAGAAAATTAATTTGTATGAAGTATTGCCAAGTAGCTTAATTTACCAATGTGACCCGCATTTTATGGCGCGTGCTTTTCAAAACTTAATTGGTAATGCAATTAAATACGCCAATAGCCAGGTTAAAATATCACTTATTACTCAGCATAACGAAGTACAGTTTGTAATTGAAGATGATGGCCGAGGCATTGCTGAAATAGAGCGAGAAAACGTATTTAAGCCCTTTACACGGCTAGATAAAAGTAGAGACAAAAAAACAGGTGGATTTGGCCTAGGGCTAGCCATAGTCGCTAAAATTATTGCTTGGCATCAGGGAAGTTATCATATCGAGCATTCGTCTTTAGGTGGGGCAAAGTTCATCATTAGCTTACCCCTGGAGCAAAACTAAAAGATATGAAAAAAGCGCCAAAAGGCGCTTTTTTGTGGTTAAAACCAAAATCAACAAGTAGCAATTAAATAGACCGTGAATATATAAAATAGTTTCGGATAATTTTATTTTTTTTCTAGCAGCGGCATTAACATTTGCTCCAAGCCATTTAATTTAACCTCATACATCATAGCTAATTGGCTGCCAAGTTTTGAATCTGGAAAGCCTTGCTGCTTAAACCAGACTAAGTAGGGCTCTGGAAGTAATAATAATGGGCGGCCTGAGTATTTTCCAAATGGCATTTTAGTGTTTATGGCAATTTTTAATTGTTCCGGATCCATAGGTTTACTTAGTGGTGTAATAATGATTTAAGTGTAAGGTATTTTAGAGAGATAAAATAGGCTGTGACGGGCAAGAAACAGCCTATTGAGTGAGGGAGTAGGCCCTCTGATTTAAGAATTTTTGTTGGTGTAAACAGCCCGACACAATTTTTGTTAGCTGGAGTCTAACTAGATTGTATTTAACATGGGTTATATTTAACCAACGAAGACAGTTTACCTGTTTTTTGCAAGTATGGTGTATGCACTTGTAAAGGAATGTAAATACAATTGCTTTTTATTTATTTGCTAATAAAAAAGAATTGTTTTTTGCTTTTATACACATTAAATACTACTTTTCACCAAACAATTCTTGTTTTACGTGTTCAGCAAAACCACTTCCTGCTTCTAAGTAAAAGTTATAGGTTGAATGAACTCCCATATTTTCAAGTTCTTTTTGTTGGTCTGGGTAGTTTGCAATTGCAGTAACTTGCCCTGTGTAGCCTGACGCTTGAAGTTGCTCTAATGCAAAAATATTTTGCATGTGCTTCGGCATAGCTAACATAACCATTTCAACTTGAGAGTGGTTTACACGTTGCCAAAAATCAGGGTCGGTAGCGTCTGCAATCAGTACTTTACGGCCTCTACTTATATGTTTATCGACAACTTCGGGTTTAATATCAATACCTGCTACTAAATTGGGGTGAGTCATATTAATTGTTTCATATGCACCGGTGCCAATACGGCCCATGCCAAAAATAACAATTTTTGTATCATTAAGGTTTACTGGTAATTCTTCGGCTAGGCGAGTTTTGCTTTCAAACTTGACTAACCAGCTTTCTATTTTTACATATAGCTCATTAGAGCGTTTGTTAAGTGGTGAGGCAATAACAAAGGTAATAGATACCGCAATAGCCATAACAGCTAGCCATTCAGGTGTAATAATACCTGTTGAAGCTGCAACGGCGCACACAATCAAGCCAAATTCACTGTAGTTAGATAAGGTAAATGCGGTAAGTAGCGATGTACGTGCACGCAATTTAAACGCATTGGTAAATACATAATAAAGAATAACTTTAACAGGGAGTACAAAAATAAGCACAATGGCAATAATGAGCGAATCAAGGGTTAGTTGAGCATTTAAACCAATGCTTAAGAAAAAACCAACAAGTAAAATATCTTTTAAGTTGAGTAATGACTTTGATAACTCGCCCGCTTTTTTATGTGGCGCAAACATCATGCCTATGATTAGCGCACCCAAATCACCTTTGAGACCTGCAAATTCAAATGCGTTATAACCAGCAACAAGCGCAAAAAAGAAGCCAAACAAGGGAAGCAGTTCACCATGTTTAGAGCGGTTAAGCATAAAATACATAATAGGGCGTATTAAAGGCAGGGCAATAATGATAGCTAATGCCCAAATGTTGGGTACTTTACCTGTACTAATTGCTAAAAATATAACCGCAAAAATATCTTGCATTACAAGTATACCAATAGCGATTTTACCGTGTAGGCTTGCCATTTCACCGCGCTCTTCAAGTACTTTTACAGCAAATACTGTGCTTGAAAAGCTAAGAGCAAAGCCGACCAATAAGGCACTCTGCCAACTTAAATCAACAAAAAGAGGCAGAGCAAAAATACCTAATAACAACATAAAACCGCTAAAAATAGCGCTGCTAAAAATAATATGAAGGGTAGCGGGTGCCCACACTTGGGGTTTTATTAAGCTTTTTACTTTAAGTTTTAAGCCAATACTGAACAGCAATAAAGTAACGCCCAATGCGGCAATTGTATCAAGTAGATCTGTGCTTTTGTAACCTGCGAGGTTTAGCGCAAAGCCAGCCAGCAAAAAGCCAATAAGTGGGGGGAGTTTTAATTGATAAACGGCAAAACCACACACAAATGCGGTAGCAAAGTAAATTAGTTCCATAATACTTAAAATTACATCATTTGGTATTGCAGTGTAGCTAAAAACAACGATTAATGAAAATTAAATATACCACTTGAGCTTTGTTTATTTAGTCGCTTTTAGGACTTTGTTTGGATAATAAACGCACAAATTATGCATATTTAACCTTTAAAAGCATTTAAATCCTACTTTTAAACTGACAACGGCTTTTAATTATGGTTAAGATGAGATAACGAAAACATTTAAGTTAGGGCATATTTAAGAGCGGCTCAGCTTAAGGAGAATTATATGTTTAAAAAGATTTTAGCATCGGTTGGTATTGGTGCAGCAAAAGTGGATACTATTTTAGAAACTGAACATCTACAACCAGGACAGCTTTTTAACGCTAATATTGTTATTACAGCAGGTGACGTTAGCCAAGAAATTGCAGGCTTAGATTTATTGCTAATGACCCGCGTAAAAGTAGCTGGTGATGACGGTGATTATTTTACCAACCATGTGATTGATCAATGGCGAATTACAGATATAGGTAAGTTGGAGCCAGGTGACGTAAAAAGCATACCTTTTGAAGCGCGTTTGCATTCAGAAACACCGATCACTGAAATTAATGCGGGTTACAATCAGTCTCATGTTTGGTTAGAAACTGGGCTGGACATTGATTTAGCATTAGATCCAACAGACAAAGATCATCTTCATATTTACCCAAATGAAGCCGTTAAAACGTGCATGCAGGCAATGGATAAATTAGGTTTTAGTTTATCTAAAGCCGATGTTGAAAAAGGTTTTTTACGTGCCTCTACATTTGCGTCTGTTTCTGGGTGTTACCAAGAGCTTGAATATAAACCTAACAGCAGAAGCTTATTTGGGATTCAAGAAATTGAGTTGTCATTTGTGCCAGAAGCACATAAAACTCACGTTTTAATTGAGCTTGACCGTGCATTTAGAGGCGATGGATATATTGATGTAACCATTGAACATGACCATGTGAACCTGTCTCAGTTATGTGATCAGTTAGAGCGTTTATTTGCTTAACGCTTAGCATAGCGTTAAGCGGTGAATATAATTTTTATTGTTCATTTTAGTATTATAGCGATATCAAACCCAGCTTTAGCTGGGTTTTTGTTTAAGGATTGCCATGCATTTTAACTGTGAGCCATTTGAAAATCTGACCCCCCATACTTTGTTTGCAATTATGAGAGGGCGTGTAGACGTATTTGTTGTAGAACAAAATTGCCCTTACCCTGAGTTAGACGATGTTGATATTTTTAAAACAACTCAGCATATCTATACCTTAGATAATATGCAGTTAATGAGCTATGCCCGTTGCTATGAGAAAAATGACCAGTACAGTGCAATTGGGCGTGTTATAGTTAACGATCAGCACCGAGGTAAGGGGATTGCGAATAAGCTGGTTGAAAAGGCAATAGCGTGTTGTACATTGCACTGGCCCGAACGCGATATAGTGATAGGTGCGCAAACCTACTTGTTAGATTTTTATCGTTCATTTGGTTTTAAGTGTATAGGGGAGGCCTACTTAGAAGACGGTATACCTCACCAAGATATGCTGCTAACAATTGAAAAGCTCAAAACGTAATGTTGTGAGTGACTATAAAAAAGCCCAAAAAGTGGGCTTTTTTATAATGTGTTGTTAGCTTAATATTGAATGCACGAACACGGCGCCTATAACAATAGGGCAAACAAATTTGGTGTACCAAGGCCATACTTTCCAAAATAAGCTGTTGTGTACTTCTGGGTTACCTTGTTGAATAGCTTGTAATAATGAGTTTCTGTACCAAATCCAACCTACAAAAATACAACACATTAAGCCAAGTAAAGGCTGTGCAACTTTTGTTGTTAAAGTAATTACTAAGCCAAATAAGGTGCCTAGGTTACATACAATCGTAATACTAACGACGGCTATTAAGACGCCGATTAACCATGTAGCTTGAATTCGCTTCATCGCAAAGCGTTCAACGGTATAAGATACAGGGGCTTCTAGCATTGAAATAGAGGACGTTAGCGCTGCTATGCTCATCAGGGCAAAAAATGCAAAGCCAACAAATAAACCTACACTGCCCATGCCATCAAATAAAGCGGGAAGTACCTGAAATACCAAAGTATCTTCTGAGAGTAACTTGCCGCTGGCTGAAAATATCTCAACGCCCTGAGCTTGAGCTACATACATAGCTGGAATAATAAGTAAACCAGCAACAAACGCGATAAACACATCAATTAATGTTACGTATGCACCTAGAGACACTAGGTTTTCTTTTTTACTAATATACGAGCCGTATATAATCATAACGCTTGTACCAAGTGATAATGAGAAAAAGGCTTGGCCTAAGGCGCTAACAATTAACTGGGTGTCAAAAATAGATGAAAAGTCAGGTAGCAAGTAGGCTTTTAACCCTTCCATTGCACCCTCTTGTGTCATTACATAAGCAATTAATAAAAATAAAATGCCCAATAAAGCCGGCATCAAGCGCTTTGACCATTTTTCGATACCGTTTTCAACACCACGGCTAATGATTGCTATCGTTAAAACAATAAAAACAAGGGTAAATATAATGTTGCGAGTGAGTGACTGTTCGCTTAGCCACAAAGATGCAGCGTCTGCTCCAGCCAAGGTAGCAATAGGTTGGGCTGTTGCACTGAGCATCCAGCCGGCAACAATAGCATAAAAACTAAGTATAAAGCCGGCACATAAAATACCCCCAAAGCCGACAATAAATGCAAAGTGTTTTTGCCAAGGTTTATTGGACACTTTAGTTAAAGAAACCACGGCGTTGGCTTGGCCGTGTCGACCAATCATTAATTCGGCCATTAGCGCAGGATAAGCCAAAAAGAAAGCTAACACTAAATAGGCAACCAAAAATGCGGCACCGCCATTACTGGCTGTTTGTGTGGGAAAGCCCCATATATTGCCCAAACCTACGGCAGAACCGGCGGCGGCCATAATAAATCCAAAGCGAGAACTAAACTCGCCTCTAACTGCGCTCATATTATTATACTTCTCTGTTTTTTAACGGCGCTGACAATCTACTGGAAATGTAAAAAAATAAAAAGTGCTTATTTGCTGATCCCACACAATTTAGTTTTCCAGCGGCATTATTAATACGCTGTTTTTAGTCAATGTTACTAGGTAATTAAAATTAATAGGTTGATTTTGTTTTAAAAATGTTAATTACACTGCGTAATTTATACTTTACGATTTTTACTGTTGGGTAATATTAAGGGTAAAGCAGGCACCGCCTAAGTGTTTACTTTTGCTAACAGTGATAGTGCCGTTATGCCAATCTGCTACTTTTTCAACAATAGCTAAGCCAAGGCCATAGCTTTTATCTGCGCGGTTTCTGTGTTCTTCTTCTCTAAAAAAGGGGCTAAATACGTTTTTAAAGTTTTCTTGAGCAATTCCTGGGCCATCGTCTTCAACTGTTATTATAAGTTGGCGCTCATGAACCTTTGCGCTTAAATAGATATATTGCTCGGCAAAATCGCATGCGTTGGTAAGCAGATTTGTAATTGCACGAGCTAGCCAATGAAGATCGGCCACAATGATGTCACTTGAGCAATTAAGATCAACACTTAGCATTTGTGATTCTAACTTTGGTGCAAGCTGAACTAAAATATCTTCTAGGTAATGCTTGATATTTGTTGAAGAGTACGTCAATTTATTTGCGTTTTGTTCAAGTGTTGCAAACGCTAAATAGCTTTTAAGCATAGATTCCATATGATCTAAATCGTTTTCCATGCGCTCTAAATAGGTTTTTATTTTTTTCTCATCATGGGTATCTAAGGCGGCATCTAAACCAAAGCGAAGACAGGCAATAGGAGTGCGTATATCATGCGATAAACTTGACGCCATTAGTTTATTTTCAGCGACGAGCTTTTCAATTTGACTCGCCATTCGGTTAAACGTTAACTCTACGTCCCTTATATAAGTAAAATGAGATGCTTTAATTCTGGCTTGTGTATTACCCGAAGCAAACTGTTTAGCAGCCTCATTTAGTACGCTTAGTCGCTTTGCTAGTGGCGCAATAATGAACCCCATTAAAATGCATAACCCAGCATAAAAAAGCAAAGTTAAGAATATATCGTTTCGTTTGTCGGCTTCTGCGCTCTTTTTAAGTCGCATAGAAATATGAAAGGGGTTTAGCGCTTGATTGCTATACAGCATATAAAAGCCTTGCTGATCTTCTAAAATCAACCCGCCAACAGCATGCATTTGAAGCAGTAACGAAGGGGGCAAGGCAAGCGATTCGTTAGGTTTGTAATCTATTGATAGCTCAAATTCTTTAGCTAACTGTTTAACATATGCGCCACGCTCGGAAGTGGGAACATTTGCCAGTTGCTTACTAAACCCCATCATCATTTTACTTTGCACACTAAACTCGTCTTGTGGGGTATGTGCTTGCTGGCTAAAGGCGTCTATTAGCCAGCCTAAAACCACTATAGATAAAAGCGCGCTGCCAAGTAGTGATATGTAAAACTTTTTCATTTAAACATACAGCTGTAAGTTACCATGCGGTAGAGACAAGCAAGTAACCACGGCCCCAAATTGTTTTAATTTTTTCAGGGTTTTGTGGATCGTCGTTAAATTTTTTCCTAAGTGCAGAGATAAGCACATCAACACTTCTATCAAGTCCGTCGTATTCTCGTCCTTTAGTTGCTTTAAAAACAGCGTCACGTGATACAACTTGGCCTGCATTACTTGCCAAATAATGCAGGAGTAAATATTCCGCACTGGATATATTTACATCTTGGTCGTTGAATTTTACGTTTCTTGATTCGGTATTAATATTAAGCGAACCGACCGAAATTGTGCTTTCTACTATTGCCGATTTATTGGGCTCATTACTTTGACGAAGTGCAGCTTTTATACGAGCGAGTAAAGCGCGAGGGCGCACAGGTTTCATTATATAATCGCTTGCACCGACCTCTAAACCTATAACTTCATCCATTTCCTCGTTTCGAGCGGTCAGCATAATGATTGGCGCATTGTAAAAGCTACGAAGTTCTCTACATACACTAATGCCATCTTGACCTGGTAACATAATGTCGAGCAATACAATGTTTGGGTTTAAGGTTTTTACTTTACTGACAACTTCATCGCCTCGGTGACAAACATGCGTAGTGTAGCCTTGTTCAGTGAGGTATTCGGCTACCCATTGAGCCAATGATGTATCGTCTTCTACTAATAAAATAGTGCCGTAGTTATCCATAAATTATCCTTAATACAGTGGTTAAAATAATCGCCAGCGACGTTTTTTTTGTCTGTTTTGATAAACCCACTGAAGTTTCACTTCTGCAGTGCCAATTATTTGCGATGTATTACTATCAAATAATTCAAAAGCGATACTTTGTTTAGAGTCAAACGCGTAATTTAATGTGCCTTGCTGCTGTTTTAGCCAGCATTGCATAATGTATTTAGATGTAGCATCGCGTAAGCAGTAGTTACCAATAATTGGTTGGCGCCAAGTAATGACTACATCAGCGTAACAATCACGCCCCTCACGAAGAGCCACACAGGTATCAGGAACAGCGGTTAAATTATCTTGTCCGCCGTCCGGTTGTGCAAACGTTGATGCAGGAAAAATTATTAGTAAACAGAGCCATCTAAAAAACATAACGTAGGCCTACCTTGGCTTTATGTTGGTACCCTTGAGAAATAATTGGGCTGTCGTCGATTTCAGCTGAGAACCACGTAGAGAGAAACCCTGCTAAAAAGACCCAATCTTGGCTTATTGGGTATTCCGCATGAAATTCAAATATTAAACTGGTACTTGCATGTGCATCATAAAAGGGTCGGTTTTCGGCTACTTCTTCTTGGTCAATGCCAAAATAATAATTTGTAAAGTCAGCTGAGTACGCACTTACGCCAACACCGGATCTAAACTCCCAGTTTCGCCAGGGTAAAATTTGGCTAAAAAAGGTATTAATAACCCAGCTGTTGTGAGCGCCAGAAATATCATGAAGGTATTCAAATGAAATTTGAGAATTTTCGAATCGGCGTGTAAGCCTCAGGCCTACACCAAAGTCATAGCGACGAGACTTTATGCCATCAAGTTCTGCTATAACACCATTGTTATAAAAACCAAGGCCTTTTTCGTCAAAGCCAGCTTGCGTATTTGTGCCCAGTATATCCAAGCCCCAATCATACTTATCAATAATACTGTAACCGATAACAAGCCCACCGCTGAGTTGGTTATGGTCAAAGTCGAGATAAAATCGATCGTAGGAGACAGCAAGGCTTAAATCGAGCTCTAAATCGGTGTCGTAGGCATTTGTGCCAATTAGGTAAGTATCTTCTACAAAGTAGCTTGCACCTGCACTCCAATCCCATGCAAAGCCTTGAGTTGGCTCAAGGGTGTTATCTGCATAGTAGCGATTACTTGCTTGGGTTGAGGTCGATATAAGGCTCAAAATAAACAAGACAATACAAAAAGTAGTATGGTTAAGTAAGGTATGTTTCATCCACATTGAGCCTGATTATTTGATGTTATAGTGTGTAGTATATTGTTAAGGTGTACCCTTAATCTGTAAAAAAATGTAGTAAATGTTAATTTTACTGAACTTTAATCTTATCTATTAGGATACTGCTTAAGTAAAATTGCATCATAGGTGTAAGCGCACTCACTTCTGTGCGGTTACACGGACCACTTAATTTGCTTAGGCTAGATAATTTAGAGAGCATTTGATATTCAGGGATTTTCACTTCTTTACCCACTCTCGCCATACGCGCTTCTTCGGTGTTTTGCTGGTGGATAAACGCAACAACTTCTAACTCGTTTGTAATTCTTTGCTCTTCACTTAAGCTATAAATTAGCGGCTCTCGGTGAAAGCTGGCGCTGTCTATAGACGACGTGGCAAACCACACTACATCACCAGAAGCTTTGTGCGTTAAACGCATGTTAACCTCTGCAAATATAGATGCACATTGCTGCGTTGGGTATTGATTTGCAATACTGTTAAACAGAGGGAATTTTTTTTCTGGTGTGACAAGTGAGTACTGTGTGTTTTCTTTAAATGTTAAGTCGAGCTTTTGAATGGTAAGCGTGTAATCACTGTTATTTTTACTTGTGACTTTAAGTTGTTTATCGTTAAGAGCTTGGCTTATTTGTGAAAGCAGTGTATCGGTTACGCTTGCTTTATCGGTAATTATTTTTACCGTTTGATTTTGTAAAACTTTGTGCGCAGGTAATTGCACCGACTTTACTTTTGGTGAAGCATGCTCAGTTTGGTATTTGAGCTGATATGTTTGAGTTTTTAGTGCTGGCTTTAGCGGCATAGCCAAAGGCTCTGCTGGTTGTTTGGTAATGGCACAACCTGATGATAATAAAACAAAAAGTAATACAACTAAAAAACGCATAAATACTTAACACCCACAAAAAGTACAATAATTTTTGTATTGTACGTTAGTCCAAAGAAAAGTTCATGATATTATGCATATAGACGCAGTTAAAAAGACAAAGTATTAAAAAATGAAGCGCTTACCACTTTTAAAGTATTGCTTAGCTGCAGTGTGTTATGTGTATGCAACCGTTAGTTTTGCAGCGCAGCAAGACCCAAATTGGGATAGTTTTGTAAAAAAATATGGCCGTTACGCAGAAAAAAAACTCGCGAGTAAGGGCATACCTGGTGCCGCACTCTCCATAGTTAATTTAGGCAACAGTGATTACATCCATGGAGTTGGGCGCACTAAAGCCCGAAATGGTCAAAAGGTTAATGTTCATACTCGTTTTAGATTGGCGTCAGTATCCAAAACATTTGCAGGTTCGCTAGCTGCAAAATTATCTAGTGATGGGCTCATAAAATTAGATAACTACGTCAGTGATTACCTACCTGATTTTAAAGGCACAGTATACGAAGAGGATTTAAAAGTTTATCACTTATTGAGTCACTCTAGCGGCTTGGTGCCAAATGCGTACGACAACTTAATTGAATCGCGGATGGACTATCCCGATATAGTTCAAAAGCTGGTGACAGTTAAACCTATTTGCGAGCCTGGGATATGTTACGGTTATCAGAATGTCATGTTTAGCTTAATTGATGATGTTATTTTAAAAAGTACCAATAAAGATTATTCACAATGGCTAAATGAAGGTATTTTTCAGCCACTCAAAATGATTGATGCCAGCTTGGGTTTTGAAGCCATGGTAGCTGATAACAATTATGCACTACCGCACGTACGTGGAAAAAAACGGTGGTACACCGCAAAGCTTAAGAAAAACTATTACAAAGTTGGGCCTGCTGCGGGGGTTAACGCCAGTGCAAGCGATATGGCTATTTGGTTAAAGGCGCAATTAGGTCACTACCCTGAAGTGTTATCACTTGATGCATTGTCTAAACAAACTCGGCCATACACACGCACGAAAAAAGAAATGTACCGCAGGGTATGGAAAAAACAACTTAACGAAGCTTATTACGGTTTAGGTTGGCGAGTATACAATTACGACAATGAAACCTTGTATTACCACAGTGGCTGGGTACAAGGATACAGAAGCGACTTAGTGGTATTTCCCCATTTAAATATTGGCTTTAGCTTGGTGTTAAACGCTGAAACTGGGTTAATTAATGAATTAACAACCGAGTTTATTAATCGGTTATTAAAGTATAAACGTGAGCAGAAGGTATGAAAATAAAACAGGGTGTTTTTATTTTATTATGTGCAGTTTTATTTAAAAGCCACTATGTATTTTCGGCTCCAGAAAAAATATACCTTTTTCGCCATAGTGAAAAATTAGCGGGAAAAGACCCGGAGCTCACACAACAAGGCAATAAGCGGGCTCAGCATTTAGTTTCATTATTTAAACAATACGATAGGGTTCATGTATTTAGTAGTAACTATAAACGCACCTTACAAACAGCAGCACCTCTTGCTGCGTATTTTGATTCACAAATACAAATTTACAATGCTAGAGATTTGGTAGATTTAAAAAACCAAATAGTGTTGTTGGAAGGGGTAGTTGCTGTGATTGGTCATAGTAATACAACGCCTGACCTTGCCGTGTTGCTTTCAAATGAAGAAGTAGCGCCCATGAATGAAATGCAGTTTTCACGCTACTTTTTGTTAAGCCAAAAAGAACACAGTTCAGAAATAAAATATTTGCTTGAAGACTTAGAAATGAATTTTACTTTTGAAAATTCAGGTTTAAATAAATTATAAAAAAACCAGCTATTAGCTGGTTTTTTTATTTAGTGCGATAAATTATACAAAAAGTATATTAGTTACGCGGCAGTTGAATTTTTTTCTCAGGGCTTTGGCGGTAAAGCACAATTGTGTGGCCAATTGTTTGAAGCTTTGTTGCACCTGTTTCACGAACGATTGCTTCAAAAATAAGCGCTTTAGTTTCACGATCATCAGTCGGTACTTTAACTTTGATTAATTCGTGAATTTCTAATGCACTTTGAATTTCCATCACTACGCCTTCGGTTAAACCGTTAGAACCTAGTAAAACTACAGGCTTGAGGCTATGTGCCTCGCCTTTTAAAAACTGCTTTTGTCTATTTGATAATGTCATGTTTATACAAATTTTGCTGAATATGGCTTGAATTAAGGGTATTCTAACGCCATCTAGAGAATATTACTAATTAGTTGCGTGTAATTTATGACAAATAAAAAACAGTCAGCCAGTTCACAGCGATGGTTGAAAGAACATTTTGATGACAAATATGTTCAGGAAGCGCAAAAAAAAGGCTGGCGTTCAAGAGCGGTTTTTAAATTAGATGAAGTACAAAATAGAGATAAGTTACTTCGCCCTGGTATGACTGTGGTGGATTTAGGGGCAGCCCCAGGTAGTTGGTCACAGTATTTAGCCGAAAAAGTAGGTGACAAAGGGCAGGTTGTTGCCTGTGATATTTTACCTATGGACTCTTTAGCCGGTGTAGATTTTTTACAAGGTGATTTTCGCGAAGAAGCCGTGTTAGATGCTTTACTAAAACGCATTGATGGAAAAAATGTTGATGTGGTACTCTCTGATATGGCACCGAATATGAGTGGTAATAACTCAGTGGACCAAGCTGGAAGCATGTACTTAGTCGAGCTTGCGCTAGATATGTGTAATCAAGTTTTAAAGAAAAATGGCGCATTTATTGTTAAGGTTTTCCAAGGAGAAGGCTTTGATCAATACTTGCAGGAAGTTCGTAATAGTTTTAAAGCAGTGAAAATACGCAAACCTGATGCCTCACGTGCCCGTTCTCGGGAAGTATATATAGTAGCGACTGGATACAAACTGTAGTACAGTTGCTTGGCGTTTAGTTGAATTTAAATTAATTGGATACAAGAGGTTAACCCCTTGAGCGATATGGCGAAAAATTTAATACTATGGCTGGTCATTGCAGTTGTGCTTATGTCAGTCTTTCAGAGCTTTAATGGTGGAGAGCAAATCGACCGTCAAACAAGTTACAGTCAGTTTGTAAAAGATGCCCGAAATGGCTCAATACAAGAAGTGGCAATCGAGAGCACCAGTGGAACAATCACCGGTACTAAAAATAATGGTGAGCGTTTTCAAACCATTATGCCAATTTACGACAAAGACATTTTAAATGACTTACTTAAAAGTGATGTAAATGTGAAAGGTGTAAAACCTGAAGAACAATCATTTTTAGCAAGCATATTTATTTCTTGGTTCCCGATGATACTGCTTATAGGTGTATGGATCTTCTTCATGCGTCAAATGCAAGGCGGTGGCGGCAAAGGCGCTATGTCATTCGGTAAGAGCAAAGCACGTTTAATGAGCGAAGACCAAATTAAAACTACGTTCGCTGATGTTGCTGGTTGTGATGAAGCAAAAGAAGACGTTACCGAATTGGTCGACTTCTTGCGTGACCCGTCTAAATTCCAAAAATTAGGCGGTAGTATTCCAAAAGGTGTACTAATGGTTGGCCCACCAGGTACTGGTAAAACATTGCTTGCTAAAGCTGTTGCGGGTGAAGCAAAAGCACCATTTTTCACAATTTCGGGTTCTGACTTTGTAGAAATGTTTGTAGGTGTAGGTGCATCGCGCGTACGTGACATGTTTGAACAAGCTAAAAAAGCAGCGCCTTGTATTATCTTCATCGATGAAATTGATGCAGTAGGTCGTAAACGTGGCGCAGGTATGGGCGGCGGTAACGATGAACGCGAGCAAACATTAAACCAAATGCTGGTAGAAATGGATGGTTTTGGTGGCAACGAAGGCATCATTGTTATTGCTGCGACTAACCGCCCAGACGTACTTGACCCTGCATTACTTCGTCCTGGTCGTTTTGACCGTCAAGTAGAAGTAGGTTTACCTGATATACGCGGTCGTGAACAAATTATCAAAGTACATATGCGTAAGGTACCACTAGGTGATAACGTTGATGCGGCTGTAATCGCGCGCGGTACACCCGGTTTTTCGGGGGCTGATTTAGCTAACTTAGTTAACGAAGCTGCACTTTATGCTGCACGTGGTAACAAACGTGTTGTTAACATGGCTGAATTTGATGCCGCTAAAGACAAAATCATGATGGGCGCAGAGCGCAAGACCATGGTGATGAGCGAGCAAGAAAAAGAAATGACGGCATATCACGAAGCCGGCCATGCAATTGTTGGACGCATGGTGCCAGAACATGACCCTGTTTATAAGGTATCTATCATTCCACGTGGCCGTGCGCTAGGTGTAACTATGTATTTACCTGAGCAAGATCGTGTTAGTCATTCTAAAGAGCTTTTAGAGTCAATGATCTCTAGCCTCTATGGTGGCCGAATTGCTGAAGCCCTTATTTACGGTGCCGATAAAGTGACTACCGGTGCGAGTAACGATATTGAGCGTGCAACAGACATAGCACGTAAAATGGTTACACATTGGGGTCTAAGCGAAAAACTAGGACCACTACTTTACGCTGAAGATCAAAATGAAATGTACATGGGTGGTGGCGGTAGTCGCGCATCTAGCATGTCGGATGATACAGCTAAAGTAATTGATGCAGAAGTTCGTTTATTTTCAGATAGAAACTACGAGCGTGCCGAAAAAATATTGAAAGACAATATTGATATTCTTCATTCAATGAAAGATGCATTGATGAAATACGAAACGATTGATGCTAAGCAAATTGATGATTTAATGGCGCGTCAGCCAGTGCGTGAGCCTCGCGATGCTCATGACCGTCATGAGCCAAAAGCAGCAAAAACAGATTCTGTAAAAGAACCTGTTAGTGATGAAAGCCAATCAACAACAGAATCATCTAAAAAAGATGAAACAAATGTTGATGACAAAGCTGAATAATCGTTAAAATACTAAAAAAGCCCCGTACTTCGGGGCTTTTTTGTATCGGTTTTAATTTCGCTCTAATTTATAGTTAGAGTGTGTTTGGATGCTGAAATGCAAACAAGGCTCACGATGAATAACGTTATTAATTTGCCAAATGGTCGAACGCTTAATTTAATTGAACCTGTGATTATGGGGATATTAAATGTAACCCCTGATTCATTTTCAGATGGTGGGAAGTTTATAGACCCTAATCTCGCTGTACAGCGCGCAATAAAACTATTAAGTGATGGCGCAAAAATAATAGATATTGGTGGTGAGTCAACGCGTCCGGGTGCTCAGGCTGTAAGTCTTGATGATGAGCTTGAACGAGTAATTCCCATTATAAAGGCGATACGTGCCCAGAGTGATTGTGTTATTTCTGTCGATACGAGTAAAGCTGAGGTGATGAGGCAAGCTATTTTAGCTGGTGCAGATATGGTAAATGATGTTCGCGCATTACAAGAGCCTGACGCACTGAATGTTGTTGCACAATTTGAAAACATCGCAATTTGCTTAATGCACATGCAGGGTCAGCCCCGAAGTATGCAAACGTCTCCTCAGTATAATGATTTAATGAGCGATATTAATGAGTTTTTTAAAAATCGCATTATTGCCTGTGAGACAATGGGGATAAAAGCTCAACAGCTTATTCTTGATCCTGGCTTTGGATTTGGAAAAACCTTAAGCCATAACTACGAAATTTTAACCAAGTTTAATGATTTTAATAAATTAGGTTTGCCATTATTAGCGGGGTTATCTCGTAAGTCGATGATTGGCAATCTGTTAAACAGAGACACGAGTGAACGAATGGCCGGTAGTTTAGCCGGCGCTCTTATTGCCGCACAAAATGGCGCAAAATTAATTCGTGTTCACGACGTAAAAGAAACTGCAGATGTACTCGGTGTTTACCAAGCGTGCATAAAAGGAATAATAGAATGAAACAAAGAAAGTATTTTGGCACAGATGGCGTGCGTGGTTTAGTGGGTACAGCACCTATAAACCCTGAGTTTGCAATGAAGCTAGGTTGGGCTGCAGGACGTGTATTATCAAAAGGTGGAACCAAAAAAGTTATTATTGGTAAAGACACGCGTATTTCAGGTTACATGCTTGAGACTGCACTTGAAGCGGGTTTAATAGCCGCCGGTATTGATGTTGTTCTGCTTGGCCCAATGCCAACGCCAGCCGTTGCATATTTAGCACAAACATTTAGGGCTGAAGCCGGCATTGTAATAAGCGCTTCACATAACCCCTATTACGACAACGGCATTAAATTTTTTAATGGTCAAGGCTTAAAGTTGGATGACGCTGTAGAGCTTGAAATAGAGGCCATGCTTGATGAGCAAATGACCTGTGTGGCCTCAGATAAGTTAGGTAAAGCAACACGTTTGGCTAGTGCTGATGGCCGTTACATTGAGTTTTGTAAGAGTCAATTTCCACAAGGGCTCTCTTTAGAGGGGTTAAAAGTAGTTATAGATTGCGCTAACGGCGCAACATACCATATTGCACCATCAGTTATGCGAGAGCTTGGTGCAGACGTAATTACACATGCTTGTGAGCCAAATGGCGTTAATATAAATCACGAATGTGGTGCAACTCATGTAGACACCTTAAAACGTAAAGTACTTGAGCATAAAGCTGATGTAGGTATAGCTTATGATGGTGACGGCGATCGCGTAATGATGGTTGATCATAATGGCCGCGTATTTGATGGCGACGATTTAGTTTATATTATTGCGTGTCAGGCAGCGAACGATCATATATTGGGTGGCGGTGTTGTTGGTACTGTGATGTCAAACATGGGGCTTGAAAATGCATTAAAAGCAAAAGGTATTGAGTTTGCTCGAAGCAAAGTTGGCGATCGTTACGTAATGGAATTACTTCAGCAAAAAGGGTGGAAAATTGGTGGAGAGAGCTCAGGGCATGTACTTAATCTAGACTTAATTTCAACGGGTGATGGTATCATATCAAGCTTGCAAGTGCTGGCTGCTATGGTTGCACAAAATAGAACGCTTCAAGATTTAGGCGCCGGTTTTACAAAATACCCAATGAAAATGATTAACGTGCGTTATACACCGGGTACCGATCCTACAATGGCGCCAAAAGTGCTTGCGGCAGTCGAAGAAGTGGAACAAAGCTTAGGCAATAAAGGCCGCGTTTTACTCCGTAAATCAGGCACTGAACCTGTCGTTCGTGTTATGGTTGAAGCAGAGCAAGAAAAAATAGTATTAGACAGTGCACGTAAGATTGCAGAGATTGTCGAATCTATGAGCAAACAACCTGATTGATAACAATAACCTCTTGTAACTTTGGGCGAGAAAAGTTAATATCTCGCCCGCTTTCTAATGTGGAGTGGAAAATGGCAATACGTAAGGCAATGGTCGCTGGCAATTGGAAAATGAATGGTTCAATAGAGCTAGTCAAAGATATGTCGGATGCTATAAATAGTATTAAATCACCAGAAATAGATGTTATTTTATTTCCTCCATTCCCACTTGTTTCAGCAATGATTGCAAGCGGCGTTAATACAGGTGCTCAAACTGTATCTGAAAACACGCCAGGCGCTTTTACTGGTGAAGTTGATGCACAACTATTGAAAGACCTTGGCGTAAATTATGCGCTAGTTGGCCATTCAGAGCGTCGTAGTATTTATAACGAGAGCAGCGATGTTATTGCTGATAAATTTGCTAGAGCTCAATCAGCTGGTTTAATACCCGTTCTTTGTGTTGGCGAGAGTGAAACAGAGCAAGAAAGTGGACAAACAGAACATGTAGTTGCTGCTCAAATAGATGCGGTAATTAAAAAATTAGGTGTAGCAGCGCTGAAAGATTCTGTGATAGCATACGAGCCCGTTTGGGCCATAGGCACAGGTAAGACTGCATCGCCAGAACAGGCACAAGCTGTTCACAAATTTATCCGTGACAAAATTGCGTCTTTAGACAGTGATTTAGCACAAGGGCTTACCATCTTATATGGTGGAAGCGTTAACGAAAAAAATAGCGAATTATTATTTGCACAACCAGATATTGACGGTGGCCTTATTGGAGGTGCCAGTCTAAAAGCAGCATCTTTTGTTGCTATCTGTAACAGTGCAAAAGGGACCGTATAAGATGTACGAAATTTTATTAGTAGTTTATTTAGTTGTAGCTTTAGCTTTAGTTGGTATGGTTTTAATCCAACAAGGTAAGGGTGCTGATATGGGGTCTTCGTTTGGTGCAGGCGCTTCTGGAACTGTATTTGGTTCTTCAGGTGCTGGTAACTTTATGACAAAGACAACAACAAGCTTAGCAACAGTCTTTTTTGTGCTGAGTATTGTTCTAGGTAACTTAACAGCCGGTCAGATAAAACAGACTGATGAATGGGAAAACTTAGAAGCAGCCCCTGCTGTAGAAACAGTGGTACCCGTTGAAGAAGATGTTCCTGTTACTTCTAACGAAGAAAGTAACTCAGACGTACCAAACTAATACAGTTTAATGTTCAGCTATTTGTTAACCTCAAACAAATAAAAAAAGCGAACAAAAATTTAAAATGCGGATGTGGTGGAATTGGTAGACACGCTACCTTGAGGGGGTAGTGCTTTCGGGCGTGGGGGTTCAAGTCCCCCCATCCGCACCAAATTTAAAACCAGTAGCAGTAATGTTACTGGTTTTTTTGTATCTAAAATTTGTTTTGATTGTTTTTTGCACTTCAAACGTTTGTGTACCAAGAATAATTTAGATTTTGTTATTGGTCTTTTCTACGAAAAACACATCGTGTACCCAATAATGTTTATTTTTTTGTATTAATTTTAGTTTTTAGCTTAATTAATGATTAAAATGAAAAAAAAACTAGAAATTTTACAAATTTAACTCACACTTATCAGTATTGAGCCGATAATATATTTAGATAACTCAAAAAGGTAAATAGTATGGCTTCAGGCTTCTCTTTTCAAAACCTAAGCATAACTAAAAAAATACATGCAATAACATGTATTGCAGTTGTTGCTTTTATAATTATGGTATTAATTAATTTTCTTGCCATAGATGATAATAGGGCTTCTTTAGATGAAATGGGGAATTCTTCATATAAAGTTGTAAAGTTAACATCAGCGAATGTAGGGCTGTTAGAAAAACTCGATGAGCTTTA
Source organism: Pseudoalteromonas sp. NH0006-46 (assembly GCF_057547735.1). Taxonomy (NCBI): domain Bacteria; kingdom Pseudomonadati; phylum Pseudomonadota; class Gammaproteobacteria; order Alteromonadales; family Pseudoalteromonadaceae; genus Pseudoalteromonas; species Pseudoalteromonas sp. NH0006-46. Next base: position 224,411 of record NZ_BAAJML010000005.1, on the reverse strand, counting down.
CACACAAGCAGTGACATTTGGTGAACAAGACTTAATAACCAAAGCTGATGACACTTACAAAACAATTGAATCAAATATAAATCTAATTAAGCAGATAAGTAATGGCTACATTAGTGATGATGTAGTTAAAGAATTAGCCGACTACGAAAAAATCTCAGCAACCATTGCTAATGGAATGGTAAATGGCACTGCCGACTTTAGTAAAATCCAACAGCAAGCCCAGTTAAAAACAAGTCTTTATGGTTCTGTTTTAGAGAGCTTTAAAGCAGCGCAACAAAAAGCTGATAATCGTTTTTTTGAATTAGTTGAAAGCACTAACACGCGTTCTGATAATGCACTTACTTTAATGCTTGCTGTGTCTATCGTGTCTTTATTGCTGCTTTTGTTTATGGCTATATGGATAGCAAAAAATATTGGCTCTTCAGCAAGTGATGCAGCAAATAATTTAAGTTTATTAGCGAATGGTAAAGGATCTTTGAGTACTCAGTTAACCGTAAATTCTAAAGATGAAATTGGCCAAGTTTCTATCAACTTTAATTCTTTTATTGCGCTATTGAAAGAAACCGTACTTGAAGTAATTGCTGTATGTGAACCTCTAATGGAAAACTCTACCCGATTAGTACAAGGCATGGAGCAGGCAGAGCGTGCAACAACGAAACAAACAACAGATGCTGAAATTGTTAAGCAATCAATGGAAGAGATGAAGCAAAGTGTGGGTGATATTTCTCAATCTGCAGCAAATGCATCACACGCTGCTGAAACAGCAGAAAAAGAAGTAGAACAAAGCCGAACACAAGTACAAATGTCAGTAAATGCGTCTCGTACATTGAGTAATGAAATTAACCAAGCAGCAACAACAATTAATAAACTTGCGGACGACACAAAAAATGTATCGCAAATATTGAATGTAATTACTTCAATTGCCGATCAAACCAACTTACTTGCTCTAAATGCGGCTATTGAAGCAGCACGAGCTGGTGAACATGGTCGTGGGTTTGCGGTAGTAGCTGATGAAGTACGAGAGCTTGCTTCACGAACCGCACATTCAACTAATGAAATACGCGAATTGTTAGGTGCGTTAACAACCGCCGCTAATGACTCAGTTACTGCGATGACCTCAGCGCGTGATATGGCTACAGATAATGCAACAGCGGCTGAAAAAACAGGTATATCAATAGAGAAAATAGCTGAGCAAATGTTAGAAATAAACGGCATGAACTCTCAAATTGCAGCCGCGACAGAAGAGCAAACATCGGTTGCAGCCATGGTTGTAGAAAATGTCTCTAATATGCATGTTTCTTTTGAAGACACTATGGACTCATTACTTGCTGTAAGGGATGTAGCTAAAAACCTACATTACTTATCAGATAACCTGCTAGATGCAACAGCCAAATTTAGAATTGAGTGATATATAGGTAAAATTAACACCAATAGAGCCTCCAAGTGGAGGCTTTTTTGTTTTGCAGGCTAGTAGGTATTACTGACCTGCAACAACAGAGCAATTTAAAGTGCAAGACTGGGCGATAACTGTACTATTTACATTGAGGAATTGGATAACAAACTTTTACCTTGCTTATTAACGCGTTTCCCATATTTTTAATAGCTTAGTTAATTAAGCCAATTGATATAACTTTTTACAGGCATAAAAAAACCACCATTTGATGGTTTTTTAATTTACCGTTTTAAACGGTTAAAAGGTCGCAACTACTTTTACGTTGCCACTCACTTTTGCGCTATCTACGTAGCCGATAGCATCAGCATTAGCTGCTACAAAATCTATGACAGCTTGATCAGAACCTAACTTCTCGGGTGGTGTACCTTTACCTGTAAACACAAGTTTAGACCAGTAAGCATTAAGCTGGCTACCAGATTTACCTACAACTTTATCGTTAAACTCATCTGCTGCAGCGGTACCATCTTGGTTTACTGGGTTTACCTTAGTACCATCACCAAATGATTTGGCTTTACCAAGGTATATCTTCTTAATAGTATCTGCGTCTAAAGCATTGGCGTTTCCAGCGTTAACTATTACCGCAACTTCTGCAAAAGCATTAATTGAGCACAATGAAAGTGCACTAGCTAAAATTAATTTTTTCATTATTTGCTCCAATTAAAATACAAGGTCAACGCCAACAGCAACAACATCAGTTTCTGTATCAGTTACATCGTCTTCAAAGCGGCTAAAATCGATTTTAAAAGCTGCAGAAGGGTGAAAGTCGTAACGCGCGCCGATAGTGTATACATTGCTTTGCGCTTGAACACCTGTCAAGGCACCGTTTATAGCTGCATTAAGGCTTGGTACTGCTGCGATAGGGTCAAAGCGAGATGCATCATGCTTATCGTCATTATCTTCATACGTAAAATGGACTATAACGTCATCCAAGCGGTAACCTACAGATGCATAATATTGTGTTTGCTCAGTCAAAATACTGTTTTCTACTTCAAATTGTGTATATTCAGCATCAAATAAGAAATTATCATAATCAATCGAGAAGCCAAAGCCGAAAAAGCTGCTGTCATCTTCGTTTATTGCAATATCGTCAGCTAACGTGTTTAAGCTGTTTGCGCGAAGTGCAGCTTCTAATCCATTTAATGCAGCGCCGCTGGGGTCTGTTCCGTCAAGTGCAAATGATGATTCAGCAATTAAATATGCAGCACGAACACTGAACCAGTCGTATGCAAGCGTCCAGTTAATGCCAGCAAAATCATTAAGCTCAGCTTGAGTTTTTTCAGTGATTGCGTCTATTTCACCATCAAAACTACCGTACATGACTTGTACTGTTGAATCCCAATCACCAAGTTGTGTATTGTGCAATAAGCTTAAACCTTCATAGGTAGAAAAAGGAATGCTATAAACAGATTGAGGCGGGCGTACCCAGCGGTAAGCGTAACCTACATCAATAAAATCTGAGTAACGGTAAAAAGGTACACGCATTTTACCCGCGCTAATTTGTAACTCGTCGCTTAGTTCATAAGTTACGTAGGCCCATTCAAATTCTGCGTCGAAATCATTCTCACCACGAGCAACAATTTGAGCTGTTGCCGTTAGTTTCTCCATTAGGTCAGCTGATAGCTGTAATGCAAAGACACTTTCGTTTTTAAATGAAATGTCATCATCATATCCATATAAGGTACTGTCGCTATCAAGGCTCTTTCCACCAACAATTGATGCAAAGCCATTAATTCGAACTTCGGCGCTAGCATAGTTTGTTGCTAAAGCCGCACATAATGCTACTGCTACAGATAGCTTTTTCATATGTATTTCCTATTAGTTAATTAGATGTTGATTCATGCGTATTATAGAAGTGAAATAGAGCTATATCTAATCAATTTAGCAAGTTAGTGATAAAAACTGATTAACTTAATGCTTTATCATTATTTTTTAAGGGGATATGCCCGGTGTTTTTAATGCAGGTTGCTGATTTTAAGTAAAATATCAAAATAAGTTTCAGCCAATTAAATTTAAGAACGTATATTTATTGCGCGAGGTTTTATGCCGTAATTGCATAAAAAGTAAGTATCGCTGCAACGTGTTATTTTTTCCCCTATAAGGAACATTTGCATTTTTACCAAAAAATAAATACATAAATTCACAATTGTGTAATATAATGCCCTTCCAGAGGAAAGATGCTACCACGCATCTTTTTTTATGCCCAAAACTTACTGGTTGCACCAGTAAATGCATAATAAATAATTTACGGTATCCTTTGGAGAATATTTTGAAACTACGCAAACTCTCACAGTTAAGCCTAGCAATAGTTGCTGCCCTGACTACTTCAGTAAGTGCTGAAGAAACCAAAACAACTGCAAAACAAGATGCGTTTGAAAAAATCGAAGTTACAGCTCGTAAACGTACAGAGAGCTTGTTTGAATCTCCAACCGCTATCACATCAATTGGTGCTAACTTAATTGATAAAGCCAATATGAGTAACCTTGAAGATATTGGTAAATACGTTCCAAATTTAAACATCACACGTTACGGTGTAGGTAACGCAGCACATGCTTCGGTATTTATTCGTGGCATTGGCTTGCAAGATCACATTATTACAACCGATCCAGGTGTGGGTGTATACCTTGATGGTGTTTACTTAGGCCGTCAAATGGGGTCTAACCTATCATTGCCAAATGTTGAACGTGTAGAAGTATTGCGCGGTCCACAAGGTACTTTATATGGTCGAAACACTTTAGGTGGTGCGGTAAACGTTATTACCAAACAACCAGGTGATGAAGGTATTTTAACAACGTCTGCAAAATTAGGTAGTCGTGGACGTATTGCTGGCGATATTTACTTCAATAACTCATTAAATGACGAGTTAAGTATGTCTGCAAGCGCGTCATACAAAACACGTGACGGTGTTGGCGAAGCGGTAAACCTAGCGAACCCAGAAAAAGAAATCGGCGAAGAAGAAGAGTTTAGCGGTCGTGTTGCTCTTAAATGGCAAGCCAATTCAGATCTTGCATTTACGTTTTCTTTAGACGGTGTTGATAACGAGTCAGGCCAATCTCCTTACACAATTGAACTGACAGAACCACTTGACCCAAATGATGTATTTAATGGTGACTTTCCATTACTTACACAAGACATGATCCCATCAGACCCAGATGATTTAGGGACTACTGTTGCTGGTATTGAGTCAACGTCATACTCTGGTTGGGGTACGTCTTTAACTGCTGATTGGGCGATTAACGATACATACACAGCTAAATTTATTTCAAGCTATCGTACATCTGAGTATGAAGGTGGCCTTGATGATGATGCATCACCTCTGAACTTATCAGAATTTCCTGAAGAAGGTGGAGCCGATCAGTACTCATTTGAGCTTCAGTTAAATGCAACATTCGACAACATGGATTTTGTTTCTGGTCTTTACTTCTTTAACGAAGATGGCTTCACTCGTTCAGGTCCATTTGTATTTAGTCCGTTCAATACACCAAATGGCTTGTTGAATGATGGCGTTACTCCTTCATTTGGTGGCTACGGCGACTTTGAAATTAATCAAGAAACTAACTCATATGCAGCTTATATTAATGCTAGCTACGATTTAACTGATGATTTAACTGTTGGCGGTGGATTGCGTTATTCTAAAGACGAAAAAGACGCAAACGCGCAGTTCCCAACATTCCCTGTACCTAAGTTTGTAAGTGCTGATTTTGACGCGGTGACATGGGACATTAATGCATCATACCAAATCAGCAATAACATGAATTTGTATGGTCAAATTCAAAAAGGTTATCAAACTGGTGGCTTCCCACCGCGTCCATTTGGTGGACCAGATCAGTTTGTGTCGTTCGACGAAACTAAAGCGGTTAACTACGAAATGGGCTTGAAAGGCCAGGTACACGAAAACGTATCTATGATGTTAGCGGTATTTGTTACTGATTACACTGATTTAGCACTTCCGTTTTCAGATCCAACAGCGGGTGGTGGTTTTGTAACTATTGTTGAAAATGCGGGCCAATCAAAAGCACAAGGTATAGAGCTTGAAACCACCGTTGCTATCACTGACGACTTTACAATAAGAAGTGCTGTAGGTTACCTAGATTCAGAAATTACAGAGGTTGATGCCGGCGTTCAAGGTATTGGTAAAGGTGATTCACCGGCTTTAACACCTCGCTGGACTGTAATGGTTGCCCCATCATACTTTATGGATTTAGACAGCGGTGCAACAGTTGCACTTAATGCTAATTATTCATACCGTAGTGAAATGCAAGGTCAGTCAGTATATAGCCAAAGTGAAACAATTGATTCGCGTGAGTTAGTTGGCTTTAACATTTCTTACACTAACGCATATGGTGATATGGAAGTAACACTTTATGGCGAAAACGTTCTGAACGAAGTATACGATGTAGGTCGTTTACAACAATCAGGCTTTGTTGGAGTTATGAGAAGCAACGACCGTAGTGAATTTGGTCTAAAATTCAAAAAAGATTTTGAGTTATAAACTTAAGTTTGCATAAAAATAGAATGTAATTTAAGCATTATATTTTATTTTGCTCAAAAGGCCGGATCAGTTTTTGATTCGGCCTTTTTAGTTTGTGCAAAGGTCTGGTTGTTCGATACAATGGCGCCTCTTAATTGCCAAATGGATTCTGTGATGAAAATTCTTGCCGATCAAAACATGCCTTTAGTTGAGCAGTACTTTTCAGATTTTGGTGAGGTTGAACGGTTTGATGGACGTAACCTAAAACCCGACCAACTTATAGACGTAGATGTTTTACTCACACGATCAGTTACCAACGTTACCAGCAAATTATTGGCAAAAGCGAATAAGTTAAGTTTTGTTGGCACAGCCACTATTGGAATTGACCATATAGATACACAGCTGCTAAAAGAAAAAAATATCACATTTACTAGTGCGCCTGGTTGTAATGCCATTGCTGTTGCAGAGTATGTTATTAGCAGCTTATTTGCGCTAAGCCAAGAGAATGCCCGCCCACTAAACGGGCAAACTATAGGTATTGTTGGGGTAGGCAACATTGGTAGTTGTTTGGCGCAAAAGTTAAAAGCATTAAATGTAAAATTACTACTATGCGACCCTCTTAAGCATGAGCAAGGCTTACTTGATGAACATGTAGAGTTAGATGAGTTACTCACACAGTCAGATATTGTTACTTTTCATGTGCCACTTATTAAAAGTGGTGCGCATAGAACCTTGCACATGATGGATAAAGTGAGACTCAGTGCTTTAAAACCCGGTACTACGATAATTAATGCCAGCCGGGGCGATGTTATCGACAATTGTGCTTTACTTGATGTAATGCAAGGTGGTGCCAATTTAGATTTAGTGCTTGATGTATGGGAAAATGAGCCCAATATTTTGACCGATTTATTTGAACACGTTCGCTATGCCAGTGTACACATTGCAGGCCATACCTTAGAGGGTAAGGCAAGAGGTACACAAATGCTGTATCAAAAGCTATGCGAACTCAAAGGCGTTGAAGCTATGAAATCGTTAGGCGATTTTTTACCGGTACCAGCTATTACGCAGGCCACTGTTAGTTCAAGTTTCACAGAGCTAGACATAGCACGTTTAGTGCATACAATTTACGATGTACGAAGAGATGATGGGATTTTACTTCGTCATCTAGAGTCGGATGGTTTTGATAGTTTACGTAAAAACTATCCTGTAAGAAGAGAATTTAGCACCTTAACCGTTAAAGGTGATGGCCCGCAACTAGCTGCCTTAGGCCAACTTGGTTTTACACTAACCAACTAATTATTAATTTAACGGTGTTTTAATATCGTTTAAAGAGGAAAAAATATGTCGCAAAAATATAACGTTGCCGTACTTGGTGCTACTGGTTTAGTAGGGCGTCAAATTATCGAAACATTAGCAGATCGTAAATTTCCGGTTGATCAGCTATTTTTGCTTGCGAGCAGCCGCAGTGCAGGTGAAGATATTAAGTTTCGTGGTGAGACAATTGAAGTACAAGACGTTGAAGGCTTTGATTTTAGCCAAGCGCATATTGGATTGTTTTCTGCCGGTGGCAGCGTCTCAGAAAAATATGCCCCAATTGCAGCAGACGCAGGGTGTATAGTCATCGATAATACTTCACACTTCAGAAATGACTTTGAAATTCCACTTGTCGTACCGGAAGTAAACGCCTCAAGTTTAGCTGATTTTAGAAATCGCAACATTATTGCAAATCCTAATTGCTCAACTATTCAAATGATGTTGGCATTAAAACCAATTTACGATGCGTATGGTATCGACCGCATTAACGTATCAACCTACCAAGCGGTGTCAGGCGCAGGAAAAGAAGCTGTTGATGAGTTAGCAAAGCAAACTGCTAATTTGATGAATGCACGCCCAATGGATAATGAGATATTTCCAAAGCAAATAGCGTTTAATGTTATTCCTCAAATAGATAGTTTTGAAGATAATGGCTATACCCGCGAAGAGATGAAAATGGTAAACGAAACGCACAAAATATTGGGCGACACAACAATTGCCATAAACCCAACATGTGTGCGTGTTCCAGTGTTTTTTGGCCATTCTGAATCTATTAATATTGAAACACGTATGCAATATGACTTTGAACACGTCAAACAGCTGCTAAATGATGCGCCTGGTGTTGAGCTAATTGACGATGAAGGTGATTACCCAACCGCAGTATCAGATGCCAGTGGTAACGATACTGTATATGTAGGGCGTTTACGTGCTGATATTTCACACCCTCATGGCTTAAATATGTGGGTTGTTAGTGATAATACTCGCAAAGGCGCGGCAACTAATAGCGTTCAAATAGCTGAAGAATTAATAGCAAACTACATGTAACATTTTTGAATGTTAAATACTCTTTAAAAGCGGTAAGCACAATGTGTTTGCCGTTTTTTGTTTAAGAGGAGCGTCACTTTTTTGCCGCTTTTTGTAATATTTAATAAAGTTACTGATAATACTCAATAAATTAATATTAATAATGTGTTGTTAAGGCATTTCTTTTCAATGTGTTGCAATGGATATTGTGCCTTAAGTGGTTTATAGTTTGTAATTGGAATAGAGCTTGCAACAAAAATAGATTGTAATAACAAATGTGAGTCAGTCATTAGGCTGATAAGGCAAGAGTAATCAATGTTTACACACTTAGTTTAGAGTGCTTTGTAACATTTAGACATTAAAGGATCAGCATGCGCGGTTTGGCTATACTTTTAATATTAGCGTCTGCACTAGTAGTAACGCCTGTATATACACAAGATAGTACCCAATTAAAGGGGCCTAAAGGCGTTGACTATGGTGCTCAAGGGCGATCTATTGGTCCGATTAAACCTACCGATACACTTTGGCGTATAGCTGTAAAAGTACGCCCAGATAATTCAGTAAGTATTTATCAAGTTATGCAGGCCTTGTATAACAAAAACCCCGACTCATTTTTAGATCAAAACCTCAATCATATGCGAAGTGGGGCTTACTTAAAAATACCTACTTTATCTGAAATTAGACGTGTGAACACTCAACTTGCTAGGCAGCGTTCTGAGCAAGACGACGAGTTGTGGGAAAAGAAAAAAAACGGAACACTCACACAGACTGAAATAACAACGGCTCAAACACAAGTTACACAAGCACGTAAAGTTGATGTAGACGACGCCAAAAAAGAATTACAACAAGAAATAAAAGAGATCAAAACAGACCAAACTAATAAGTTAGTTGAGTTACAGCAGCAATTTAAAAGTTCAGTAACAAATGTTGAAGAGATTTTAGTTGAAAATAATAACCTTAAAAAACAACTAACTGGAATTTCTAAAGAGCTCGAAAATGTTCGCCAACAATTAGGTCAAGACAGTGAAATACAGCTGCAGTTAAAAGAATTAATACTTAAACAAAACGAAATAATTGCTCAGCAAAAAGCAAAAGAGGTAGAACCTGAAAGCGATTTTGACCTGCTTGCGCTTTTATCTAATCCCATAGTTCTTGGGCTATTAATGTTTATTCCTGGCTTATTGATTATTTTTGGTATTGTTATGTTTTTGCGTAAAAAAGCAAATAGCCAAGAAGAGCCTCAAGAAGATGATGAGTTTTTACCGCAAACGCCAACGTATTCAAATGATGATGTAGCAGACCCACTTGATGATCCTATTATTCCAGACCCACTTGATGATTTGAGTGTTCAGTTAGACGATCATCTTGAAGACGATATGCTTTCTGATGATGATTTATTAGAAGATGATACAGACGAGCTTGATGAATCTGACAATCTTCTCGATCAAGATGAGTTAGAAAGTTTACTCAGTGACGATATTGTTTTTGACGATGAAAGTGACGAAGACGATGAAGTTGACATTTTTATGCAGCAAGGGTTTGACGACACTGCTGATGATAGCTTAGACGACATTGATTTAGATTTAGACCAAGAACCGTCTGGAACTGATGATATTTTAAGTAATGATGACTTAGACAGTTTATTTGACGAAGATGACAGCCTACCTGAGTTTGATTCACCAACAGAAAAAGAACCAGACAATGACAGTTTAGAATCTAACGATGAAATGGCGGCACTGAGCGAAGAGCTGGCGACCGATGATTTTGATATAGATGATTTACTTGATCAAACTAGCGCCGAACCAGAAGTCACAGCGGATAAAACTCCTGGAGAAGATGACGACTTTGACTTAGATGACATTGATAGCTTAATTGATGACGCTGGTGATGATTCAACGCAAGAAAGTACAGCCGATGCGTTGGTTGAAGAAAGCGATGACTTTGACTTAGACGACATTGATAGCTTAATTGATGACGCTGGCGATGATTCAACGCAAGAAAGTACAGCCGATGCGTTGGTTGAAGAAAGCGATGACTTTGACTTAGGTGACATTGATAGCTTAATTGATGACGCTGGTGATGATTCAACGCAAGAAATTACAGCCGATGCGTTAGTTGAAGAAAGCGATGACTTTGACTTAGACGACATTGATAGCTTAATTGATGACGCTGGCGATGATTCAACGCAAGAGGCCACAGCCGATGAGTTAGTTGAAGAAAGCGATGACTTTGACTTAGATGACATTGACAGCTTAATAGATGAAGCTGGCGATGATTCAGCGCAAGAAATTACAGCCGATGCGTTGGTTGAAGAAAGCGATGACTTTGACTTAGACGACATTGATAGCTTAATTGATGACGCTGGCGGTGATTCTACGCAAGAAATTACAGCCGATGCGTTGGTTGAAGAAAGCGATGATTTTGACTTGGACGATATTGATAGCTTAATTGATGACGCTGGCGATGATTCAGCGCAAGAAATTACAGCCGATGCGTTGGTTGAAGAAGGCGATGACTTTGACTTAGATGACATTGATAGCTTAATTGATGACGCTGGCGATGATCTAACGGAAGAAATTACAGCCGATGCGTTAGTTGAAGAAAACGATGATTTTGATATTGATACTGCTCTAGCTGATTCCGTTGATGATTTAGCTGAGGCACAAGAAGAGTTAAATGTTGATGATGTCGAGTCTTTAGCAACCTCATTAATTGACGAGTCAGAATTAGAGAGCAAGCAAGATCTTTCCGATACGCCAGAGCTTGATGAAGAGCCAGAGCTTGATGAAGAGCCAGAACTTGAAGAAGAGCCAGAACTTGTAGAAGAGACAGAACTTGAAGAAGAGCCAGAGCTTGAAGAAGAGCCAGAGCTTGAAGAAGAGCCAGAGCTTGCAGAAGAGCCTGAACTTGTAGAAGAGACAGAACTTGAAGAAGAGCCAGAGCTTGCAGAAGAGCCAGAGCTTGAAGAAGAGCCTAAACAAGTGCTTGAAGACCTTGGGTCAGATGATTTTACAGACACATCAGACACGCTTTTAGATCCAGAAGATTTACTGGATGAATATAACGATGATGCGTTGCAAAGTGTAGATGAGCTTTTAAATGAATTACAACAACCTGAAGATCCAGAATATATAGAAAGCCCTGAATGGACATTGGACGATTTAGATAATGAAATCGAAGAAGTCGAGATTGATCTAGGTGATGATCCATTAGCAGAAGACACTGATTCTGATCTATCCCTTGAGGATGAATTACTAGAAACAGAATCAATAACGCCTAGTCAAGAATTAGACGATTACCCTGAGTTAGAAATAGCAGAAGATCAGGGCGCAGAAACAAACACAGAAGCTCTTTTAAATGAGGGTGACTCAGAAACACGAGAGTCTACTAACAACAATGGCGAAAATGTTGTTAGTCAAACAGAAAAAGACTTAGCTGAGTCGATTTCTAAGGGCGCGGACTTGGGTAACCTTAATGAGGAAATTGATGATGAGCCTCATATTAATCCTGATTTTGATGCAACCTCAGTAATTGATGATAATGAACCATTGCAATCAGGCGATGCTGACGAAGTAGCCTCAACAGAAGAGCATAACGAATTAGATGGTAACGAAGAACTTGCTGAGCTCACAGCTAAAGAGGAGGTTTCAGACTTTTCGGATGATGATACTCAAGTGTCGGATGATGAAGAGCTAGAACCAGAGCTATCACTAAGCCAAACAGAGCAAGAATTATCACAAGCGCTCTCATCAAATATTGATTTAGATAGTTTGGAAGATGACTTTGATGATGAACCATTAATTGATAATGAGTTTGATGAATCACATGTAGAGCTTGAAACTAATGACGATGCTAACGTTTTAGTACCAGAGGGCACGGACGAAGATTCATTATTAGACACAGGTTTAGAATTTGATTCAGTTGGTGAAGAAGGTGTTGAAGAACTGATTTCAGATACGCCACAAAGCGACATTGAGAAAGCAGATAATAAAGAACTGGAACAAGACTTAGATGATGAAAGCGCCAACGCGATTAATCAAGAGCTCGATGCTAAGCTTGAACCAAATTTATCATCAAGCCAAACAGAGCAAGAACTATCAGAAGCGCTCTCATCAAATATTGATTTAGATAGTTTGGAAGATGATTTTGATGATGAACAATTAATTGATAATGAGTTTGATGAATCCCATTTAGAGCTTGAAACTAATGACGAAGCTAACGTTTTAGTACCAGAGGGCACGGACGAAGATTTATTAGACACTGGTTCAGAAGTTGATTCAGTTGGTGCAGAAGGTGTTGAAGAACTGATTTCAGACATGTCACAAAGCGACATTGAGAAAGCAGATAATAAAGAACTTGAACAAGACTTAGATGATGAAAGCGCCAGCGCGATTGATCAGGAGCTCGATGCTAAGCTTGAACCAAATTTATCATCAAGCCAAACAGAGCAAGAACTATCAGAAGCGCTCTCATCAAATATTGATTTAGATAGTTTGGAAGATGATTTTGATGATGAACCATTAATTGATAATGAGTTTGATGAATTAGATATAGAGCCTGAAACTAATGACGAACCTAGCTCTTTAGCTACTGACTTGGATGAAGTGCCTGTTTCAGGTGATGCAGTTGATAGCACAGATTTACCTGATAGCGTAGAGTTTGAATCATTTGATTTAGGTATCGAGCCAACCGTTGATAATGAGCTAGACACAGAGCTTGCAACCAATGACGAGGTTGAAAGTTCAATTGCAGACATTAATGATGAGGTTTCAGCAGAAGAAGAGTTCGCAGAGCCACAAAACAATACAGTTGAATCAAATAACGATTTAGACCCTGACTCTGTTATAACCGAAGATGGTGAAGAGCTACTTCCTGATATATCGAAGAACGACACTGATTTATCAGGTTTAGATGAAGTCGATAGTCAAATAACAAGTGACGAGGCGCTAGTTTCAGAGCTTGAAGCTGAACTATCATCAAATGACACTGAGGAAGCGTTTTCTACTGACGTTAATTTAGATAGTTTAGAAAATGACTCTGATAATGAGTTTGATGATTTAGAGCTCGATGCTAATGAACTTGAGAATCAAAATTCAGCTGAAGATGATTTAGATAGCTCGGAAACGGACTTTAATGACGATTTATTAATTGATGAGTTTAATGAACTGGATACTGAGCTCGACGATTTAAACGATGATACACTCGATGATTTACTTACAGAGTTGAATGACATTGATGAGGACTCTTTAGCGCTTGATAACAACGATGAGCTAAACAATCATGCATTTACAACTGAATCGAACGATTTAATAAATGAACAAACCAATGTTGACCGTGAAGCCGAACTAACTCAAGTAGAGTCACAAGACGATACTAATCTTGTATCAGATGAAGCACTTGATGATGAATTCATGGCAGACTTAAGTGAAACCGATTTCGATTCATTGCTTAATGAGTTAGCCGCTCCCGATGAGCTTGATATAGAAGATAGCAGCGAGTTTGATGTTGACTTTGATTCTTTATTAAAAGAAGACTTAGTTGATGAAGAAGTGTTCAATCATGAAGAGCCAGCGCCTGAAGCCGAAGACGCTAGACCATTAGGTGAAGATGATTTTGTAGATATTGATTCATTACTCGAGCAAAGCGACGATGCAGAACTTGAGCATGAGCCTTACAATGATGTAAATATTGATTTGGGCTTAAGTGAGTTTGATGCGTTGCTTGCAGGTGATAACCCAACAGACGTTGATGCTGAAAGTGGAGGTTACTCTGCTAAGTTAGATTTAGCACGCGCATATATTGAAATTGACGATTTCGACTCAGCGCTTAAAGTAATTGAAGACGTAATAGCTAAAGGTCCTCAAGAGGTTCAAGAAGAAGCGCTCAGTTTGCAAGCAAAATTGCAATAATCGTTTTTATGTAAATTTAAATGCTATAAACCCATAATTAGTGATGCTAGTTATGGGTTTTTTATTGTTTTTATATGATTACATCACGGTTGCTTTTATTGCGCTGCGAGATAGCATAAAATGCGCCGTTAATTAGTACAGTAGGTAAAGCGATAAATATGCGAGTAGCACTTGGGGTTGAATATAATGGCGCACGTTATAGTGGTTGGCAGCGTCAATCACACGTAAATAGTGTACAGCAAGAAGTAGAAAAGGCATTGTCGAGTATCTGTAACCACCCAGTTGAAATTGTGTGTGCAGGGCGAACTGACGCAGGTGTTCATGGAACAGGCCAAGTTGTTCACTTTGAAACTAGTGCATCTCGTGAAATGGTTGCGTTTACTATGGGTATGAATACGTTACTGCCTAAAGATATTGCTATTCGATTTGCCCAGCCTGTTACAGAAGACTTTCACGCCCGTTTTAGTGCAACTGCTAGAAGGTACCGTTACGTTATTTACAACTATCCATACCGTGGAGCGGTTATGAATGAGGGGGTTACTCACTTTCATCACAAATTGGACGAAGTTGCCATGCAACAGGCTTGTCAGTACTTAATTGGTGAACATGACTTTACATCGTTTAGAGCTTTACACTGCCAAGCTAATACCGCAACCCGAACCATTCATCATTTATCGGTACAGCGACAAGGTGATTACGTTGTAATTGACATTAAAGCCAATGCATTTTTACATCACATGGTACGAAACATAACCGGTTGTTTAATGGATATTGGCCTACACAAGCATCAGCCTATATGGTTAAAAGAACTTTTAGATGTGAAAGAACGTGCAAAAGCAAGCGCAACTGCAAAAGCCGCGGGCCTTTATTTAGTTGATGTTGATTATCCAGAACAATTTAATATCCCTAAAACACCCTTAGGGCCATTATTCTTGCCTGATGTTGAAATTTAGTTAGAATTATTAATTGCTTAATTTGAGTGCTTCTAACTACTAAGACCAGTTTTTTATACCGTGTTAGTCTGATTCATGTTTTAATTGAAAAAATCTGTCTGTTAATTGTAATTATCAGGCTCGCGACACAGAACAGTATTAAGAGAGTTGCAAATGAGTTGGTTAGAAAAAATCTTACCTAAAACGACGAAATCATCAGGTCGTAAAGAAATCCCAGAAGGTGTATGGGCTAAATGTACATCGTGTGATTCAATTTTATATAAAGCTGAATTAGAAAAATCTTTAAACGTGTGTCCTAAATGTGACCATCACATGCGTGTAAGTGGCCGTAAACGTCTTGAGCATTTTTTAGATGACGGCGAACGCCAAGAGTTAGGTACTGAGCACGAACCTAAAGATGTTCTTAAATTTAAAGACTCTAAAAAATATTCAGATCGTATTAGTGCAGCTCAAAAAACAAGCGGTGAAAAAGATGCACTAGTTGCAATGAAGGGCCGCTTAAAAGGTATTCCTGTGGCAGCAGTGGCGTTTGAGTTCTCATTTATGGGTGGCTCGATGGCATCGGTTGTAGGCGCACGGTTTGTTGATGCTGTTGACCAATGTTTAGAGCATAATATGCCGCTTATTTGTTTTTCAGCCTCTGGTGGTGCACGCATGCAAGAAGCGCTAATGTCGCTTATGCAAATGGCTAAAACCAGTGCGGCATTAGCAAAAATGACTGAAAAAGGCCTTCCGTTTATTTCAGTGATGACTGACCCAACAATGGGTGGTGTTTCTGCTTCGCTGGCAATGCTAGGTGATATTAATGTTGCTGAACCTAAAGCCTTAATCGGATTTGCGGGCCCTCGTGTAATTGAACAAACCGTTCGTGAAACATTACCAGAAGGTTTTCAGCGTAGTGAATTTTTACTTGAACACGGCGCAATAGACATGATTGTAGACCGCCGTGAAATGCGTGATACCTTGGCACGTATTTTAGCTAAGTTTATGAACTTGCCTTCTACTGAACAAGAGCATAGAGTAGCGTAAATTTAAGCTTTTCTGATTTAACGCTATGACAAAAACAATTCCTAGCCAATCATCAAGCCTTGATGATTGGCTTTTTTATTTAGAAAGTGTTCACCCAGCCAATATTGCAATGGGGCTAGAGCGAGTTGCCGATGTTGCCAATAATATCGGTTTATTAAATACCCCTAGTAAAATAATTCTAATTGGTGGCACAAATGGCAAAGGCACTACTGCCCGTTGTTTAGAGTCGCTGCTTTTGGCACAAGGCTTTAGTGTAGGTACTTATGCGTCTCCTCATTTAATCCGTTATAACGAACGCGTGCGTATTAATGGCAGCGAACTTGACGATCAGTTTCATGTAGATGCATTTCATCAGTTAGAGCAAGGTCGTAAAGACACTCAGCTTACTTACTTTGAATATGGTACCTTGGGTGCGCTCGCTATTTTTAAACGCTTTAGTGTAGATTATGTATTATTAGAAGTTGGTTTAGGCGGACGTTTCGATGCTACAAACATAGTAACTCCATACGCAAGCGTTATTACAACCATCGATTTAGATCACAAAGAGTACCTTGGCGATACCCGAGAGCTGGTGGCGTACGATAAAGCAGGGATATTCCGTGAAGGTACGCCGGCCATTATTGGGGATTTAAATATTCCTCATACAATGACAGATTACGGTTATGAAATTAATGCTAAGATGACATTATCAGGCACTGACTTTAGCTTTAAAGAGCATGCCACAACGTTTAATTGGCAGTTTGAAACACATAACCTTACGCTTAATAAACCTGCAATACCTGCTCAGAATGTAGCAACGGCATTAACAGCGTTAAGCGTATTAAATTTATTACCGAGTGTTGAGGTAATACGCAATTGCTTAGCTAAATTAGTGGTTGAAGGGCGTTTTGAACAATTAAGTGCAGAGCCATTGGTATTTACAGACGTAGCTCACAACCCTGAATCAGCACGTTATTTAGCCAATAAGTTATTAAGTTACAAAGATAAAGGCTTTAAAGTTCACGCATTAGCCGCTATGCTTGCTGATAAAGATAAAGCCGCGGTGCTCAAAGAGCTAAGCCATTTAGTTGATGATTGGTTCCTTGCAAGCTTAGGCGGCCCTCGTGGTGATAGTGCTAATAATTTAAAAGAAGCCCTACAAAGCGTATCTACTCACAACAAGGTACAAAGCTTTGACAGCGTTGCGCAAGCACTTAGTGTTATTTTACCTAAGCAGCAAAGCAATGTTATTTTGATTGTATTTGGTTCATTTTTTACAGTAGCAGATGCTATTCATTATTTTAAAAAATAGAGAGGATATCGGTGAACTCAAGTTTTATTAATCGCTTAGTTGGAACAAGCATAGTGGTGATCGCAGCGATTGTGTTTATCCCGAACATACTTGATGGCGAAAAAGTGCATTACAAGGAAGGCTTTAAAGCGATCCCAGAACGACCTGAGTTCAAAACCATTGACTTGCAAGACTCAATTAATGATCAAGTAGCGATAGCTGAGCCATTAAAGCAAGACAAAATTGAAGATATTTCCCCTGATGATGACATTTTAAAACAAGACGATACGATTGCACAAAGCGATTATGCCAGCGAAGAGAAAATTGTTGAAGCGTCAGCCATACCATCAGCTATAGAAACTGAAGTTGTTGAACCGCAAGTTGCTAAAGCGAAAGAAGAGACTGAAGTTTCCGAACAAGTGGTTAAAGTGGCACCAAAGCCTATCGCACCGCGTAAAAGTGATGAAAACCTAACTGATATGGCTTACGTAGTGCAGTTAGGCAGTTTTTCTCATGCTGCAAATGTAAAAGCATTACAGGCAAAGTTAACTTCAAAAGGCTTTAATACGTTTACTAAACCTGTAAAAACACCTAACGGAACGCTAACAAAAGTGTTTGTTGGCCCGTCACTTGATAAAACGGAGTTGGAAAAACAATTACCAGAGCTTAAAAAGCTCACTAAGCTCAATGGTAAAATAACCCAATACGAAGTGACTAACTAAATAAAAAGGCCTTAAATAACAAGGCCTTTTCATTTGATATAACACAATTCCTTGAGCCACTTTATTACCAGCAGCAATGTTAATTAAATGTTTCATGCCCTCAGCGGTTATCTCCCGTTTAAACTTGCATATTTAGGATGTTTGGGTATAGAATGCGCCCCAAAATAGCGACTAATTGGTTATTATGATCTGGGTTGATTACGCCATTCTAGGCATCATTGCACTGTCTACCATCATCGGTTTAATACGCGGTTTTGTAAAAGAAGCCATGTCATTAGCGGTATGGGCAGGCGCCTTTATCATCTCAAGTTTATTTTACCAATATTTAGCTTCCTTCCTAACAAGTATTTCTGAACCCCTTTTAAGAAATGCGGCGGCCATTGCCATACTCTTCTTTGCGACGCTCCTGTTAGGTGGTTTACTAAACTATATTTTAGGTCAGCTTGTACTTCGTACTGGCTTATCGGGTACTGACCGTGTCTTTGGCATAGTGTTTGGTGCTCTACGAGGCGTGTTGGTCGTGAGCGCGTTACTCTTCTTTCTTGATGCTTTTACTGGTGCACCCAACACGCACTGGTGGGGTAATTCTATTTTGATTCCAGAATTTGGCTTTGTTGTTGAATGGTTTTTTTCATACCTTGAAAACAACTCCAGCTTTTTAAATTCAGTAAACCGTTAATCGGCGAGGATAAATTACATGTGTGGTATCGTTGGAATAGTCGGAACGTCTCCTGTGAATCAGGCGATATATGATGGCTTAACTGTTTTGCAGCATCGTGGGCAAGACGCCGCGGGTATAATTACCATTGAAAATAATACGTTTAGCTTACGTAAAGCAAACGGCTTAGTGAAAGATGTATTTCACACACGTCACATGAAGCGTCTTCAAGGTACCATTGGTATTGGTCATGTACGTTATCCAACAGCAGGCTCTTCTAGCTCATCTGAGGCGCAGCCTTTTTATGTAAATTCACCATTTGGTATCGCCCTTGCGCATAACGGAAACCTTACAAATGCTGAAGAATTAAAAGAACAGTTATTTTCAGAAGCACGACGACATGTTAATACTACGTCTGACTCTGAGATATTGTTGAATATTATGGCGCATGAGCTTAGTCGCTCTGATAAATTGCATTTAGACCCTGAAGATGTATTTACAGCTGTTGCAGAGGTGAACAAAAAAGTAACGGGTGGTTATGCAGCGATTGCTATGATTATAGGCCATGGCGTTGTAGCGTTTCGTGATCCTAACGGTATTCGCCCACTTGTTTTTGGTAAGCGCGAAACTGAAAAAGGCACCGAATACATGTTTGCTTCAGAAAGTGTGGCACTAAAACCAGATGGTTTTGAGTTTATTCGTGATGTAGCCCCAGGCGAAGCCATTTTTGTAACTGAAGATGGACAATTTCACTCGTTAAACTGTGCTGATAAAGTGTCTTACTCGCCTTGTATTTTTGAATTTGTTTATTTTGCACGCCCTGACTCAACAATAGACAGAATGTCAGTGTATGCAACACGCGTAAACATGGGTACTAAGCTTGGTGAAAAAATAGCACGTGAGTGGGCAGATAAAGACATTGATGTGGTTATTCCTATTCCAGAAACTTCGTGTGATGTCGCGCTTGAAATTGCTCGCGTACTTGATTTACCGTATCGCCAAGGCTTTGTTAAAAACCGTTACATTGGCCGTACGTTTATAATGCCTGGTCAAGAAATGCGTAAAAAGTCAGTACGACAAAAACTAAACGCAATTGATCGTGAATTTAAAGGTAAAAATGTATTACTTGTAGATGATTCAATAGTGCGCGGTACTACATCAGCGCAAATTGTCGAAATGGCACGTGAGTCGGGTGCTAAAAATGTTTACTTTGCATCAGCAGCTCCTGAAATACGCTTTCCAAATGTTTATGGGATAGATATGCCATCTGCGGCTGAGCTTATTGCTCATGGCCGTGAAGTTGAAGATATAAACGCAAGTATTGGTTCTGACGGATTAATTTTTCAATCATTAAAAGATCTAATGGCTGCTGTAAGACAGGAAAACCCTGAAATAACACAATTCGAAACGTCGGTATTTGATGGGCAATATATCACCGGCGACATAGATCAAAACTACCTAAACCGAATTGATAAACTGAGAAATGATACCGCTAAAAGTACACGCGAAAGTGCCATGTCATCGGGTTTAGAAATACATAACCAAGAAGAAAACGAGACCGATTAATACTTAGTGTAAACAGGCCGCTTATCTTAATTATAAAAAAGGAGCTTGTTAGCTCCTTTTTTATTGGTTGAACATAGCTTAATTGGCTTGCTTAAAGCACATTATGTAAACATAGGGCTCACAATGCCGTTAGTCCAAAGAATTGCAGTAGCGGCTAAAATAATAACCAACAATATAAGCCCACAAGTCACTACTGAGCTTGCATAAATAAATCCGCGTTCTTGGGGTATATGCATGAGTATGGGCACGCCTGTATAAAGTAAATATACTGAATACGCGAGCGCAACAATACCAGCACACACAACGAACCAAAGTACCGGCCAAAAAGCAGCAAGCGCAGACATAAACACAGGTGTTGCCGTGTAAGCAGCTAGTTCAAGAGTTTGAGTAAAGGTTGGTTTCGAGCCAAAAGTAACCGCCATCCAATGTGCTAGGTATGCAAGTGCAAATACACCGATGATAAGTGCAACATACATGGCTATTGCAATCAGTAAGGCACTGTCGTGGGTTAAAAATACGAGTTCTCCAGTACCAATGCTCCAGCCCAAGTAAACGGATGAGTAATAACCCATTACTGACGGGAATAATGCGATGAGTAAAATATGTGACAAGCTATAGGTTAAACTTTCGTGTCGGTTATCAATTGTTTGCCACTCTTCGAGTGGATGAGCATATAAGCCCCATAGGTGGTTTAATATCATAGTGTGCACTCCGTGTAGGAAGATATTACTGTTTTTGTTGTAGTGTGTTTTTTATACAGTTCATCTACAGTTATGAGCTACATAGTTTACAAAGTCAAGTTAACTAATTTTTAACAAATAAATGAAAGAAGGTTTGATTTAATCAACCTATTAATTCGTGTTAAAATATTTGCTCTGTAAATTTATTAGCAATGAGTATTAACCGTGCCATATAGCCAGCTTTTAGAGCCTATTCATAACTTTTTATTGTGTAAAACACCAACTGAGTGGGTAGATAAGGCAGTTGAAAAAGAAAATTTGTCAGTTATTTTGATAGATCACTTAATTTGTGAATTAAAAGCCGCTCAGTCAGCGATGTTTTTAATTCGTAAATATGCAGTAGATAAAGAAAGCGGTGATGAACTTTTGGCTTGGTTGAAGCCATTTGAAACACTTATTTATAAACGTGAAGGTAATTGGCGTGATTTAGCAGCAAAAAATAGGCTTACAAAATCAATCATTCCTAAGTCTAACTCGCCTTATGGACAAGACTTAATAGATAAAATGGTGTTGTTAATAAAAGAAGAGCTACATCATTTTTATCAAGTGTTAGAGATAATGGACGAGTATGGGGTTGAGTATCAAAGTATAACGCCATGTCGTTACGCAAAAGGGATGTTACGTAATGTAAAAACATTTGAGCCTAATGCACTCGTTGATAAATTAATTGTTGGGGCTTATATTGAGGCTCGCTCATGTGAGCGATTTGCAAAATTAGCACCGCATGTAGATAAACGTTTAGGTGACTTTTATATTTCATTACTGCGTTCTGAGGCGCGTCACTACCAAGATTATTTAGCCTTAGCCCAAGAAATTGCTGACTTTGATATTACAGAACGAGTAAAAGAATTTGGTGAAATTGAAGCTCAATTAATTTTATCAGCAGATGAAGACTTTAAATTTCACAGTGGTACCCCTGCATAACCCTCCTTGTCACACTACTTTCATGGCTGTAGTTATACAGTCATGAGGCTTAAAATTAGACGAATTTCAAACCAGCTTCTACTATATATAAAGTACTTTGGTACATACAAAAATATTAACTATATTTATTAATTTATCAGATGTTTTTTTATATAGGCGGTGAAGGATGTCCGACAGCAATAGTTTGTTTGTATTTGATGAAGAGCTGGAAATAGATGGTTCAAATATAGTAAAAAAAATCAAAGTGCTTACCGTTGAAGACGATCTTAATTATCAGCATGCTTTAACTAATAGTTTAAAAGAAATGACGCCAGAGGATAACTGTGAAATAGAAATACTCACGGCGAATTCAGTCTCTCAGGCTGCATTAGTGTTGAGCTTGCATCCAGATATAGCACTTACCTTTATAGATGTTGTTATGGAGGATGACGACTCAGGTCTTAGGCTTGTGAGTACCATAAGGGAAGTGATTGGTAACGCAGACATGCGTATTGTTTTGTTGACCGGTCAACCTGGATTTGCACCCGAACAGCAAATAATGAAGTCGCTAGATATAGACGAATACTGGAATAAATCGGACGTTTCGGCTGAAAAATTGCAGTCAATTGTGACCAGTAACCTTCGCACTTGGAAATACATCACACAAATTGCCTCAGCCAGAAAAGGCCTTCAATTAGTATTAGATGCCTCAAGAAGTATAAACAGCAAACACGATATGCGGTCTTTTTCTAAGGCTGTTTTAGAAGAAATAAGTAATATTTTAAACGTAACTGAGGGTGGGGGTATTATGTGTTCCACTCAAACTAATGGCGAGATTATTAAAGCGCATATCTCTACTGCTAACGGATGTTTTGATGGATTTGAAGGGAGGCTTGTTGACGAGAAAATTTTGCTTCCACAAATTTATAGTGATTTTGAACGTGCTTTAGATGAAAAAAGGCATATTTTTTCTGAACACCACACTGTATTTTATTTTTGTAACAAAGAAATAGCAGGCGAAAGTTACATAACTATTGTTCAGTCAGATAATGAAATATCTGAACAAAACGAGTATTTATTAAAAGTTTTTAGCGAAAATGTAAGTACGGGCTTTAGTAATATTGCCTTGCTTAATAAACTTACAGAGCTTGCGTATACAGATGTATCGTTAAACATGCATAACCGAAACTGGCTTACGCGTGAAATAAAAAATATGAACCTTCACGAGCAGTATCAAACACGTTTACTTGTTTTTGAAGTCGAACAATTTGAAGAAAAAGCCTTTACGTTTGGTCACGACTTCTGTCAAAAACTCTTAAAAGAGGTTTACAATAATCTAATTACTATTTTTGATGGTTACTCAGCGCGCATAGCCATTATTAACAACAGTAGCTTTGGATTGCTAGTAAACGCTAATTTTGATATTACCGACGAAATGATAGCTAGCCTTATTAGGCAAAAGTGTGTAATTACCTCCGTAAAACAATATGCTGATTTGAGAATTCTCGATTTAGCGCTAAGTACTGTTTTAAACATTATACCTGAAAAAATAATAAGCATTGCTGAATCCAGCTTAAACGATAGCCAAAGCGCTTCTTTAAAATATATTAAGCATACCCAAGAAAAAACAGAGGCACTTACCAACCGTTACAGTTTAATGGCTCGATTACGAAGAGTGATTGGGGCAGGCTCTTTGCAAGTAGCCTTACAGCCTAAAATGGACTTAGTAAACTTAACCCCTGTGGGATTTGAAGCGCTAGCACGTTGGCAGGTGGATGACGGCAGTTTTGTAAACCCAGACATATTTATTGAACTTGCTGAAACAGCGGGATTAATTAGTGAATTAGACAGCGTTATTTTTGATAAAATAATAGAAACTATTCATAAGCTCAGTGAGTTAGGCGTAAATTTACCTGTTGCCTTTAATGCATCGGCTTTTGATTTGGTAGACTCTGATTATTGTAAAAGCATTCTTCATAAATTAGATAAAGCGAATATCCCTCCTGAAATGCTTGAACTCGAAATTACAGAAACACAGGCAATCAGTAATTACGATTTAATTAGAGGATCGTTAGATCAGTTTATGGCGCTGGGTATAAAAGTAAGTATTGATGACTTTGGAACGGGTTATTCTTCTATTTCTCACATTACAGAAATACCTGCAAATACTCTTAAAATAGACAAGTGTTTTTTAAATAATATTGATGGTAATGATAATAACCAATATATTTTTGAAATGATTGTTAATTTAGCCAAACGATTTGAGTTTTCTATTATTGTTGAAGGTGTTGAAACGTCAGAGCAATGTGATTGGGTTAAAAAAATAGGTTGTGATGTTGCACAAGGGTACTACTTTTCAAAACCACTGTTTTTTGACGATTTAACAACATGGTTAAAGCAATATGGAAAAGTTTGATCATAAAACCTCACCAAGTTTAAATAACAAGCATATTTATATAAAAGCATTCTTTATTGTGTTTGCCGCTAGCGCAATTGCTGTTTTGGTTTATTGGCAAGTTTACCAAGCTAGGTTAGCAGTGGTTCAAGATAACCACGATGATAAGTTATCTTTAGTGCAAACGGAGTTTGTAAAAGAATTAAGCAGTATAAAAAAATTAACGCAAGTTTTAGCAGACAACAAAAACCTAAAAAGGGGTAATAAACTCAGATATATGTTCAGAGACCGAAAATCCATACGAAGCATAAATGATTACTTCGTTAACTTTGGGTTATTATCGCCTATTATTTCGCAAATTCGCTGGATTGATATTACCGGGAACGAACGTTTTAGAGTTGACTTTAAAAACGGTGAGGCAAAAGTTGTTAAGCAAAAAGAACTGCAAAATAAAATGTCACGTTATTACTTTAGGCAAGGAATAGCCATTGAAGCACCTGATTCCTTTTTATCAAAAATTGATTTAAACATGGAGCATGGTTCAATTGTTGAACCCTACGTGCCCACCATGCGAGTAACCTATCGCACTAGCTCAAGTGATTATATTGTAGATGGACTAATCATAATTAACTTTGATTTATCCGCGTTTTTTCAGCGAATTAGAAGTTACTCCTCTGACAATAATCAGGTAAATATTGTAAACAAAGAGGGGTTTTGGCTTTTTAACAATGATGAGTCTAAACAATGGGGGTTTATGCTCTCAAGGCCTGAACTAACACTGGGTAATAGCAACCCGCAGCTTTGGGAGTTAATGCTGAAGCATAAAGAAATTGCACAAAGGTATTATGACGAAAGTGTTTATACCATAGATACACTCCCGACTATTTTTTCAAAAAAGCACAACGAAACACTCAATGAGGTTATTTATATTTATATAAAAAGTAAAAATACCCTATTAACTAAAATTCAACTAACAGCACTGAGCTACGCTGGGTTGAGTGCTTTTGTACTTTTGGTTATTGGTGGCTTTATTTTGTATAGAGAACATTGCTACGCAAAAGTGCTGAGAAAGTTATTTGATGAGTTACGTGCCGAAAAATTGGAGTTAGACTCGGTAAATAATGAGTTGTCTAACACCATTAGGCAGCAGCAACTTTTACAAGACAGTTTTGTTGAAGCGCAAAAGCTATCTTCACTAGGAATGCTTGTAGCAGGCGTAGCACATGAGATGAATACACCCATTGGAGGCGCTATTATTTCGGTGACGAATGCCGAGTCTGTAATGAGTCGCCTGAATGAAGGCATTAAAACTGGGTTAACAAAGTCTTTGCTTGAAAGTAGTGTTTTAAGTTTAGATGATAATTTAGGATTAGCGAAGGTCAACCTCGATAAAGCCGCCGTGCTCGTTAAAAGCTTTAAAAAAATGGCTATTGATAGAAATAATGAAGAGTTTATTGAGTGTAATATTGAGGCAATAATAAAAGAGTTGTTGATAGCCCTGAATTCACGATTAAAAACATCTAAAATTAAAATTATTACTCGGTTTGATGATGATTACACACTAAAAAGCCGACCAGGCATTATTTCGCAAGTAGTTGAAAATTTAATAATGAATGCGCTTAACCATGCATTTGAAGAAAATCAGTCTGGTGAGATTGAGATTAGGGTTTATAAAAGTCAAAAAGGTGACGTGAATATTTCTGTATCTGATACAGGTTGCGGGATTGATAAGCAGCAGCAAACTGTTATTTTTGAACCTTTTCATACGTCAGCGCGCGGTAAAGGGAATATAGGGCTTGGGCTTTATATGGTCTCTCAATGGGTAACTCAAATACTGAAAGGGCAGCTGAATTTAGACTCGGATCCACAGCGAGGTGAAAAATATAAAACGCGATTCACGATTACATTACCGGATAAATAACAAAAAATGGTTTATTACCTATGAAGCGATAAATGTTTATATTTTAAAATTCAAAAAAATTATGCTGTTTTAGTTTACATAAAAGGGGTATGAACTAGCTGTTGTCCATTAGGTGTTACGACGAGGTAAGAGCCTTGTTCGTACCAGTCACCTAAAACAGTGCGTGTAAGCGTTTGACCATTTAAAGAATACGTATGCACTTTAGGTCGGTGTGTATGGCCATGAATCATATTTTTTACATTATGCTTGTCAAAGGTTTCAAGTACGGCGTTATCTACCACGTCTAATATTTCTATGGGTTTATCGGCTTGGCTCAGTTTACTTTTTTCTCGTGCGTTGCGTGCTATTTTTTTTCTATACCATAGCGGCATCGCTAGCATTAATTTTGGCCACCACCAACCGCGGCTTTTTTTACGAAATTTTTGATATTCTACATCTTGGGTGCACATTTCATCACCATGTAAAATAACAGTAGGTGTACCGTAAAGATCTATAACGGTTTGTTCGTCTAACAATGTTATACCTGCTAACTCTGCATACTGTTCACGAAGAATAAAGTCGCGGTTACCATGAATAAAGTAGACTGGAATGCCTGAATCACTTACCGCTTTAAGCTGTGTAGCTACATTACGCGCTAGTTCAGTGACGTAGTCATCACCTACCCACACTTCAAAAAAATCACCTAAAATATAAAGCGCATCAACGTTCTGATTTAAAATGTTAGATTCTAAAAATTTAAAAAAAGCAGCGCTAATATCAGGTCTGTTTTCAGTTAAATGTAAATCAGCAATAAAATACGTTTTTTGAGTCATAGGGGTGTCTTTTTGATAAAAATAAAGCGGGCGTATGCATTTTGCATAAACACCCGCTGATTCTCCAATATTACGTCGGTAAACGTACTATTAGCTAACAGTAACGTTTTCGATGATCACGTCTTCAAGAGGCACGTCTTGGTGAAATCCGTTACTCCCTGTAGCTACACCTTTAATTTTTTCTACAATGTCCATGCCTTCAACTACTTCAGCAAACACACAGTAACCCCAGCCTTGAGATGTTTCGCTGCTGTGGTTTAAGAAATCGTTGTTGTTAACATTAATAAAAAACTGTGCTGTAGCAGAATGTGGATCTGGCGTACGTGCCATTGCTAAAGTACCTACTTTGTTAGATAGGCCGTTGTTAGCTTCGTTTTGAATTGGATCGTTAACGTCTTTTTGTTCCATACCTGAAACAAAACCACCGCCTTGAACCATAAAGCCATCGATTACACGGTGAAAAATAGTACCGTTGTAAAAACCTGCGTTTGCATACTTTAAAAAGTTTTTTACTGTGTTTGGAGCTTCTTGGTCAAACATTTTAATGGTGATGTCACCAAAATTTGTGTGTAGAACAACCATGTGGTTTCCTATATCTGGTTTAAATAGTCGCACTATTTTATCTTAGTTAGCTAAGATTAACAAAGCGCTAGAGCCCATGCTTTTCAAGTGGTAACATACATTTTCTTGATAATAGTGAAGGACACCAACTAAATGGTACAAATATACAACACACTGACACGACAAAAAGAACAATTTAAACCCATGGTCGATGGTAAAATCGACATGTACGTGTGTGGTATCACCATTTACGATTACTGTCATATTGGTCATGCGCGCACATTTGTTGGGTTTGACGTCATTGTTCGTTACCTTCGTCATATTGGTTACAATTTAAAGTACGTGCGTAATATTACCGACGTAGACGATAAAATTATTAAACGTGCAAATGAAAATGGCGAGTCAATAAATGATTTAACACTTCGCATGACTAAAGCCATGCATGAAGATTTTGACAGCCTAAACATGCTGCGTCCTGATGTAGAACCAACAGTAACAGGGCACATGGATGAAATTATTGAAATGGTTGAGCGCTTAATAGCAAAAGGACATGCTTATGTTGCAGCCGACGGGGACGTGTTATTTGATGTATCAACGTTTGAGCAATACGGTGCGCTTTCTCAACAAGATTTAAGTATGCTGCAATCGGGTTCACGCGTTGAAGTAGCTCAAGATAAAGACGACCCTCTTGACTTTGTTTTATGGAAGAAAGCGAAAGCTGGTGAACCATCATGGTCATCGCCATGGGGAGAAGGACGCCCGGGTTGGCATATTGAATGTTCGGCAATGAGCTCTAAACATTTAGGTGAACATTTTGATATTCATGGTGGGGGCTCTGATTTACAGTTTCCGCATCATGAAAATGAAATTGCGCAGTCATGCTGTGCCAACAATGGTAAGTATGTAAATACGTGGATCCATACGGGTATGGTACAAGTAAATAAAGAAAAAATGTCTAAGTCGCTAGATAATTTTTTCACTGTTCGCGATGTGTTAAAAGAGTATGATCCTGAGTCGGTTCGTTACTTTTTAATATCAGGACATTATCGAAGCCAACTTAATTACTCGCAAGAGAACTTAGACCAGGCTCGTTCATCACTTGAACGTATTTATACCGCTTTGCGTGACGTTAAACCAATCGAGTGTGAGCTTGAGGGTAATGAGTTTGTTGCCAAATTCAGAAAAGCGATGGACGATGATTTTAATACTCCAGAGGCTTTACCTGTTATGTTTGAGCTGGCAAAAGAGTTAAATCGCGTAAAAGAAAGCGATATCACATATGCAGGTCAACTCGCGTTTATATTACGTACCCTAGGCGAAGTGCTAGGCGTCGCACAACAAGCGCCAGAAGCGTTTTTACAAGGTGGGCAGGGCGACGATGAAG
The DNA here is from genome assembly GCF_057547735.1 of Pseudoalteromonas sp. NH0006-46. Lineage (NCBI taxonomy): Bacteria > Pseudomonadati > Pseudomonadota > Gammaproteobacteria > Alteromonadales > Pseudoalteromonadaceae > Pseudoalteromonas > Pseudoalteromonas sp. NH0006-46. Next base: position 195,330 of record NZ_BAAJML010000005.1, on the reverse strand, counting down.
TTGCAACAATAGAAGCGTTAATTGTAAAACGTAACGATGCTCGCGCCAGTAAAAATTGGGCTGCAGCCGACGAAGCACGCGATGCGCTTAATGCATTAGGTGTAATACTTGAAGATTCAGCCGGTAAAACAACCTGGCGTAAAGCGTAAGTGTTTTAAACAATAGCTTTAAAATAAAAAGGGTTGCCAATTGGCAACCCTTTTTATTTATATAAGCCTAGCTGTGATATTTTTCACATGCCTCTAGTGTATTTTCAATTAGGCTCGCAACAGTCATTGGGCCAACCCCGCCAGGTACAGGGGTAATAAAGTGAGCTTTTTGCTCTGCAATGCTGTATTCAACGTCGCCTACTAATTTACCTGTATCCAAACGGTTAATGCCAACATCAATAACAATGGCACCTTCTTTTATCCAATCTCCAGGGATAAACTCAGGCTTACCTACAGCCACTACAAGCAAGTCAGCACGGCGAACATGTGTTTCTAAATCTTGTGTAAATTTATGACATACCGTTGTTGTACAACCTGCTAGTAATAATTCGAGCGACATAGGTCGCCCTACAATATTGGATGCGCCAACCACGACCGCATGCATACCTTTATAACGTACGCCGGTAGAATCTAGTAAAGTAATAATACCCTTTGGTGTGCAAGGACGAAGAGCAGGCATACGCTGTGCTAAACGGCCTATATTGTAAGGGTGAAAACCATCAACATCTTTATGTGGTGTAATACGTTCTAAAATTTTCTCTGCATCGAGCCCGTCAGGTAGAGGTAACTGCACTAAAATGCCATCGACTTCTGCATCATTATTTAGCTCATCAATTAAACTTAAAAGAGCATCTTCTTTTGTGTCTGCAGGTAAATCAAATGATTTTGAAATAAAACCAACTTCTTCACAGGCTTTACGCTTTGAACCAACATAAACTTGGCTTGCTGGATCAAGTCCTACAAGTACTACTGCAAGTCCGGGGGCGCGTAATCCTTTAGAAACGCGTTCACTTACGCGTTGTGCAACTGTACTACGTACTTGTTTTGCGATTGCTTTACCATCAATGATGTTTGCCGTCATGGGTGACCTTTAATTGGGGTTAATTAACTAGATACCGATACTTTAAAAATGAACGCATAATAAAAAGGGGATATACGCTTATAAAGATAATAATAACTTTATTTTTTCATTTTATATTACCTGCGCTATTTTCGCAGAAAAGCATTGCAGCGCCAAGTTGCTTTTCATCTATATAGTACTAGAGTAATTAAATAGTTTAAATTTCAGTCTTCTATTATAATATTTAGCCATTGTGGGCTAAAAATGACCACTTGATTTGTTTTCTTAAAAAAACGTTTGACCTAACCCCGTCAAATCACTATTATGCACCCCGTTGTCAACGAGGTCACTTGTAGATAATAGTAAGTAACGGCGATTAGCGCAGTTTGGTAGCGCACTTGGTTTGGGTCCAAGGGGTCGCAGGTTCAAATCCTGCATCGCCGACCATTTTTTTATAATTTAATTATAATCGAATAGCTTATTGGTAAACTATGAAGTTTTCGATGCGCCCATAGCTCAGCTGGATAGAGCAACGCCCTTCTAAGGCGTCGGTCGAAGGTTCGAATCCTTCTGGGTGCGCCATTTGAAAACACGTAAATATAGCGGTGATTGTAGCTCAGTTGGTAGAGCCCCGGATTGTGATTCCGGTTGTCGTGGGTTCGAGCCCCATCAGTCACCCCATTTACACAGAATAACGGCGATTAGCGCAGTTTGGTAGCGCACTTGGTTTGGGTCCAAGGGGTCGCAGGTTCAAATCCTGCATCGCCGACCACTTTCTCAAAGTGGTTTTAAACTCTTAGTTTAATTGTTCTGTATGAAAAAGAAGCTTAGCCTTCAATGTCGGCGATTAGCGCAGTTTGGTAGCGCACTTGGTTTGGGTCCAAGGGGTCGCAGGTTCAAATCCTGCATCGCCGACCATTTTCTCATCAATAACTCCTCTGTGTTAAATCTCAAAAATAGAATATTCTATTACAACAATTAAAGTCCGTTTAAAGTATTAAAAACACTGCATAGCCTGTTTTTTACTCGGTTAGGTACTGTAGTACCCAATCTACCCCAAATAATTGCCCCCCATACTCGACTATCATAAATATTAGGTTATAATGCCGCGTCTATTGTTTAACATAGTGCCCTAAGGGCAAAGCAACAATGGTATCTCATGGTAGCGACGGATGCTTTTAAGTGTGAAAAATCGCTTAAACTTTATCAAGACTCATGCAGATCACTTTGTTTGTAAGGAAGGCGAACAGTCGCCAAAATTGAATATTGAGGTAAATCATGCAAGTTTCTGTTGAGACGACCCAAGGCCTTGAGCGCCGTATAACTATCACCGTTCCTGCAGAGAACGTTGAGACCGAAGTAAAAAAACGCCTACAACAACTGTCAAAAACACAGCGTATAGATGGTTTCCGTGCTGGTAAAGTTCCTGTATCTGTAATTAACAAGCGTTTTGGCGCTGCAGTTCGTCAAGAAGTTGCTGGCGAAGTAATGCAACGTAACTACATTGAAGCAATCGTTGCTGAAAAAATTAACCCTGCTGGCGCGCCTTCATTCGCTCCTAAATCACTTGAAGCAGGTAAAGATTTAGAATTCTCAGCAACATTTGAAGTTTACCCTGAAGTTGAAGTTCAAGGTTTAGACAAAATTGCTGTTGAAAAACCAGCGGTAACAGTAACTGACGAAGATTTAGCAAATATGCTAGAAACACTTCGTAAGCAACATGCTGCGTGGGCTGAAGTTGAAGCTGCTGCTGGCGAGAACGATCGTGTAACGGTTGATTTTGTAGGTACTATTGACGGTGAGGTATTTGAAGGCGGTAAAGCTGATGACTTCCCATTAGAGCTTGGCCAAGGTCGTATGATCCCAGGTTTTGAAGATAATATCGTTGGTAAAAAAGCAGGCGAAGAAGTTGTTGCAGATGTAACATTCCCTGAAGATTACCATGCTGAAAACCTTAAAGGTAAAGCAGCTCAATTCACTATCACAGTGAAAAAAGTTGAAGCACAAGAACTTCCTGAATTAAGCGAAGAGTTTGCAACTAAATTCGGTGTTACCGAAGGCGGCGTAGACGCGCTTAAAGAAGAAGTTAAAAAGAACATGACGCGTGAACTTGACCAAGCGGTTAAAGCTAACGTTAAAGACCAAGCAATTAAAGGTCTTTTAGAAAATAACGAAATTGAAGTGCCAAAAGCACTTGTTGATCAAGAAGTTGACGCACTACGTCAGCAAGCAGCTCAACGTTTTGGTGGCGACGCTAAAAACATGCCTGAGCTTCCTGCTGAATTGTTCCATGAGCAAGCTGTAACGCGTGTTAAAACTGGCCTTTTATTAGGTGAAGTGATCAAAGCTAACGACATCAAAGTTGATGATGCTAAAGTTGAAGCATTAATCGCTACAGTTGCTTCTGCATACGAAGATCCAACTGAAGTAGTAGAATACTACAAAGCAAATGATCAACTTATGCAACAAATGCGTAATGTTGCAATGGAAGAGCAAGCTGTTGAAGCTATTTTAGCTAAAGCAAATGTTTCTGACGTTGAAAAAGCGTTTGATGACATCATGAATCCGCAGCAAGGTGCTTAATAAGTCATTGACTTAAGCTCTCGCTAACGATTAAATGGCTCGTGTTACACTGTTTAAACAGCGTGCCCGGGCCATTTTTAGTTTTTGGCTCTTAATTTGCGAAAAACGATAACTATGCTTCCTTATAATAAGGATAAGTATAAGCGCATAAGGAATTAAATAAGTATGAATACTGGTATTACAGATCCCCTAAATGCATTGGTCCCTATGGTTGTTGAGCAAACACCAAAAGGTGAGCGCTCGTATGATATTTATTCGAGACTTTTAAAAGAGCGTATTATTTTTTTAACAGGCCAAGTTGAAGACAACATGGCAAACCTGATTTTAGCACAAATGCTGTTTTTAGAATCAGAGAACCCTGATAAAGATATATTTCTATACATAAATTCACCGGGTGGCTCAGTAACTGCAGGTATGGCAATTTACGACACAATGAACTTCATCAAGCCTGATGTAAGCACCATTTGTGTAGGACAAGCAGCAAGCATGGGCGCATTTTTGCTTACAGCTGGCGCTAAAGGTAAACGTTTTTGTTTACCTAACTCACGCGTAATGATTCACCAACCTTTAGGTGGTTTCCAAGGTCAAGCTTCTGACTTTGAAATACATGCTAAAGAAATACTATCTATTAAAGATAAGCTAAATCGCTTAATGGCAGAACATACTGGTCAGCCGTTAGATGTGATTTCAAAAGATACTGATCGTGATAATTTCATGAGCGCGTCAGAAGCTGTAGAGTACGGCTTAGTTGACTCAGTATTTGCAAATCGCGATAAAAAGTAAGCGCTTGGTGAGCAGGGGACCTGTTAATCACTTTTAGTTACTATGCGAAAAACAATAAATTTTGTTATAGTTAAGCGTATTGAAATAGCCACCATCAATTTTGGTGGCCAACGTAATAAGATGAGGTAGCTGAATGTCTGACACTCCTACAGACGGCGACAAAAGTAATAAATTGTTATACTGCTCTTTTTGTGGCAAGAGCCAGCACGAAGTACGCAAATTAATTGCAGGCCCTTCAGTATACGTTTGTGATGAATGTGTAGAGTTGTGTAACGATATTATCAGGGAAGAGATCAAAGACATTGCTCCTAAGCATGACTCGTCTGATAAACTACCTGTTCCAAAAGAAATTCGTAAACACCTAGACGACTACGTAATTGGCCAAGACCATGCAAAAAAAGTATTGTCTGTTGCTGTTTATAACCATTATAAACGTTTACGTAATCAATCAACCAAGCAAGATATCGAGCTTAGTAAAAGTAATATTTTGCTAATAGGCCCAACTGGTAGTGGTAAAACATTATTAGCTGAGACGTTAGCTCGTTTACTTGATGTACCATTCACAATGGCTGATGCAACGACACTTACTGAAGCAGGTTACGTAGGTGAGGATGTAGAAAACATTATTCAAAAACTATTGCAAAAATGTGATTACGATGTGGAAAAAGCACAGCGTGGCATCGTGTACATTGATGAAATAGACAAAATTTCTCGTAAATCAGATAACCCATCAATCACACGTGATGTATCGGGTGAAGGTGTGCAACAAGCATTACTCAAGCTGATTGAGGGTACGATTGCTTCTGTTCCGCCACAAGGTGGGCGTAAACATCCGCAGCAAGAATTTTTGCAAGTAGACACTTCTAAAATATTGTTTATCTGTGGTGGTGCGTTCTCAGGGCTTGATAAAGTAATTGAGCAACGTAGCCATAAAAATACTGGTATTGGCTTTGGTGTTAGTGTTAAAGAGTCTGCAGAGGCACGTTCATTAAGCGAAACGTTTAAAGACGTAGAACCTGAAGATTTAGTAAAATACGGTTTAATACCTGAATTTATTGGCCGTTTACCAGTAGTTGCTACACTAACAGAGCTAGATGAAGCCGCTTTGGTACAAATTCTAAGTGAGCCTAAAAATGCGATTACTAAGCAGTTCTCAGTATTGTTTGGTATGGAAGATGTAGAGCTTGAGTTCCGTGATGATGCTTTATCTGCGATTGCTCACAAAGCCATGGTACGTAAAACGGGTGCACGTGGCCTGCGTTCAATCGTAGAAGGTATTTTATTGGATACCATGTACGAACTTCCATCTATGGACGATGTGAGTAAAGTGGTGATTGACGAAACGGTAATTAAAGGTGAGTCAGACCCAATCTTGATATATGAAAATAACAATCAAGATAAAGCTGCATCTGAATAGTTTTTAAGCTATTTGCATTAAAAAGGAGCCTAAGGCTCCTTTTTTTATAATTAATTTAAACGAGTCGGGGAAAATTGTTGAACTTTAATGTGGTTATCCCCATATACTTGAGTAATCTTTTAAATAAATGAAGTGCGAAGAGAAATATAATGACGCTTGAGAGAACCGACCAAGTCGAAATCCCAGTGCTAGCACTGCGCGATGTTGTGGTGTACCCACACATGGTGATCCCGCTTTTTGTAGGCCGTGAAAAATCAATAAAATGCCTAGAGGCGGCAATGGACAAAGACAAACAAATTTTCTTGGTTGCACAAAAAGATGCAACTGTAGACGAACCAGAGCAGGATGATATTTATCGCATTGGTACTATTGCCACTGTACTTCAATTATTAAAACTTCCCGACGGGACAGTGAAAGTATTGGTAGAAGGTACCCAGCGCGCTGAGATCAAAGATTTTGTTGATAATGATGATTTTTTTGTTGCCAATGCTCAATTCATTGAATCTGATTTAATTGATGAACAAGAGCAAGATGTATTTATTCGAAGCGCAATTAGCCAATTTGAAGGTTACGTAAAGCTCAATAAAAAAATTCCACCGGAAGTACTTACTTCGGTATCAGGTATCGATGAACCTGCGCGCCTCGCAGATACGATGGCTGCGCACATGCCTTTAAAAGTACCTGAAAAACAAAAGGTGCTAGAAATTTCAAGCGTGACAGAGCGTTTGGAATACTTAATGGCGCTCATGGAAGGTGAAATCGACTTATTACAAGTTGAGAAAAAAATCCGTACCCGCGTTAAAAAGCAGATGGAAAAATCCCAGCGAGAGTATTACCTCAACGAGCAAATGAAAGCTATTCAAAAAGAGCTTGGCGAACTTGATGATGTTCCAGATGAGTTTGAAGCGCTGAAAAAGCGTATTGAAGAATCGGGCATGTCATCAGAGGCGCAAGAAAAAGCCACGACAGAACTTAATAAGCTTAAGATGATGTCGCCAATGTCTGCTGAGGCAACGGTTGTGCGTTCTTACATCGATACATTAATTAATGTGCCATGGAAAAAACGTTCAAAAGTTAAAAAAGATTTGGCTGGTGCACAAAAAATACTAGACAGTGAGCACCATGGCCTCGATAAAGTTAAAGAACGCATTTTAGAGTACCTCGCGGTACAACAACGGACTAACAAGCTTAAAGGTCCTATTCTGTGTTTAGTTGGGCCTCCTGGTGTTGGTAAAACATCACTTGGTCAGTCTATTGCGCGCTCCACTGGACGTAAATATATTCGTATGGCACTAGGTGGTGTTCGTGATGAAGCCGAAATTCGTGGCCACCGTCGAACTTACATTGGTTCTATGCCAGGTAAGTTGATTCAAAATATGACAAAAGTGGGGGTTAAAAACCCATTATTTTTATTAGATGAAATTGACAAAATGTCTTCAGACATGCGCGGCGATCCGGCTTCAGCATTGCTAGAAGTGCTCGATCCTGAACAAAACAGTCATTTTGCTGATCACTACTTAGAGGTCGATTTTGATTTATCGGATGTTATGTTTGTCGCTACTTCAAATAGCTTTAACATCCCGGGTCCTCTTTTAGACCGTATGGAAGTTATTCGTTTGTCAGGTTACACCGAAGATGAAAAGCTTAATATCGCCAAAGAGCACCTGATCACTAAGCAAGTAAAGCGTAACGGTTTAAAAGAGCATGAGATTGAAATAGACGACAGTGCCATTATCGGCATTATTCGTTATTACACCCGTGAAGCCGGTGTGCGTAATCTAGAGCGAGAAATTTCTAAGCTGTGTCGTAAGGCAGTTAAAAATATTTTAATTGAAAAAGACACCAAAACGGTGACTATCAATCAAGATAACTTAGAAGAGTATTTAGGCGTACAACGTTTTGACTATGGTAAAGCAGAAGACGGTGATCGTATTGGTCAAGTTACGGGTCTTGCTTGGACCGAGGTTGGTGGTGATTTGCTAACCATCGAATGTGCTGCCGTGCCAGGTAAAGGTAAACTGACTTACACGGGTTCACTTGGCGATGTAATGCAAGAGTCGATTCAAGCAGCAATGACCGTTGTGCGTAATCGTGCTGATACATTCCGTATTAATAGCGATTTTTACGAAAAACGCGACATACACGTTCACGTACCTGAAGGTGCAACACCAAAAGATGGTCCAAGTGCGGGTGCAGCCATGGTGACTGGTCTGGTGTCGAGCTTAACAGGTAACCCAGTTAAAGCTGATGTTGCTATGACTGGCGAAATAACGCTTCGTGGTGAAGTTTTGCCTATTGGTGGTTTAAAAGAGAAATTACTCGCGGCACACCGTGGTGGAATAAAAACCGTTATTATTCCAAAAATTAACGAGCGTGACTTAAAAGAGATACCTGAAAATGTGCTTGCAGGTCTTGATATTCACCCCGTTACATGGATAGATGAGGTGCTGAAGCTTGCTTTAGTGCATCCTGTTGAGAGTTTTTCAGTCGAAACAGAAAAAAAGCAGTAAAAAACGCAAAAAAAGTGCTTTTTAGGGCTTTTCAAATCTAAACGGTATGATAAGTTAAGCACTGGTTTTCAAGCCTAGGCCTTATGTGGCCTAGGCTCAAGAAAAATATAATCATGTGAGCATTACAAGTTTGCTCTAAAATTTTCAAAAAAGTGATGTTAGTTTAAAAAACCATCGCTCTTGATAATAACAATGAAAGAGGATGATATTGTGAATAAATCTCAATTAATCGATCAAATCGCAGCTGACGCTGACATTTCTAAAGCGGCTGCAGGTCGTGCACTTGATTCATTCATCGAATCTGTATCTGGCGCGCTAAAAGACGGCGATTCAGTTGCACTTGTTGGTTTTGGTACTTTCTCAGTGCGTGAACGTGCTGCACGAGCTGGCCGTAACCCACAAACTGGTGAAACTATTCAAATTGCTGCTGCAAACATTCCAGCTTTCAAAGCCGGTAAAGCGCTTAAAGACGCAGTAAACTAATCATTTTTTTAAACAGATTAGTTATGGCGAAAGTAAAGTTACTTAATCAGCCTAACCGTTGAATTGGGTAACTTTACCGCTAGTTACTTCAAGTGAAAAAGCGTATCTGGTAAGATACGCTTTTTTTACATGTGACAAGGTATTAAACCTTGATCAAAAAGAGATAAACAAATGCTTGAGAAAATCAGAGAAGGTTCGCAAGGACCTGTAGCCAAAATAATTTTAGGCGCGGTGATTTTATCTTTTGCTTTAGCAGGGATCGGTAGTTACCTAGGTCAAACCACGGAACAACCTGTTGCTGAAGTAAACGGAGTTAAAATTAGCCAAACGGAATTTAACCGTGCGTATCAAAACGAACGTAATCGATTAGAGCAACAATTTGGTGAGTACTTTACACAAATTGCTGCAGATCCAAATTATATGGCACAAATTCGTCAAGGTGTCATTGACCGCTTAGTACAACAAGAATTGCAATCACAGCTAGCGGCAGAATTAGGCCTTCGCGTAAGCGATGACACAGTTCGTAAAACAATTTTAGAATTACCTTATTTCCAACTTGGTGATAAATTTAATAACGATCGTTATTTACAAGTAATTCGCCAAATGAACTTCCAACCGGATACATTTCGTGAGTATCTTCGCGAAGACATGACGCGTAGCCAACTAGTATCTGCGGTTGCAGGCACAGACTTTGCGCTTGAAAGCGAACTTAAAAGTGCTATTGCACTTCAACAACAAACTCGTAGCATTGATTATTTAGTAATAAATAAAGAAGCGCTTGCAGCGAGTGTTGAAGTATCAGAGCAAGAAGTTTCAGATTACTACGACCTAAACGCATCACAGTTTTTATCACCAGAGCTTATTTCTGTAAATTATGTTGAACTAAAAGCTGAGAACATCACGGTTGCTTCGGTTATGGAAGAAGATGTTAAAGCATACTACGAGCAAAATAAGGCACAATATGTTGAGCCTGAAAAACGCCGTGTATCGCATATTTTAATAGATAACAGTGAAGACGATGATGCTGCAAAAGCAAAAGTAGATGCTCTTTACGCTGAACTTCAACAAGGTGCTGACTTTGCACAGCTAGCAGAATCTTCATCTGATGACATCGTTAGCGCTGAGATGGGCGGCGATCTTGATTGGATTGAACGTGATGTAATGGACCCAGCATTTGAAGACGCAGCATTTTCACTTGAAGCGAAAGGCGACTTTTCAGAAGTGGTTACATCAGAATTTGGTTACCACATCATTAAACTTACTGATATTCAGCCACAGCAAGTTAAAGCATTTGATGACGTGAAAGCTGATCTACGCGCTGAACTAGAGCGTGCCGAGAAAATAGACGCGTTTTACGATAAGCAAACAGAAATGGGTGCAATTGCGTTTGAAATTTCAGACCGTTTAGATGATGCAGCAGAAGTTGCTGAACTAGAAGTTAAGTCAACTCCTCTTTTAGCATTAAACGCCTTACCTGAGCCGCTAAACACTCCAGCTGTAGTTGCAGCTCTTACATCAGTTGACCTACTGGAAGACAAAGTGAACTCTGAGGTTATTGAGTTAGGTGATGAGCACATTGTTATTGTGCGCATAAACGAGCATCAACCAGCGTCAACTAAACCGCTAAGTGAAGTAAGCGAGCAAATTAAAACACGCCTAGTTAATGAAAAGTCGTCTGAGCTTGCAAAAGATAAAGCGCGTAGTTTGTTTGCTGAGCTACAGTCGGGTAAGAGTTTGAACGATATTGCTACTGAACAAAGTTTAACGCTTCGTCAAGAGCCACAACTAAATCGTCAAAGCTTTGCTGTATCGCCTGCGATTGTTACTCAGGCCTTTAAAATGGCTCACCCAGCAGATACTGCAGTGGTTGATGTTGTTGATTTAAATAACGGTGATGCAGCCATTGTTGCACTTAACTCAGTAACAGATGCTGCCGTGACCGCTGACATTGACCCACAAGCTAAACAAAGTATTACAATGGCACAAGCGAACAAAAACTATATGGTATTTATAGAGTCGCTTAAAGCTAAAGCTGAGCTTAATTTACCTGTAGTTGAGCAAGCTGCTGAATAAATTAATTTAAGTTATTTAAAAGGCGCCTTGAGCGCCTTTTTTATTGTTTTGAATTCGGATGTGCTTTTACCATTGCGTAATAATACTCATCATTTTATGGGGCTAGATAGGCCTCGCAATAAATTCAATACGATTACCGCTAGGCTCTCTTATCATCATTTGTCGCGCAGGGCCTTTACCTAAATTCTCTGGTGCAAATTCTATAGCAATATTATTTTGCATTTTTAAGTGTTTGTGCAGCTTGCTTAACTTTCGGTGTTGTTCAACACTGAGTGCTAAATGGTGTAGGCCTACATTTTCTGATTGATTAAACGCTACACGTTTTTCATCATTCTTAACTCGCCACAATGTAATGATTGTTTTTTTATTAGATAAAAAGTAAGCAGGATAAGTCGCATCATTTCCAACCACTTTAAAACCAAGTACATCAGTAAAAAACACCTTAGATGAATCTAAATCTGAAACTGTTAAACCTAAATGATCGATTCCGCCAACCCAGTTTTTAACTTTGTTAGGAGTATCGGCAATAGCAGAAGTAGATAAGAGCAGTAGGGGAGTAATGCTAAGTAGTGTGTGTTTGAGCATGGAGTGGCCTTGTTAAAAAGCAAAAGTTAATAACAAGACCCTTCTAAAACGCACTTACATTACAAAAACTACATTAACAGCTTAATAGCCGCTGTGTTATTTTTGATTGAGGGTTATTAAATACACTTTCGGTTAAACCATATTCAACCACTTCGCCTTTATCAAGCACAATTACTTGGTCACTAATATGGCGTACTAAACTAAGGTGGTGGGTGATCATGACATACGTTAAACCTGTTTCACGTTGTAACTTAAGTAATAAATTTACTATTTGGGCACGTATAGATGGGTCTAATGATGATACAGCTTCATCAAGTACCATTACTTTAGGGTCTAAAATAAGTGCTCTGGCAAAAGCCACACGTTGTAATTGACCAACGCTGAACATATGCGGGTAATAATGTTGGTGATCAACTAATAACCCCACTTTAGAAAGTGTTGAATTTATTTTTTCTGTCCGCTCTTCTTCATCAAAGTCAGTATTATACTGCAAGCAATCATCAAGCATGTCGCCAATAGTGAGACCAGGGTTTAACGATGCTCCCGAGTCTTGAAAAATCATTCTAATGTGACGACATTGGTTATCTCGAATACCGTTGTCTTCGATTATATTGCCTTCTAATAATATTTGTCCTGAGTTAGCATTATCTGCACCGGCAAGGAGTTTTGCGAGAGTACTTTTACCCGACCCGGTTTCGCCAATTACAGCAATGGTTTCACCTTTGCCAATACAAAATGAAATATTTTTTAGTACTTCAAACTTTTTCCGTTTAAATAAACCTGCCCGCACATCAAATGTTTTAGATAGCGCTTGTACCTTAAGAGTAGGTTGCATTACTTCATCTCCTTTATGAGCGGAAAATGACATGCATAGCTGTGACCACTGTGTTTAGTTAGTGTAGGAGTTATCACACATTCTTTTTGTGCCTGTGGGCAGCGAGGTCCAAGGCGACAACCAATTGGTAAATGTTGTAAGGTTGGGATAGTGCCTTTAAGTGCATAAAACGGTTCTTTATGTGCCAAACCTTGTTCGTAATCGGGTAAGCTTTTTAACAGGGCCTGAGTATAAGGATGGCGAGGCTGCTTAAATATTTTATGGGTAGGGCCTGCCTCAACCATTTGGCCGCAATATAAAACGTGAATACCATGTGACCAATCGGCAATTTCTTCAAGCTCATGTGAAATCATTAAAATAGACATATTTTTTAGCTGATTAAGACTTTTTAACAATCTAAATACTTGTGCCCGAGTTGTACTCTCTAGCGCTGTAGTGGGCTCGTCAGCAATTAAAAGCTTAGGTGTGCGAGCAATCGCCATAGCAATCATTACCTTTTGACACACACCTTCAGAGAGCTCGTGTGGGTAGCTATCAAGTACGGCTTCATGATTTTTTATGCCAACTTTGTGAATAAGCGCCTTAACTCGGTCTTTTCGGTCTCTATTCCGTTTTAAAAAGAACCCTTTGCGAGCAACTTCTGGCAGTGTTTCAGCAATTTGATTAAAAATTTTCGCCGTAGGGTCTAGGCACCGGCTTGGATCTTGGTAGATCATCGCAATGTCTTTACTCACAGTTTGCCTGCGTTGTTCAGGAGTTAGGCGCATTAAGTCAACACCCCGCCAATGGATTCGGTCAGCGGTTATATTCCAGCGTTCATTTAAAACACCAACAATGGCTTTTGCTATAAGGCTTTTACCTGAACCAGATTCACCTACAAGCGCATGTACTTCACCTTCTTTTAAACTAAAGCTGACTCTATCTACCGCTCTTATAACGGTTTCTGAAGTACGCAGTTCAATGGTTAAGTTTCTTACATCAAGTAATTGCATTTAATCGGCCTTACGCTCTTTTAGCACTTGTCTAAGTCCATCGCCTACTAAATTGGTTGATAATACCGCTAAAAATAATAATACCCCTGGCAAAGCAACCGTCCAAGGAGCCAAATAAATTAAGCCAAGATTTTCTGCCAAAATAGCCCCCCACTCGGTGGTAGGAGGTTGTGCACCGAGCTTTAAAAAACCCAACGCAGAAATATCTAGTATGGCCGTAGACAGTGCCATAGTGAAAATAACCACAATATGTTCGTAAATATTGGGAAAAATACCACGAGATATAATATGCCAATTTGAAGCGCCGTCGAGCTTAAACGCGGTGATATAGTCTTTGCTCAGCTCTTCTACTATTAGGTTTCTGATTGAATGAATAAACTGGGGTAGTAACGCTAAAATAATTGCCCATACGGTATTCATTAAGCCAGGGCCAAGCACTGCGATAATAATAATAGCTAACAACAATGAGGGTATTGAAAGAGTGATATCAAGTAGGTGATTTAAAAAGCTTGAACGGATACCACGGCTAATGCCTGCAAAAGTACCGACTAATACGCCTATTATAGTCGTTAGTAACGCGGCGACCACGGATAAACCAAAGGTATAAGTTGCGCCGTTCATTAATCGCGACAACACATCACGCCCTAAATCGTCTGTTCCTAAAATAAAGCGCACGTCGCCCATTTCATGCCATGAAGGCGGAATAAGTAGTGCATCGCTGTGCTGCTGGTTTACCCCATAAGGCGCTAAAAATGGTGCACTGGCAGCAAGTAAGGCAAATGCTATAAACACCCATAAACCAACAAGGGCAGGGTGATTGTTTTTAAATTTTCGCCAAAATCGCGCAAGTGGCGATTTATTCGACTCTTCAGAAAATACTTTAAACTTTGCCATGGGCTTGGTTCCGTGAGAGTGGGTCGAATAAACTGTAAAGAAGTTCGGTTACAATGGTGGCTAAAATTACAAACAATGATACAGCCATTAAGCCGCCTTGAATGGCAGGAAAATCTCGTTGGTAAATACTGTCTATTAACCAGCGGCCAATACCAGGCCATGAAAAAATAACCTCGGTGATCATAGCAAGCGTAATTAATGTACTAAATTGCAAACCAATTTTTTTTATGACCGGTAAAAGTGCATTACGCAGTGCGTGGTGCAAAATTAACTGACGTCGGTTCAATCCTTTTGCTCGCGCTGTTTTTATGAAATTTTGATCCATTATTTTTAACATTGACTCTCGGGTAAAGCGCACAAGTACAGTTGTTGGGTACATGGCAAGTACTATGGTTGGTAATGTTAAATGATGTAATGCGTCAGTAAATGCCATACCTTTATATGGAAAACCTGCTAACGCAATATCAATCAGCATAAACCCGGTAGCTGGCGGAATTTCATAAAGAAGCCCCATTCTGCCCGACATTGGAAACCACCCCAATTTCAGAGAAAAAATCATAATTAGTAATAGAGCCAACCAAAATACAGGCATAGAATAGCCCACAATAGTCGTTGAATTAATGAGCTTGTCGGGCCAGCGATTGTAATATGCTGAACCTAAAATTCCTGCAGGCACACCAATAAAAATAGACACAATAAGTGCATAAACACTAAGCTCTAGCGTTGCCGGTAATAGATCAAGAATATGCGAAAACACATTGTCGCCAGAGGCAAACGATAAGCCCCAATCGCCTTGAAAAACACGGCCCAAAAAAGCGATGTATTGAGTGAAGTAATTGCTGTTATATAGATACTTATCTTCTAGTTGAGTATTTTGCGAGAAGTTATTACTTGGCACACCACTTAAATTACTTAACGGATCTCCAGGGAATAAATAAGCAAGAGAAAACGTAAATATGCTTAGCATTAATAGCATAAAAAGTAATAAACCAAGGCGGCGTAAAATATAATCAAGGATCATTACTTTTTCCTCGCATTGGCTAACGAAATAGCACCAAATGGGCCAAGCGTTATGCCTTCAACATCAGCACTACTTGCTTGAAACCGCAGGCCATGAGCAATTGGTAGCAAGGGTAATTCATCCATAATGAGCGATTGCACATCGGCATAATATTTTTTTCGCATTAATATATCGGTGGTATCGAGTGCTTGCGCTAATAATAAATCAAATTTTGGGTTGCACCAATTAGCGGGGTTTTTACCACTAAATGTTGCAGAGCAACTTAATAAAGGGCTAAAAAAATTATCAGGGTCAGGCGTGTCTGCTGCCCAGCCAAGTAACACGCTATCGTGGCGGTGCTCACCAATGCGTTGAATAAACGTATTCCACTCGTACTCTACAATATTTACGTTAACGCCTATTTTGCGCAAATCACTTTGCATCAGCTCAGCCATTTTACGCGCATTTGGATTATAAATACGGCTTACCGGCATAGCCCAAATGTTCATATCAAACCCATCTTTTAAGCCTGCTTCTGCAAGCAAATTTTTGGCAAGATCGGGGTCAAACAATGGCATCGATGCTTGGGCATCAAATGCCCAAGACGTGGGTGGTAACATCGACTCGGCTCGTGTTCCGTTGCCGTAATACACCGCTTGCATTATTTTATCTGTATCGATTGCATGTGCAAGCGCCTTGCGAACTCGAATATCGTCAAAAGGTGGGCGTTCTGTGTTAAAAGCCCAATAACCAACATTAAGGTTCGTTTCTTTTTCAATATTAATATCTTCACGCTGGGCTAAAATACTCAACTGAGCACTACTAGGATGAGCGGCTAAGTCGCACTCTTTCGTAAGTAGTTTTGCGATTCGGGCTGTGCCATTCGGGGTAATATCGTAAACAAGTTGTTCAAGAGCGACGTCGTGTTTCCAATAATCAGGATTACGGTAAAAGCGGACTAAATTATCTCGGCGATATTCACGATAAATATAAGGACCAGTGCCTACAGGGTATTGATCAAATAACCCTTCTTGTTCGGCTGCTTTGCGTTTCATTGCATATTCTGCCGATAAAACTACCGCAAAATCGGTTGCCATATTGGCTAAAAAGCTGCTTTCAGCATTAAATAACTCAAACCTGACTTGGTAGTCAGATACGCGAACAATTTTTCGGATGAGCTGATCAACGCCTACACTTTGAAAATAAGGGTAACTTGCATCACCCACAAAATGATAAGGGTTGTAAACGTCAAATAATCGGCTAAAGGTAAAAATAACGTCATCGGCATTAAATGTACGTGTAGGAGTAAAGTACGCAGTCGTATGAAACGGCACGTTTTGTCGTAAAGTAAATGTGACAGACTTACCATCTTTACTTACTTTCCAATCTGTTGCGAGTTCACTTTGAAACTCTGCAGTAACCGGATCAATACTTATTAAACGGTCGTAAAGCTGATTTGCAATAATATCAATAGTTGAGCCTGTGGTTGTTACTTGTGGGTTAAACGACACAGGGTTTGCTTCGGCGCAATATACCAAGCCTTGGCTTTTTTCTTCAATAACGCGTTCTTCACTATCTAAGCAGCCAACTAAAGTGACGGCTAGTAAAGTAAGTAAAAATTTATGCACACGCATAACCTCTAACTATTGTTGATCCAACAAATTGTATTTTTTTAGATACCCACGTAATTGATGATACGTTAAACCAAGTACTTCTGCAGTTTTCTTTTGATTAAATTGGCTGTGCTCAAGCGCTTTATTAATCATATTTATTTCAAACTCATTTGAGCGCTCTTTTAAGCTACAAGGAAATTGAATATCAGCGTCTACTTTTTGCTCAGAAATACTTACAGGCGCGGCAACAGAAATAGGCTCAGCACTTACATGCTGTGGAGTTATGGGAGCTTTAATACGCGCTTTTGGCCTAAATGGACTCTCGAATGGGTCTAAAATAATCTGGTGAACGGGAATATGTTCACTACCGTGGCGATACAAACTACGCTCAACCACATTTTTAAGCTCACGAATATTTCCCGGCCAATCATACGATAAAAGTGTTTCTGTGGCGCTTCGGGTAAAGCCACTGAATAACTCCCACTCTAAATCGCGTGCCATGTTCATCGCAAACTGCTCTGCAAGCAGCATAATATCGTCTTGACGTTCACGCAGTGGGGGGAGGGTAATTACATCAAATGCTAAGCGGTCCAACAAATCGCTTCTAAATTCACCTTGTTCTGCAAGATATGGTAAGTCTTCATTGGTGGCGCATACTAAGCGGGTGTCAACTTTAACAGTTTGCTTACCGCCAACGCGTTCAAACTCACCGTACTCTATAACGCGAAGAAGCTTTTCTTGTACCATGGCAGATGTATTTGCCAATTCATCCAAAAATAGCGTACCGCTGTTAGCGCGTTCAAAACGGCCTTCGTGGCGTTTACTGGCCCCGGTAAATGCACCGCTTTCATGACCAAATAATTCGCTTTCGAGCAGGTTTTCGTTCAAGGCCGCACAGTTTAGCTTTACGTAGTTTTGATCCCAACGCTTAGATAAAAAATGTAAGCGAGCAGCAATAAGCTCTTTACCTGTGCCTCGTTCGCCAATAATAAGCACCGGCTTATCTAAATTAGCGAGTTGCGATACTTGATCCAACACCGATAAAAAGCTGTCTGATTGGCCTAGTAAATTGTCTTGTTGGCGATATTGGCTCATATTCCCTAAGTCTTGGTCATTTTTACTAACTGTTAGTGTATTTCATAATTATGAATAACTAAAGTAATTTGTATATTTAGTTTAACTTAATGAAAATAAAGTGTATTTTGTTTTTTAAAAAGTTGGCAAGCATATTGATACTAGTTAAAGCAGACTAACTAAGTTTTAATTACAGAGGTAAATGTTATGGGAATTTTTTCACGTTTTGCAGATATTGTTAATTCTAATATCAATGCCATTTTAGATAAAGCAGAAGACCCAGAAAAAATGGTGCGTCTGATTATCCAAGAAATGGAAGATACACTGGTAGAGGTGCGTTCTACATCAGCTAAAACTTTGGCTGAGAAAAAAGAAATTGTTCGCCGCCTTGATACACTTAAAGTTCAAGTAAGTGACTGGCAAGAAAAAGCTGAGTTAGCACTTAGTAAAGACCGCGAAGATTTAGCACGTTCAGCATTACTCGAAAAGCAAAAGTCGGCAGATGCAGTGAGTGCCGTTGAAGGTGAACTTGAGCATGTAGAGTCTCATATTGAGAAGCTTCAGCAAGAAGTGACCACACTACAAGAAAAGTTAGCTGATGCTAAATCACGTCAAAAGGCAATAATTCTTCGCCAGCGTTCAGCTGAGTCGCGCCTAGAAGTGAAAAAAGCACTTGATAGCTCTAAAGTAGAAGACGCACTTAATCGCTTTGAACGTTACGAAACTAAAATTGATGGACTAGAATCTCAAATAGAGTCTTACGATTTAGGTAAGCAAACGTTAGCAGACGAAATTGCTGATTTACAAAAAAATGAAAAAATTGATGATGAGCTAGCTGAACTTAAAAAGAAGCTTGCTGATAAGTAATTTATACAGGGGCATGTAATGTGCCCCACTGCTTAACATATTTGAACGGATTGTCAGGAGAGGATTATGTTTGATCCAGAGATACTAGTTGCACCATTTATCTTATTTATGATTTTTGTTGCGCCACTGTGGTTAATTTTACACTACCGTAGCAAAAAGCAAGTCAGCCAAGGTTTAAGTGAACATGAACACCGCCAATTACTCGAACTAGCACATAAAGCTGAACGCATGGCTGATAGAGTAGAAACACTTGAAGCATTGCTTGATCAAGAGTCACCACAATGGAGACGCAAAATATGAATGCCAAACGCGAATTATTAAGAGACCCACAGCGCGGTAAAATAGCCGGTGTGTGTGCGGGATTAAGTGACTACTTTAATATGGAGTTATGGTTAGTTCGCATTATATTTGTTAGTGCGGTACTGCTAGCAGGTGGCCCATTATTTGTGGTAGCGTATATTGCAGCGTGGTTTATTTTAGACAAAAAAGAGCCAACGACTGCACATACCAATAGTTCAACAAAAGCTGACGATCCGTTAGAAGTAAAATTTAAAGTATGGCAAAAGGGTGAGCCACCGCGCCGCGCTTTACAAGATTTAAAAGAGCGTTTAGCGCGAGTAGATACACGCCTTCAAGATATGGAACGCCACGTTACCTCTAGCGAGTTTACGGTAAGCCGTGAAATCAATAAACTTTAAAGGATTTAATGGCACTTTATTAGGTGATTAAGCATCAATGAAGTGCTAGCCCATTATGAGTAGTACTTCATTTGCTAAAAAGACCTTTAAAAGTATTAAAGGCAGTGCACAAAAAGCCCTTCACCGAAGTTTAGATCAGCATGTGAAATTGGCTGTTACCGGGTTAAGTGGCAGCGGTAAAACCGCCTTTATTACAGCCTTAGTAAAGCAATTAACGACACAAGCTAACGATAAAAACCTCCCGTTTTTTGACGTAATGCGAGAGCATCGCCATATTGCTACCAAAGTTGTACCGCAAGAGGCGCTTAACGTTCCCACTTTTGATTATACGCGTGCGCTTAATTCTCTTTTACCAAGTGACGGCGAACCAAAATGGCCAGCATCAACGGAGCGCATTAATACACTTCGTTTGGCAATAAAATATCAGAGCAATACGGGTTTACGTGGGCATTTTTCACCGCAATCCACGTTGTACTTAGATATTATAGATTACCCCGGCGAGTGGTTACTTGACTTACCCATGCTTGAGCAAAGCTATGAGCAGTGGTGTGATCTTCAATACCCTTTATTACTGCAACACCCGCGCGTAAATACGTCTAATGATTTTTTAAATGCGCTTGAGCAGCTTGACTTAAACGCACCTGTTGATGAGAGCTTACTTTCACACATTGCTGAGCTTTACCAACATATGCTGGTGGGTCTTAAAAAAGACACCAAACTAGCTATGCTACAACCTGGGCGAATGCTAATGCCTGGTGACTTAAAAGGTGCGCCTTTATTATTATTTTTCCCTGTTAATTCTCAGCAGTTTAATAGCGGTGATATTATTGCGGGATCGAATTTAGAGCATCTTATTAAGCGCTTTAATGCTTATGTAAAAGAAGTGGTTAAGCCTTTTTACAACGAGCATTTTAAACATTTTGACCGTCAAATAGTGTTAGTCGATGTATTAAGCGCTTTAAACGAAGGCCATGCAACACTCCAAGAGCAAAGTAGCGTAATAAATCAATTACTCGCCCACTTTAATTACGGTGAGTCAGGCTTTTTCAAACGTTTATTTAAACCCAACATAGATAAAATACTCTTTGCGGCAAATAAATCAGATCACATCAGTACCAAGCACCATAAAGACTTAGCATTACTGCTCGATTCGCTTGTGCATGAGCAAACTAACTATTTAAAATTCGATGGTGTGCAAATAGAAACCATGGCTATATCGTCTATAACGGCTACGCAACCGCGCCAAATAAATGATAAAGGCCAAACGCTTGATTGTATTTATGGTAAACCTTTAAACGAGCAAGACTGGTTAACTTATTTACCGCCACAGCCGCCGAGGCGCATGCTTAGTAAAGCTGAATGGCCCGGACAAGGTTTTGAGTTTTTATCGTTTACGCCCATGCCATGCCCTGATAAACAACTAAAACACATTCGCCTTGATCATGTAATGCAGTACTTGTTAGGAGACAAATTATCATGAATGAGACACAACCTCAGTTTCAAGCAGGTCGCCGAATAGACACACAAGATGTTGAACAAATTGAACCCGCTTTAGTTCCTGCAAAAGTGATTGAGCACGGGCAAAGTAATGATAGCGATGACTTTGATAACGAAACACTTGAGCCTGAAATTGACCTAACTCCAGTTTATAAAAAATCAAAATGGCAAACCTTAAAAGGTATTTTTACGATTAGCTTTATTGTGCTTGTACTTTTAGAGTTTGCGTTTTCGTTAGTATTTACATTTCAGCAATCTATTATTTTAGGCAGTGTTTATTTAACCGCCCTCGTCAGCGGTGTACTGTTAATTGGACGAATGTTGTGGCGAGAATATTCAATGTTGCGCAGTTTAAAACGTAACCAGTTGCATAGAGTTGAAGCCGATAGACTTTTAAATAGTGAGCAAGTAGGTGGGGCATTGCCTTGGCTTGAAAAGTTAAATAAACACCAACAGCTTGATAACTTCGACACTTTTAAAAGCCAAGTTGCAGAGCATCACAGCGATAAGGAAATAATGACGCTATACGCAAATAGCTTATTGGTCACCCAAGATACTCAAGCGAAAAAGCTTATAAATCGTTTCGCAACCGAGTCCGCATTATTGGTTGCACTGAGCCCAATTGCGCTAGTGGATATGATGGCAGTATTGTGGCGTGGCACCAAGCTAATAGAGCAAATTGGTAAAATTTATGGCATTGGATTTGGCTATGCTAGTCGAATTAAGCTTTATCGCATGCTTATAAAGCAAGTCATGTTTGTGGGTAGTGCTGAGCTGGTATCTGATTTAGCGGCAACGGCGCTAAGTGCTGAGTTATTGGGTAAACTTTCTGGGCGAGCAGCACAAGGTGTCAGCGCTGGTATTTTTACAGCGCGTATAGGCTACAAAGCTATGGAGCTAAGTCGCCCTTTACCAAGGCTCGAGCACAAGCGGAGCTTGCTAAAAGAGACCGTACAAAGTATTGCAGGTAAAATTATAAAACGAGGAAAAACAGAGCCTACACAATAGCATGGAAATATTTGTGTACAGCTAAGCGGGTAAATTTTGCACAAATAGCCATCTGAGCATCCGGCATGCTTGTGATTTAAACTGTGGTACGTTTTTATCTATGTCACTAACAACACATAATAAAAATGAGCACAAAGATAATGACCAAGCATCATCTTCATACACAATGTATTCATGGCCCGCAAAAAGCAAACGATCCTCATGGCGCATTAACCTCTCCGTTATACCAAACATCAACCTTTCATTTTGAAAATGCAGCACAAGGTGCCGCACGTTTTGCAGGAGACGAACCAGGCTATATTTACACTCGTCTAGGTAACCCAACCACCACCGAGCTTGAACAAAAAATAGCACAGCTAGAAGGCTGTGAAGCGGCTGCGGCAACGGCTACCGGTATGGGCGCTGTGTCTGCATCGGTATTGAGCTTTTTATCACAGGGCGACCACCTAGTGGCATCAAGTGCATTGTATGGATGTACATTCGCATTTTTTGCACACATGTTACCGCGTTGGGGAATCGAAGTAACGTTTGTTGATATGACCAATGAAGCCGAACTTCGCGCTGCGATGAAACCAAATTCAAAAATGATATTTGTAGAAACACCTATAAACCCAACAATGGCTGTAATTGATTTAGCACTTATTGGCGCTATTGCTAAACAGCACAACTTAATTAGCGTGGTCGACAACACCTTTTTAACGCCGCTGCTGCAATCACCAAAACAATATGGCATTGATATAATTATGCACAGTGCCACCAAATACATAAATGGCCATGGCGATGTAGTGGCAGGACTTGTGTGTGGATCGCTCGAGCATATCACCCTAATTAAAATGACCGTACTAAAAGACATTGGTGCAACCATAAGCCCACACGACGCATGGCTTATAAATCGCGGATTAAAAACCTTAGCCATACGCATGGAGCGTCACTGTCAAAGTGCCCAAACAGTAGCCGAATACTTAGAGGCGCACCCGCAGGTTAATATTGTTTATTACCCAGGGCTTAAATCTCATCCAGGGTATAAATTTATTGGTAATCAAATGAAAGCTGCAGGCGGCGTAATTGCGTTTGAAATAAAAGGCACCTTACAACAAGGCGCCCAATTTATTGATAGCATGAAGCTTTGTACACTTGCTGTCAGTCTCGGCGATGCTGAAACACTCATTCAGCACCCAGCTTCTATGACTCATTCTCCTTATACACCAGAGGAGCGAGCTGCTGCTGGAATAAGTGATGGGCTGATCAGGCTTTCGGTTGGGCTTGAAGATGTTAACGACATTATTAGCGATTTAGACCAAGCATTTGCTCAAATAGTTTAGGTGTAATTTTTTATATACACATGGATGTGGTCTAAGCGCCTTTAAATTTGGGGTTGTACATTAAAAGTACCACAACTGTAATTTTTAATTTACATTTTGTGTGATCGTGCCAAGCACAGATGTTAGCCCATCTATTAAACTTTTGTTCACTTTTGCATAGTATGGCTACATTAGATATTCACTAATCTTGAGTATCACACTGACACACATTTAGGGTACACACCCAAGAAGGTACTTATGGCTAAATCAAGTAAATACACCTCCAAAACACCAGACGAAAATGGCGTCATACACTGGAGTGAAGAAGAAAATAAAATTTGGTCAGAGCTAGTAGCACGCCAACTTGAATGCATTGAAGGCAAGGCCTGCGATGAGTACATGGATGGGCTTAAAAAAATAAACCTGCCTCACGATCGTATACCGCAATTAAGTGAGCTTAATGAGGTACTTCTTGCCACTACTGGCTGGCAGGTTGCGCCAGTGCCAGCACTTATCGATTTTGATGAGTTTTTTAGGTTGTTGGCAAACAAACAATTTCCGGTAGCGACGTTTATTCGTAGTCGTGAAGAGTTTGACTATCTCCAAGAACCAGATATTTTTCATGAAATATTTGGCCACTGCGCCATGCTAACAAACCCAGATTTTGCCAAATTCACACACAAATACGGCCAACTAGGTTATGCGGCGCAGAAAAAAGATCGCGTATACTTAGCTCGTATGTACTGGTTTACCGTTGAGTTTGGTTTAATGCAAACCGAAAACGGCCTGCGGATTTACGGCGGTGGTATTTTATCAAGCCCGGGTGAAACGCAATACGTGTATTCAGACACACCAGAAATAACGCCAATGAGCGTCATTGATGTGCTGCGTACGCCGTACCGTATTGATATTATGCAACCACAGTACTACACCATTAATTCGATTCATGATCTGTTTGATATATCGCAAATGGACATTATGACTTTGGTAGAGCAAGCTAAAGCGCTTGGTTTGCACGACCCAAAATTTCCACCAAAAGAAAAATTAGCCAGTTAACTTTAATTTAAAAAGAAACGCTAAAGTAAGGATTTAAGATGTCTTCATTAAGTGAACAAAAATGCGAAGCTTGCCACGTAGATGCACCAAAAGTGTCTGACGAAGAGCTTGCACAATTAATTACTAAAATACCAGACTGGGTACCTGAAGTACGCGACGGCATTATGCAGCTTGAACGTGTTTATAAATTTAAAAACTTTAAGCAAGCTATCGCGTTTACCAATAAAGTTGGCGACATGGCAGAAGACGAAGGCCACCACCCAGGTTTATTGACCGAGTGGGGCAAAGTAACCGTAACGTGGTGGAGCCATTCAATCAAAGGCCTACACAAAAACGACTTTATTTGCGCAGCTAAAACAGACGACGTGTTTAACGCACTGTAATTAAAAATTAATTGAGCAAACTAAAAGCACTTATTTTTATAAGTGCTTTTTTATTGGCGTTGGTAAATTATCACCTTCTACAATCAAAATTGTTACAACAAAAAGCATATGGATAACAAAACAAATATATACCATGTAGTTATCTTCTAGGTTGATTATTTTGTGTCCGAGAATAATATAGGCTGTATAAAAAAGGATGGTTACATGGCAACAAAACTGCAGCTTATTAACCCTGATGGACAGGCTAACTTTGGTTTATTCCCGCAAGGGATTAAACATATTAATTACTTGGATTTTGACTTAAGAAACTCAATGGATAAACCATGCGGTATGCTTGCAAAAAAACTTAAGTTTAACCAGTTCCAATTTATAAGCATTACTTGCGAAGAATTAGTCGTTGGGCTTGCGATCGTTGATCTGAAAATTGCCAGTAACTGCTTTGTTTATGTTTATAATTTAAAAACAAATCAGCTAAACGAGTACAGCTTTGTAAATCTATTTTCTAAAGACACACTCATTGAGCCTCAGCCAAATTCAGGCAATAGTTATTTTAAAAAGGGTAATAATAGCGTTTACATTAATACAACAGACAGACCCGGAGAGCGAAAGGTAACAGTTAAAATAAGCACCACACTGTCTCTTGATGCAATAATTAACGAGTCAGAAAATTATATTCCTCTGAGTGTATGTGCACGGGCTGGTTATGCAGGTTTTCATTTTACCCAAAAGTCAGCAGGGCTAAATTGCCATGGTACGCTTATGTTAAATAATACCCGCTACGATTTTAGCAGTATGAACGCACTTGCCTGTGTAGATTGGAGTGCAGGCTATATGCGTCGTGAAACGTTTTGGAATTGGTCAAGCCTTGCCTGTAAATTACCAGATGGACGCAATTTAGGATTAAACCTTTCAGCAGGTGTAATTGAAACAGGATTTACTGAAAATGCCATTTGGCTTGATGGCAAGCTATACAAAATTGATATGGTTGATTTTAAATTTAACCGTTATGGCAATAAAACTGATTGTGCTAAGTGGGAACTCCACTCAAACGACGGCATGATTAATCTTATTTTTGAACCTGTAAGTCAACGCTTTGATAAAACGAACTTACTCATTGTGGCGACGAATTTCACACAAAAAATTGGTCGTTACTTCGGTGAAATAACTCTTCCAAATGAAGTGATAATACTTAACGGGCAGTGGGGCTTAGTGGAAGATCATTATTCAAAATGGTAGATGTACTTTTTTGGGTATTAACGTAAAGTTAATCATAACTACGAAAGAAAAAGATAAGGCTCTAAATTAAAGAAGTTCAGAGCCTTATTTTTTCATCAATAATTTATTCTAATGTTATTAGTTTCTTATTAATCATCAATCGAGCGAAGTAGGGCGTTAATGCCTACTTTTTCACGTGTTTGTTGATCTACTTTTTTCACAATAATTGCAGCGTATAGGCTGTGAGTGCCATCTTTTGATGGTAATGCACCTGGCACAACTACTGCGCCTGCTGGTACGCGGCCGTAGTGAATTTCGCCGGTTTCACGGTCATAAATACGGGTGCTTTGGCTGATATAAACGCCCATTGAAATCACAGCGCCTTCTTCTACTACTACGCCTTCAACAATTTCAGAACGTGCGCCAATAAAACAATTGTCTTCAATGATGGTTGGGTTAGCTTGTAGTGGCTCTAAAACGCCGCCAATGCCAACGCCGCCAGATAAGTGTACGTTCTTACCAATTTGTGCACATGAGCCTACAGTTGCCCATGTATCTACCATGGTGCCTTCGTCAACGTAGGCACCAATGTTTACGTACGATGGCATAAGCACGACATTTTTACCTACAAAGCTGCCTTTACGGGCTACTGCGTTTGGTACTACGCGCATGCCGCCTTGCTGAAATTGCTCCGGCGTGTAGTCGCTAAATTTAAGCGGTACTTTGTCATAAAATTGGTTTACGCCGTCGTTCATTGGTTGATTGTCGCGAATACGAAACGACAGTAATACGGCTTTTTTAAGCCATTGATGTACAACCCATTCGCCTGATATTTTTTCAGCTACACGGGCAGCACCGCTGTCGAGCAGCTCTAATGCGTCGATAATAGCTTGTTTTACGTCGCTAGATACTGTGCTTGGGCTAATGCTGTCACGGTTATCCCATGCGTTTTCGATCATTGTTTTTAAATCTGACATGTATGTCCTCTTATTCTGTTTCGGCGTTGAATTTTTTACGCAATGCCTGATGAATTTTTGCTTGCTCTTCATCGGTTAGCGCTTGATATTCGTTATTAGATACAACAAAGAAATCCTCTGCACGTTCA
Organism: Pseudoalteromonas sp. NH0006-46; assembly: GCF_057547735.1. Classification (NCBI taxonomy): domain Bacteria; kingdom Pseudomonadati; phylum Pseudomonadota; class Gammaproteobacteria; order Alteromonadales; family Pseudoalteromonadaceae; genus Pseudoalteromonas; species Pseudoalteromonas sp. NH0006-46. The sequence goes on along the minus strand of NZ_BAAJML010000005.1, from coordinate 168,308 downwards.
CCTACCGTTGTGATTCGGGCTGCGTGAATGTGTAGTAAATGTGCTTGGAAAACTTCGGCTATTTTGGTTAGTAGGCCAGGTATATCAACAGCTTGTATTTCAATTAAGCTGCGATCTTTACGAGCATGAGGGCGAAGCACTATTTTAGGCTTAATGTTAAAGTCTTTAAAACGTTGCGAGCGGCTCTTTTTAAAGCGAATTTTTTTACGTGGGTCGTTAAGTGCTTGCTCAAGGCCGCGTTTAATCGATTGCGAACGGCTGCTTGCGATAGGGTCGCCACTCACTTCAAGAATTACAAAACTAAATAGTACGTAACCATCTTTAGTGGTGAGTACTTGCGCATGTTGGATTTGTGCTTTTTTAGTACCAATAATATTTACTAAACGAGCGAATAGGGCACCTGAGTAGGGACTATAAACAAAAACTTGTGTGCCACCGTGCATCGGCGCATTCGACACAATTACACTCGGTTGACTTAAATCGGTGCTATTTAATAAATGCTCGGTTTGCCACGATATTTGTTGCTCGCTAAATGCAGTAAAGTAGTTTGCTTTAAAGCGGCTCCAAATTAGGTCAATTTTTTCTTCAAGGTACCCTAAGTTAAGTAAGCGCTGTTTTGCTTGGTGCTTTTTATCACGGATTTGGTCGCGTTGGTCCATTGGGTTTTCAAGGCCTAGACGCAATGCACGTTGTGTGTGCAAATAAAGTTCGCGTAGTAGGGTGTTTTTCCAATCGTTCCATAGGTTGTCGTTGGTGGCACGAATATCTGCCACGGTCAAACAATAGAGGTAGTCGAGTTGACGCTCTGTTTTTACACGTGTTGCAAAGTCTTTAATTACACCCGGGTCGTTTATATCTTTACGCTGTGCAGTTACAGACATAAGTAAGTGATTACCAACAAGCCATGCTATAAGCTTGCCATCGGATGATGGGAAGCCATGTAATTTAGCAAATGCAATGGCATCAACAGAGCCAAGCTCTGAATGATCGCCTCCACGGCCTTTTGCAATATCATGAAAAATACCGGCTAAATATAAAAGCTCAGGTTTATCCATACGGGTAACTATTTCACTACAAATTGGAAACTCACTCACGCCCGTTTTATCAAAATATTGGTAAATATTATTGATTAATTTGTGGGTGTGCTCATCTACCGTGTAGGCATGAAATAAGTCAAACTGCATTTGTCCAAATATATTACGCCATTGCGGTAAGTAAGCTGCAAGCATGCCGTGTTTGTGCATGAGAGTAAATGCACGGCCCATACCGTTAGGGTGTTTTACCAGACGTAAAAAGGCTTCACGACAGGCTGCGTAATCTTGCAGGTCACCTAGTAAACGACGGCGCACTTGGCGAATAGTTCGAATGGTGCTTGGGTAAATGTGGGTTATTTCTGGATTTTCTGCAATGTGCTCAAACAGAACAAAAAGCTGGTCGCGTCTAAAAAAGACAGATGGGTCTTTTACACGAATTTGATGACCAACTCGCTCAAAGTTTCTGTCGAGTACTTCAACGACTGCTTCGCTGCTCAGTGGTGAAATGCTTTGCTCAAAATACGAAAGCAGCATTTGATTGAGTTCGCGTACACGGCTCATGATACGAAATAAGCGCTTCATCATTCGCTCAACCGACGCTTTACCATCGCTACCAAAGCCAAGTATTTCTGCGGCCAGGGGTTGATGATCAAACAGTAAACGGTTTTCTGAGCGTCCGGCAGCCAAGTGTAATGCAAAACGAATATTCCACAGGTTTTCTAGGCACTCTGATAGCTCTTGAAACTCTTCATGGGTTAAGTAGCCATGATTTATAAGCTCTTGAAGTGTTTCGGCTCTAAAGTGTTTTTTGGCTACCCAAATAATAGTTTGTAAATCGCGAAGGCCACCTGGGTTTTCTTTTATGTTTGGTTCTAGGTTGTAAGCTGTACCATGGCATTTACGGTGACGCAGGTTTTGCTCTTGTACCTTGGCTTCAAAAAAGTCATTAGAGCCCCACACTGGCGTTTCGAGTATAAAGTTTTTAAGCTTTTCGAACTCAATATGGTTACCAAAAATAAGACGACTTTCCAGTAGGCTGGTGGCAAAGGTTACGTCTTCACGTTTTTGCTCTATTGCTTGATCAATAGTGCGCACGCTGTGGCCAATTTCTAAGTTGAGATCCCACAGCATAGTCACAAATTGACCTATTTTTTCACATACACTTTCACTTGGTTGCTCAGTAACAAGCAACAAAAAGTCAATATCTGAATAAGGATGGAGCTCACCGCGTCCATAACCGCCCACGGCAATCAATGCTAGATCAGGTTCATGAGATAAGTCATAAACATGAAATAACTTGATCAACAGGCGGTCGATAAACTCAGCCCGGGCATTAATTAAATTACCAACCGGTTGCTTTGAAAACTCGTTATGTAACCATTTATAAAAATAGCTAGAACAATCGCGATAGTCACTCAGTTGCTCAGCATCGCTAAGCAACTTTTTTACTTTGTTGGGTAATGCCACGTGGGCTGGCTCCTCATTGAACCTTCCACATTGATAAACGTACTATCAACTGCGTCGGTTTATTAGTGTTCGATAATCCTGTCGATAGTATCATCTGATCGTAGCGTTAAAATTTCAACACCATTTTCAGTCACTAATAACGTGTGTTCCCACTGTGCAGACAAGCTGCGGTCACGTGTAACAACAGTCCAATCGTCTTTAAGTAGTTTACATTGACGTTTACCCGCATTAACCATTGGCTCAATGGTCAAACACATACCGGCTTTTAATGTTTCACCTGTACCGGCTTTACCGTAATGCATTACTTGTGGTTCTTCGTGAAATTCGCTACCAATACCGTGGCCACAGTATTCACGTACGATTGAGTAGTTAAAGCTCTCTGCGTATTTTTGAATTGCTTCGCCAATGTCACCTAAACGTACACCCGGTTTTACCATTTTAATGGCAAGGTATAAGCTCTCTTGGGTGACTTCTGCGAGACGTTTACCTTGAATATTAGGTTTACCTACGTGAAACATTTTAGATGTATCACCGTGATAGCCATCTTTAATAACGGTGATGTCTATATTTACGCTGTCACCTTCTTTTAACGGTTTGTCGTTAGGAATACCATGACAAATTACATGGTTAACAGAGGTGCAAATTGATTTTGGAAAACCGTGATAATTTAACGGGGCAGGAACTGCTTTTTGCTCGTTAACAATATAATCATGACAAAGTGTATTTAGCTCATCAGTGGTGATCCCCGGCACGACATGTGGGCCGATCATTTCAAGTACTTCTGCTGCTAAGCGACCAGCTACGCGCATTTTCTCTATTTCTTCAGGGGTCTTGATAATAGCGCTCATTGAGGCTCCAAAGTTGCGTTTTTAACATTTTATCGCTGCATAATTTTTGCACGCGATGTTGAGTATTTAATTTTAATATGGTATAAAGCGCGCCGTCTTTTTACAAATAAATTCTTAAATGATTTTTTGTATTTAAGGCAAACACAATTTGATTTTAACACACACACGTATCGTCACATACACTTGGGTGCATTAGAAGTTTAAATACTTCGGTGTTGGTGCTATGGGATATGTGGAGGCCTAACCCTAAACAACTATAGAGGATCTATAAAATGGCAAACGTTTCAATGCGCGACATGCTTCAAGCTGGTGTTCACTTTGGTCACCAAGCACGTTACTGGAACCCTAAGATGAAGCCTTTCATCTTCGGCACTCGTAACCGTGTACATATCATCAACCTTGAGCAAACTGTACCAATGTTCAACAACGCACTTAAGTTTTTAACTGGCGCTGCTGCAAACAAAGGTAAAGTTCTTTTCGTTGGTACTAAGCGCGCAGCAAGCGACGCAGTAAAAGAAGCTGCTATCGCGAGCGATCAGTTTTACGTTAACCACCGCTGGTTAGGTGGCATGTTGACTAACTGGAAAACAGTACGTCAATCAATCAAGCGTCTTAAAGACCTTGAAATCCAAAGCCAAGACGGTACTTTCGAGAAATTAACTAAGAAAGAAACGTTAATGCTTAACCGCGAAATGGAAAAGCTTGAAAAGAGCCTTGGTGGTATCAAAAACATGGGCGGTCTTCCAGACGCGATCTTTGTTATCGATGCTGACCACGAGCACATTGCTATCCGTGAAGCTAACAACCTAGGTATTCCTGTTGTTGCAATCGTAGATACTAACTCTAATCCAGACGGCGTTGATTTCATCGTTCCTGGTAACGATGATGCTATCCGTGCTGTAACCCTTTACACTAGCGCTGTTGCAGCTGCTATCACTGAAGGTCGCGAGAATAACATCGTTGCTCAAGCTGAGAATGACGATTTCGTTGAAGCTGAGTAATTAGCTGTCATCAAGTCTTCATCTTATTAGGGTGAAGACTTGCTATTCTTGTAGAGCGGGTAACCCGCTTATCTAAACCAGATTTCAGATTTGAGGATTTACTAATGGCTGTAACTACTGCCCTAGTTAAAGAATTACGCGAGCGTACAGGCGCTGGCATGATGGATTGTAAAAAAGCGTTAACTGAGACTGATGGTGACATCGAGTTAGCGATTGAAAATATGCGTAAGAGCGGTGCTGCAAAGGCTGCTAAAAAAGCAGGTAACATTGCTGCTGAAGGTACTATCATCATCAAGCAAAATGCGGGTGTTGCTGTACTTGTTGAAGTTAACTGTCAAACAGACTTCGTTGCAAAAGACGTAAGCTTCTTAGCATTTGCTAACAAAGTTGCTGACGCTGCAATTGCTGAAACAATCTCTATCGAAGACTTACAAGCTAAGTTTGAAGAAGACCGTGTTGAGCTAGTAACTAAAATTGGCGAAAACATCAACGTACGTCGCCTACAGTACATCGCTGGTGAAAACCTAGTTGAGTACCGTCACGGTGAGCGTATTGGTGTTGTTGTTGCTGGTGTTGCTGATGAAGAAACACTTAAGCACGTTGCAATGCACGTTGCTGCTTCAAGCCCTGAGTACTTAACACCTGCTGATGTTCCTGCTGATGTTGTAGAAAAAGAGAAGCAAGTTCAAATCGATATCGCGATGAACGAAGGCAAGCCTGCTGAAATCGCTGAAAAAATGGTTGTTGGTCGCATGAAGAAGTTTACTGGTGAGGTTTCTCTTACTGGTCAAGCTTTCATCATGGAACCTAAAAAATCTGTTGGCGATGTTCTTAAAGAGAAAAACGCAACAGTTACTGGCTTTGTACGTGTAGAAGTTGGTGAAGGTATCGAGAAGAAAGAAGAAGATTTTGCTGCTGAAGTTGCTGCTCAAATTGCTGCTGCTAAAGGTGAGTAAGATTGACTAACGTGAAGGATAAGGAAATTAGATGCAATTAAAGTACTATTTGCTTTTGCTTCACGCTTAGAAATTCTTTAAAATAACCGCGCTTTTATGTTTAACATAAGCGCGGTTATTTTTTATCCATAATTCAATAAAAGTTGGCCCCAAAACTATGACTATCAATCGCAAACCTATTTTTAGACGTGTTCTTCTCAAATTAAGTGGTGAAGCTTTAATGGGAGACGAAGGCTTCGGCATCGATCCTAAAGTTTTAGACCGTATGGCACAAGAAATTAAAGAGTTAGTAGAGCTCGACGTAGAAGTGGGTTTAGTTATTGGCGGCGGTAATTTTTTACGCGGCGGGTCATTAGCCGAAGCGGGTATGAACCGAGTTGTTGGTGACCACATGGGTATGCTGGCAACGGTAATGAATGGCCTTGCAATGCGTGATGCGCTGCATCGTGCATTTGTAAATTGCCGATTAATGTCAGCTATTCCACTTAATGGTGTATGTGATGCGTACAACTGGGCTGAAGCAATAAGCTTATTAAAAACTGGCCGCGTTGTTATTTTTGCAGCGGGTACGGGTAACCCGTTTTTCACTACAGATTCTGCTGCGTGTTTACGTGGTATTGAAATTGAAGCTGATACAGTAATTAAAGCAACGAAGGTTGATGGTGTATTTAGTGACGATCCTGTGAAAAACCCAGAGGCGACGCTTTACCGTCATTTAAGCTACAATGAAATTATTGATAAAGAATTAAAAGTTATGGATTTAGCGGCCTTTACTTTAGCCCGCGATCATAATATGCCATTGAGCGTATTTAACATGAATAAATCAGGCGCGTTAAAACGCGTAATTATGGGTGAAGAAGAAGGAACACTTATCTCTTCACAAGCCTCAGATGAAGTAATCAAATAATTAGGATTGAACCGTGATTAACGATATTCAAAAAGATGCGCAAGCGCGCATGCAAAAGAGTGTAGCAGCACTAGGTAGCCAACTTTCTAAAATTCGTACTGGCCGTGCTCACCCTGCAATTTTAGATGGTATTATGGTGTCTTACTACGGTGCTCCTACACCGTTAAATCAAGTTGCAAATGTAACAATTGAAGATTCACGTACGCTTGCTATTGGTGTTTTTGATAAGTCATTAGCACAAGCCGTGGAAAAAGCGATTATGGCTTCTGACTTAGGTTTAAACCCTATGTCAGCGGGTACAGTTATCCGTGTGCCACTTCCTCCTCTTACAGAAGAGCGTCGTAAAGATTTAATTAAAATTGTTCGTGGCGAAGTAGAAGGCGGCCGTGTTGCCGTTCGTAATATTCGTCGTGATGCTAATGGTGACATTAAAGCACTATTAAAAGATAAAGATATTTCTGAAGACGAAGCGCGCCAAGGTGAAGATGCAATTCAAAAGTTAACAGATAAATTTATCAAAGAAATGGATACGCAATTAACAGCGAAAGAAGCTGAATTGATGGAAATCTAAACAGCTAATTTTATTAGTTTTGAAACGCCGTCTGGGTTATACTAGGCGGCGTTTTTTTATGGAATACTCGATATTTATGGCTTTAAACGCTGATACAATTTCACAACAATGTTTACCTAAGCATGTTGCTATCATCATGGACGGGAACGGACGTTGGGCGCAAGCTAGAAATAGGCCTCGTGTGTACGGGCATAAAAAAGGCGTGGACGCGGTTCGTCAATCTGTTCAGTTTTGTACTAAATTAGGCGTTCAGTCGTTAACCTTATTTGCATTTAGTAGTGAAAACTGGCGCCGTCCTGAAGACGAAGTAAACACGTTAATGGAGCTATTTTTGTTTGTATTAACAAAAGAGGTTAAAAAGCTTCATAAAAACAATGTAAAACTAACCATCATTGGAGACTTATCTCGATTTTCTGAAGGGTTGCAAAACAAAGTACATAGTGCACAGCAACTGACAGAAAATAACACAGGGTTGTGTTTAAATGTGGCAGCCAATTATGGCGGCCGTTGGGATATGGCAAACGCGGCTAAACAACTTGCAATGCAAGTTGCAAGTGGTGACATTGACGCACAAGATATTACTGAAGAGCGTATTGCGCAGCATATGAGCATGGCCGATCAACCTGAACCTGATTTACTTATTCGAACGGGGGGCGATGTTCGCATTAGTAACTTTTTACTATGGCAGGCAGCTTACGCAGAACTTTATTTTACCGAAACACTTTGGCCTGATTTTAATGAAGCAGCATTTGCTGAGGCCATTGCGTGTTACGTTGCCAGAGAGCGACGATTTGGTTGTACGGGCGAACAAATAAAACAATTACTCGCTCAAACCTAAATAGATTAAGGGTCACAATTTTGTTAAAACAACGCATTTTAACCTCGCTAGTGTTAGCACCTGCAGCGCTAGCCTTGGTTTTTTATACACCACTGACGTTATTTAGTTACTTTGCAGGCGCCATTGTTTTAATGGGCGCTTGGGAATGGTCTGCTTTTATGGGGCTTTGCGACAAAATCAAAAGAGGCGTCTTTGTTGCGCTAATTGCTGCATTACTGGCGGTGCTTAATTTACATTGGCCGATAGAATCGCTTTGGCAAAACGGCCAGTTAGTGGGTGACGCTAATTATTTATTCACCCTAGCGTTTGCATGGTGGATTGTTGCTAGTTATTTAATTTGGCGTTATCCGGCGATGGCCAAAGCGTGGAATGAAGGGCTGGTAATGCGTGGTATTGCTGGGCTACTAACTTTAGTGCCACTGTGGCTTGCGCTCAATACGCTTCGTAGTGCGCAATATGCTGAGTCTACACATTTTGGTTCTATGCTGATTTTGGTTGTACTTGGTATTGTGTGGAGCGCAGATATTGGTGCGTATTTCACTGGTAAAAGCTTTGGCAAACACAAGTTAATGCCAAAAGTAAGCCCAAATAAAACGATAGAAGGCCTTGCTGGTGGCATCGTTGCGTCAATCTTATTTGTTATGGCGTTTTGCCATTTTACCGATGTTGATTTAGCTGTGTGGCCAATTTATGCCATTATGACTGCATTTATAGCGTTATTTTCGGCAGTTGGCGATTTATTGGAAAGTATGTTTAAACGTGAAGCTGGCCTTAAAGACAGTGGGAAATGTTTACCTGGACATGGCGGTATTTTAGACCGTATTGATAGCTTAACAGCGGCAGCGCCAATGTTTGTAATGTGTTATGCATGGACCTTAAGTTTATGAGTCGTAAGCAGCAGCTAGTTATTTTAGGTGCTACGGGGTCAATTGGTTTAAGTACACTTGATGTTGTAGCAAAAAACAGTGACTTATTTGGTGTATTTGCTTTAACAGCGGGACAAAATGCAAAAAAAATGGCTGAGCTTTGCATAAAGCATTCGCCCCTTTATGCAGTTATGGCAACGCAAACTGCCGCAGAAGAGCTATCACTGCATTTAAAGGGCACAGCGTGTCAAACGCTGATTATGCACTCACAACAGGCAATGAGTGATTTATGTGCGCATCCTGAAGTAGACATAGTTATGTCTGCCATTGTAGGAGCCGCAGGATTGTTACCCACGCTTAGTGCAGTAGAAGCCGGCAAGAAAGTTCTGCTCGCGAATAAAGAGTCGCTGGTTATGTCGGGTCAATTGTTTATTGATAAAGTTATAAAGCACAAAGCCACTTTACTGCCAATTGATAGCGAACATAACGCTATTTTTCAGTGTTTGCCTCACTCAATACAGAATGCGCAAAGCGATAAGAACCTGCAAGATAATGGTGTCAGTAAAATTTTACTTACCGGTTCAGGTGGGCCATTTTTAACGCGTGAAATCAATACCTTAAAAGAGGTAACCGTTAGCGAAGCCGTCGCGCACCCTAATTGGTCTATGGGGCAAAAAATCTCAGTAGATTCTGCAACTATGATGAATAAAGGGTTGGAGTTTATTGAAGCCAAGTGGCTATTTAACTGTAATAGCGATGATATAGACGTTGTTATTCATCCTCAAAGCATTATTCACTCGATGGTGCAGTATCATGATGGCTCAATTTTAGCGCAAATGGGTAATCCTGATATGCGTACGCCTATTGCCCATGCATTAGCATTCCCAAAGCGAATTGACGCAGGTGTTAAATCGCTTAATTTTTCTGATATTTGTGATTTTTCGTTCACTAAACCTGACTTTACCCGTTACCCTAATTTGCAACTTGCTATTGATGCTTGCTCGGCGGGGCAGGGGGCAACGACGACCGTTAATGCTTCAAATGAGATAGCTGTTGCTGCATTTTTAAAAGGTAAAATTGGTTTTACAGATATTTATAAAATTAATGCGCAAACCTTAGAGTCGGCTCAATACACCAACGTGCAGAGTTTAGATGAAATATTACAATGCGATGAGCTTGCACGTGTCAACGCAACTCAGTTTATAAATAAAGTGGCTCATTAGTATGTTTGATTTTATTTGGAATCTTGGCTCATTTATTTTGGCATTAGGCATTTTAGTTACTGTGCATGAGTATGGCCATTTTTGGGTAGCACGAAAGGCGGGTGTTAAGGTGTTACGCTTTTCTATTGGTTTTGGTAAGCCCTTAATCAAATGGCACGACAAATACAACACTGAATATGTCATAGCTGCTATTCCACTTGGTGGTTATGTAAAAATGCTTGATGAGCGTGTGGACGATGTTCCACCAAATCAGCGGCATCTATCTTTTAACTCAAAGTCGGTACAAGCACGAATTGCTATTGTTGCAGCTGGGCCTATGGCAAATTTTTTGTTTGCTATTTTTGCGTTAGCGGTGATGTACATGGTGGGGGTGCAATCGGTTAAACCGGTAGTTGGCAGCATTACTGAGGGAAGCCGGGCAGAGCAAGCCGGCCTTATGCCAAGCCAACACATTATTAAAATTGGTGATGACAATATAACCACTTGGCAAGATGCGACGTTCGCTTTTATGTCGCGATTAGGTGAACAACGCGTAGAGGTTACAGTCCGCGATGAAAACTTACAAACACGCGTTAAAACACTCAACATTGATGGTTGGAAGCTTGATCAACAAGATGTTCCTCCACTAACCTCTTTGGGCATTGTACCATTTCGCCCGCAAGCCACATTAACGGTTGCCGCAGTGACTAAAAATTCGGCAGCGGAACAGGCCAATTTGCAAGTTAACGACACTATTTTGGCTGTAAACGGTGAAACTATAAGCAATTGGCCGCAATTAGTTAATGTAATTACGCAATCGGCTAACAAATCTTTACAATTTAGTGTAAAAAGACAAGATAGTATAAAAACCATAACAGTGACGCCTCAAGGGCGTGTTGGCAACAATGGTATTGAACAAGGCTTTTTAGGTATAGCGCCTGTTGTGCAGCAATGGCCTGAGGGGTATGTACAATCCCGAAGTTTTGGACCGCTTGATAGTATTGTTCGCGGTACAAAAGAAACGTGGCGATTAATTACGCTGAGCTTTGACATGATTGGTAATTTAATTACGGGTCAAGTTTCGGTTAAAAATTTAAGTGGTCCTGTTGGTATTGCAGTGGGAGCAGGGACTAGCGTAAGCTATGGTTTAGTTGCCTTTTTAAGCTTTTTAGCCCTAATAAGCGTTAACTTGGGTGTATTTAATTTATTACCCCTGCCAGTGCTTGATGGTGGACACTTAATGTATTATATAATTGAACTTTTTCGTAAAAAGCCGGTCTCTGAAAAGACACAAGAATTTGGTTTTAAAGTGGGGGCGTTACTACTCATTTTTCTAACATGTTTCGCTTTGTTCAATGATGTATCGCGTTTGTAGTTAACGCGTAACATTTATTAATTAGAACACGATTGTAAAGCACTAGTAATTTAGGTGTTGAGCGGTAATACAGTTGTAAAGGATAAAGATAATAAAATGGCGATAAAAAAACATTTGGCAGTTTCAAGTTTATTGGGTGCAAGCTTTGCCGCCCTAGGCCAAACTTCCTTTATTGTTGAAGACTTGAAAGTTGAAGGCTTACAACGCGTAGCACTGGGTGCTGCATTAACTCATATTCCTATTAACGTAGGCGATAATGTAGATGACTACACAATTTCAAAAACAATAAAGTCACTTTATCGTTCTGGCCACTTCGACAACATCAAAGCATTGCGTGATGGAAACAACGTTATTTTTAAAGTAACAGAGCGCCCAACCATCAGCTTTATTGAGTTTGAAGGTAATAAAGATATTAAAGATGAGCAACTTAATGAGTCGCTTGATCAGCAAGATATCCGCCAAGGTGAACCACTTGATAAAACAGTAATAGACAACATTGAAAAAGGCTTAGTAGAGTTTTTTCATAGTATTGGTAAATACAATGCAACGGTTGATATTAGTGTTACTAAATTGCCACGTAACCGCGTTAAACTTAAATTGGAGTTTGACGAAGGTGATGCTGCGTCTATCCGTCAAATTAACTTAGTGGGTAATGAGCTTTTTTCTAATGAAGAATTACTAAAACTTGCCGAGTCTCAGCAAGATTTACCTTGGTGGCAGTTTATGGGCAGCGATCGCTACCAAAAACAAACTATTGAAGGCGATTTAGAAAAAATCCGCAGCTTTTATTTAGACCGTGGTTATTTACGTTTTAATATCGATTCGACGCAGGTATCGGTAAGTCCAGAGCGTGAGTCTGTATATGTAACGGCTAACCTTACCGAAGGCGTGAAGTATAAGGTTAAAGGCTTTGATTTTATTGGTGACTTACTCGGTCGAGAAGATTTAATCAAAAGCGTTATCCCACTGAGAGCTGGTGAGCTTTACAATGGCTCTGTTGTTACATCGTCAGAAGAGTTCATTAAAAGTTATTTAGCACGTTTTGGTTATGCAAATGCTGAAGTGCGTACAATTCCTGAAATTGACGACGAAAAGCAAGAAGTTCAGTTAACTTTATCTGTTAACCCAGGTAAGCGTGTTTACGTTCGCCGTATAATTGTTGGTGGTAACCAAAACACCGCAGATGAAGTATTGCGCCGTGAAATGACGCAACTAGAAGGTGCATGGTTATCAAACCAAAACCTTGAGCGTTCAAAACTACAAATTCAACGTTTACCGTACATGGAAACTGTTGATTTTAATGTAGTGCCCGTGCCAGGTGTAGACGACCAAGTTGACGTAGATTTCACTGTAAAAGAACAGTCAGCCGGTAGTTTTAATGCTGGCCTTGCTTATGGTTCATACCTAGGTCTGCAATTTAATATTGGTGTAACTGAATCTAACTTTTTAGGTACAGGTAACCAAATTGGTTTAAATTTAAATACGTCTACTGGTTCCGAAAGTATCAGTTTATCGTACACAGACCCTTACTTTACGCCTGATGGCGTATCGCAAGGCAGCAGTATTTTTTACCGAAACTACGACGCAAGTAAGTTTAGTCTTGTAGATTACAAGTCAAAAAGTTATGGTTTAGGTACAAATATTGGTTTTCCGATTGATGCAATAAACCGAGTTAATTTTGGTGTGCGCTGGATAAAAGAAGAGCTGTCAGATATTGCTGAGTACGAGCAAACGCGCGTATTACGTGAGACATTCTTTGACCCTGAAAACCCAGATGCGGGCTTTGATTTTACTAAATATGAGTTAAGTGTTGGTTGGTCACGTATTACGGTTAACCGGGGTTTATTCCCAACAGCAGGTTCGCGCCAAACGTTAAACTTAACGGGGACGACACCAAATTCAGACTTGACCTATTTCAAGCTTAATTACGACTCACGTTTTTACTGGCCAATATCTAACGACCATCGCTGGGTATTCTCGGCACGTGCTGCGCTCGGTTACGGTAACGGTTATGGGTCAACGAATGGATACGATCAAACGCTTCCGTTCCAAGAGTTCTTCCGTATAACTGAAATGGAACTACGTGGTTTTGACCGTAATACGATATTGCCACAAGCTGTATCACGTATTGCAACGACTATTCCTGGGACACTAAATCCAGATGGTTCTACTTCAGGTCCTATCAATAGTGCGTCGGAGTTCGATCAGTTAATACCACAAGGTCGAATTGGTGGTAACGCCAAAGCGGTGGCAGGCATGGAGTTAATTGTTCCTACACCGTTTTTAGATGAAGAAAATACAAGTTCAGTGCGTACCAGCTTCTTTGTTGATGCTGCAAACGTATGGGACACAGAGTTTAGCGTAGACCGCTATCAAAACTTACTCGTAGACCAACGCAATAAGCTGGATGATTATTCAGATCCTATGCGTTTTAGAGTATCGACCGGTTTATCATTACAGTGGATCTCTCCAATGGGTCCTATGCTGATTAGTTTTGCGTATCCATTGCAAAAAGAAGAAGATGACGATACGAAGACCATCAGTTTTAATATTAGTAACACTTTCTAAAGGAGTTTTTTATGACTAAATTATTTAAATCAACGGCAGTAGCTGTTTTAGCAACGTTAATGATGGGTACTTCTGCTAGTGCACTTGCACATAAAGTAGGTGTAGTAGATATGCAAGAAATCTACAAGCAAATTCCTCAAATGGCTAAAATTGAGCAGTCACTACAAAGTGAGTTTGCTGAGCGTCGTCAAGAGCTTGAAAAGTTACAAGGTGATATTCGCTTTGAAGCAGAAAAATTTAAGCGTGAGAGCACAACGATGAGCCAAGCTCAAAAAGATGCACTACGTGATAAAATTCAAGGTATGCAAAAAAACCTTGCTGAAGTAGGTCGTCCTTTAGAGCAAGAAATCAAAGCACGTCAAAACCAAGAGCTTGCAAAAGTTCAGGGCTTAATTATTAAAACAATTGAAGAGATTGCTAAAGACGGTGACTTTGATGAAGTTAAAGTAAAAGACACAACAATTTACTTTAACCCTAAAGAAGTAACAGATCTTTCATCTAAAGTAGTAACCGCTGTTAGCAAGAAATAATCACTCTATGCAAAATTATACGCTTTCGCAAATTGCGGAACTTCTAGGCGCCGAACTTCAGGGTGATGGCGCTTTAGAGATAACAAAAATAGCGACACTTGCAAATGCCCGTACTGGGCATATTGCATTTTTAGCGAACTCAAAATATCGTGTTCAACTTGAAACGACTCAAGCCAGTGCTGTCATTGTTAACCAAGCCGATGCAGCGCACTTTGATGGTAATAAAGTGATTGTTTCAAATCCGTATGTCAGTTACGCAAAGCTTGCGCAATTTATGGATACAACACCGCGTTCAGCCTCTACGGGCATTCACCCAAGCGCAACGATTCATCCAAGTGCAAATATAAGTAAAAGTGCGGCTATAGGCGCAAATGCTGTTATAGAAGCTGATGCAGTCATTGGTGACAAGGCGCAAATTGGTCCGAACAGTTTTATCGGAGAACGTGTTAAAATAGGTGCCGGTACAAAGCTTTGGCCGAGTGTGACTATTTATCACGATGTTGAAATTGGTGCAGATTGTTTGTTCCAGGCAAATAGTGTTATTGGCAGTGACGGATTTGGTTATGCAAATGAGCGTGGGCAGTGGGTTAAAATTCCTCAGCTAGGCTCTGTGATTATTGGTGACAAAGTTGAAGTGGGCGCAAGTACCACTATTGACCGTGGCGCACTCGATGACACAATTATCCATAGCAATGTGATTATTGATAACCAGTGTCAAATAGCACACAACGTTGAAGTTAACTCAGGCACAGCAATTGCTGGCTGCTCTGTCCTTGCAGGTAGTGTCACCATAGGTAAAAACTGCCAAATTGGTGGTATGACTGCAATTAATGGTCACATGTCAGTATGTGATGGTGTTATAATTACCGGTATGAGCATGGTGACAAAATCAATCACCGAACCCGGTATTTATTCATCAGGTATGCCCCATACAACTAACAAAGAATGGCGTAAATCAATTGCTCACTTGCGCAATCTGTCAGACATGAAGTCTCGTTTGAAAGCGCTTGAAGCACTTGCTAAGTCATAAACGTTGAACACATAAAAGGATGCTATTTTGGCAAACGAATTAAATAGCCTTGATATTCAAGAAATCTTAGCTTTATTACCGCACCGTTACCCGATGCTTTTAATTGATCGTGTTATTGACTTTACCCCGGGTAAGTCATTGCATGCTATTAAAAATGTATCTATAAACGAGCCTATTTTTACTGGGCATTTTCCAAACCAGCCTATTTTCCCAGGTGTGCTAATATTAGAAGCAATGGCACAAGCCACTGGTCTTCTTGGTTTTAAAACAGTTGAAAATCGCAGTGAAGATGAGCTTTACTTATTTGCTGCAGTAGACAACGCACGTTTTAAACAACCGGTTGTCCCTGGCGATACATTGCATTTGCATGTAGAGTTTTTAAAAGAGCGCCGCAATATATGGAAGTTTGCTGCTGAAGCTAAAGTTGACGGCAAAGTAGTATGTAGTGCCGAAATTATGTGTGCGAGAAGAGAGTTTTAATAGTGATCCATTCTACAGCAATAATCGAACCTGGCGCTAAACTAGGCAACAATGTCTCAGTTGGTCCGTATAGTTATATAGGCAATGATGTTGTTATCGGTGATAACTGTATTATTGAGTCTCACGTTGTTGTCAAAGGACCTTCGACCATTGGTTCTGGAAATCATATTTTTCAATTTGCGTCTGTAGGCGAAGCTTGCCAAGACAAAAAATACAACAACGAACCAACGACATTAATCATTGGCGACAACAATGTTATTCGTGAATGTGCGACTATTCACCGTGGTACCATCCAGGACCAAGGTGTAACAAAAATTGGTAGCAACAATTTATTTATGGCTTACACACACGTAGCACATGACGCTGTGATTGGCGATAATGTGATCTTTGCTAATAATGCCAGCGTTGCAGGCCACGTTCATGTTGCTGATTGGGTTATATTAGGTGGTAACTCAGGTGTTCATCAATTTTGTAAAATTGGCGCGCATGCGTTTATTGGCATGTACTCTGGCGTAAATAAAGATGTACCGCCATTCGTGACCACGATTGGTATGCCAGCAGGTCCTGCTGCAATCAATAAAGAAGGTATGAAACGCCGTGGCTTTGAAAGCGATGAAATAATGGCAGTACGCCGTGCTTATAAAGCGTTTTATCGAAAGAGTTTAGGTGTTGACGAAGCAATTGCATCACTAAGTGAAGATGCTGCTAAGTACCCTGCAGTGCAAACCATGATAGACTTTGTAAAAAGCTCTGAGCGCGGTATTGTAAGATAATTACAAGCTTTGCTTTGAGTATTAAAAACCACCTAAGAGTAATTGCAGGTGGTTTTTTATTGCCTACAAAATGGCTCTCTTAAATAAATTCAGTACACACTCAGCTAAGCAAGGTTAACCTTTGCGCGAATTTTTATAATTAAAGCGCAGTTATGTCTCTTACTAAGTTAATTTTTATCCTCAGTTTTTTGTCAATTTTAGCTGCGTGTAGCAGTCAGCGTGTAGCTACCTCAGCTGATGGCGAGCGCAGCCAGTTAGGTAAAGCTTCCTATTACGCTAATAAATATCATGGCCGCACAACCGCAAACGGTGAGGTTTTTAGCCAAAATGCAGAAACAGCTGCGCATTTAGATTTACCCTATGGTACTAAAGTAAAGGTAACTAACTTGGCAAATAACAAATCTGTAATTGTAAGAATAAACGACAGAGGGCCTTACGTAAGAGGGCGAGTGATTGATTTATCATTAGCTATGTTTAAAAAAATAGCCGACCCTAAGGTCGGCGTTATCGATGTATCAATCAGTGTATTAAAACCGGGTAGTTAGTGCTACATAATCTGGATAAGCGCTACTGAGCTCTTTATGAGAGCCTTGTGCAATCACTTTACCATCCTCTAACCATATAACATTATTCATTTGGCTAAGAAGAGCAGGGTCGTGGGTAATTGTAAGTACGCTTACGTTACTCATTACCTGCATAATGGCGTTCATTACGGTTTGCTTAGAATGGTTATCTAGCCCTTCTGTAGGTTCATCAAGTACTAAAATAGCGGGGTTTTGTAATAAAGCCTGAGCTATCGCTATACGCCTTGATTGCCCTTGAGATACATTACGCCCGCCAGTACCTAAACGTGTTTTTAAACCCGCTTTTAAACCATCAAACCAAGGTTTTAACTCTGCAAGTTTAATTGCTTCTAGCATTTCATCTTTTGTAGCATTTGGCGCAGCATAGCGTAAATTTTCACTCAGAGTGCCGTCAAAAATATGGTGCTGCTGCGCTAATATATTTATAACGCTTGCACGGGTGTCATTGCTTAGTGAGTGCAGCTCATGGGGGGTATTTTGATCACCCAACGTAATGCTGCCTTGCTGAAGTGGCCATAACCCAGTTAGCAAATTAACCAACGTGGTTTTACCACTCCCACTACGACCTACAATAGCCACTTTTTGCTGAGCTTTAAGGATAAAGCTAACGTTAGTTAATGCAGTATGCTCATCGTATTTATAGCTAATGTTATTAAGGGTTAGTGAGGTATTATTTTTATCATATTGGGTATCAATTAAAGCGACTTGATTGTTACTCTGAGCAGATACTTTATCTTGAAGTGTAAATAGTCGCTCTGCGGCTTTTAGTACATTAGGTAACTCAATAAATGCATTAGGCAGGAGTAATACGCTTTCAAAACTTGCCAATACAAATAGGCTTAGCATGGCAAGTTCTACATTTACCATGGCACCGGTGTATACCAACGGCACAATAGTAACGATGGCGCCTAGCATGGCTAGTTGCACTACCAGTAAGCTTAGGCCATCGCTATTTGCCAGTGCTTTATGGCGATTATAAAGTTGCTGATTGTACTGCTGATTCAATTTATTACATTTTGAAATTTGATCGTCACCTGCTTGGTAAATACTCAGTTCTCTAAGGCCTGTTAGCGTGTCAGAAAGTTCGGCTCTAAGTTGAGCACTTAGCTGCGTTTCTTTATGGCTATTTTTGTTTAACTTAATACTTAGTAAAGCCGGTAAAACAACACCAATTAATAAAATGCCAGTAAAACAAATAAGTGCAACGTTTGCATTGTAGGCCGCCATAAACACCATAATAATTGGTACGCTTAATAGCGCTACTAGCATAGGGAGTAAGATGTTTAAGTAAAATTTATCTAGGGCATCAACATCGTTTTGTAAGCGGTTTACTAAATCGGCGCTGCGGCTCATTGCTAAATCTACATTGTTTAGCTTACTTAGTGTTGCGAACATATTTACGCGAATTTCACTCAACAATAAAAAAGTCGCATTATGAGTAACTAAACGCTCAGCATAACGAGAAGCCGTTCTTACAATAGCTAAAAAACGTATTGTGCCAGCGGGTGTAAAGTAATTCATTTGCACGCCAGCAATACCTGCAGCTGCCATAGATGCCAAAAACCAGCCTGAAATAGCCAGTAGGCCAACGTTCGCAAGCACTGTAATTGTTGCTAACAGTGTAGCGAGCAACATGGCTTTATAATGAGGGCGGCAGAGCTTTATCAATCCAATAAAGTTATTCATGGGCCACTCCTTGCTTAGTGGCATTTAGCAAATCATAAAACACGCCATGCTGAGTGCGTAGTTTTTCAAAGCTACCTTGCTCAGTGATCTTACCCTGGTCCATTACAATAATATTGTCGGCGTGTTTTACAGTATTTAATCTGTGTGCGATTACCAGTACTAAATTGTTCTTAGCGTACATATTAATGGCGTGTTGAATGTGTTGCTCTGTTTGGCTATCAAGGTGAGCTGTTGGCTCATCAAGCATTAAAATAGGGGCATTTTTTAAAAACGCACGGGCTAGTGCTATGCGTTGTTTTTGACCGCCAGAGAGGCCTTCACCTTGCTCACCTATTATCGTATCGAACCCACGTGGAAGTGAGTTTATAAATTCAAGCGCACCTGCTTGATGTGCCGCTTGCTCAAGTTCGGGCTGTGTCGCATCAGGTTTAGCTAATAAAATGTTCGCACCAATGCTATCGTAAAATAAGGTCGGATTTTGAGGTATCCACGCAACCTGACTCTGAAGTTGTGTAATATTGTTTGCTGTTAATGGCAATCCGTTAATATAAATACAGGGCATTACTTGGGCATGAAAGCCTAATAGGCAGTCAAATAGAGTGCTTTTCCCAGAACCACTGTTACCCACAACTGCAACTAACCCTTTTTTTGGTAATTTTAGGGTTATATCGTGTATTCCTTCAATACTATTTGGGTACGTATAACTAAGCTTTTTAATATCTATAGAATTAAGTTTATCTAAACTAGAGTGCGTGATTGTATTTGAAACAGAATCAGCCTCATTATTTGGTAGAGGCGCATTTAAAATAGTCACCATGTCCGCAGCAGCACTTATACCTTGCAAGCGAGCATGGTAATGGCTCCCCAATTGGCGTAAAGGTAGATAAAATTCGGGGGCTAAAAGCAGTACTACAAAGCCTGTAGAAAAGTCGAGGGTGCCGAAAAACAGTCTAAAGCCAATAATAACAGCCACCAAGGCCACACTAATGGTAGCTAAAAACTCCAAAGCAAAAGACGATAAAAATGCAATTTTTAATACGCCTAGTGTTGTATGTCTAAAGTCATCAGAAATTTTAGCGATTTGTTTTAATTCGGTTTGCGTTGCATTAAACAGTTTTAATTGTGTTAATCCCTGTACTCTGTCAAAAAAGTAATTACCAAGCACTGCGAGTTGTTGCCAACGTTTTTGATTTAGAGCTTCAGCTTTAGAGCCGACTAAAATCATAAAAAAGGGAATAAGTGGGGCCGTTAATAAAAATATTAATCCCGCTTTATAATCGGTTGGAAAAATAACAACCAATATTGCCAGTGGGATAAGGGCACTGTAAGCAACACCAGGTAGATACTTTGCATAATAGTCGTGAAGTTCTTCTACGCCATTGTGCAATGTATTTAAGGTTGCACCTTGGCCGTGTTGCTCAATGTAACTTGGGCCTAGCAAGCTTAATTTAGTTAACAGTGTTTGGCGCATAGCCGATTTTATTTTAAGGGCAGCAAAAGCACTTAGCCTTTCACTTAGCGCTAAAAATATAGCGCGAAGCAAAATAATACCTGCTAATGGCCACAGCAAGTGAGAGATTTCACTTAAGCTACTACCTTCAAACATTACATTATGAATAGTTTGAGCAAGTAAATAAGCACCTGTAATCATTAAAATGGCGTTAAAAGTACCTAGCGCAATACTGAGCTTTAACCATAATGAGGCGGGTTTACTTTGTGTTTTTAAAAAAGCGCGCAGTGTTTGCTGCTGCGCGCGATTTGGTCGGGGTTTAGTCGTCATTTTTGGTCGAGTTAGCCTCGTTCAATAAATCATGCATCGGTTGTTCATCATCAGCAATGCTGTTTTTATTTTGATGAAATTCATACCACATTACATTTATTACGCCTAAGGTACAGGCTAAAAGTACACCTAAAATCCAAGCAAAATACCACATAGTTTAGTCTCCTTAGTAGCTGCCATGAGTGTTAGTTTCAATTTCTTCTACGGTTACTCTGCGCCACATTTTTACGTAACACCATGTTGTGTAAGTTAAAATTAATGGTACAAAAATGGCCACGGCTACAAGCATAATGTTAAGTGTTTTATGGCTCGAAACGGCGTCCCAAATTGTTAAGCTAATATTAGGGTTGTTAATTGATGGCATAATAAACGGGAATAATGAAACGCCCGCAGTCATAATGACACCCACTAGCATAAGTGCTGTTGAAATAAGCCCTAACGCTGGTTTATTGAGCTTAGAAAAAATTAGCGCGCTCAGCGCCATTGCAAACGCCAAAATAGGAAAGGTCATTGTCCATGAGCGTTCTGCATAATTATTTAGCCAAGCCCCTTTTGCTGTTGTAACCACTTTAGCTAGCGGATCAGCATGGCCTTGAGTATCGCCCATAGACACAATTTGGTAGCCATTCAAATTAGCAACCCATGCCCCCGCAGCTGCAAATAAAATAATAAATGCAATTAATGCATAACGTCCATACTGGCCAGAACGCTGTGCAACTGCATCAGCCGTTCTAAGTTGTAACCACATACCAGCATGGGCAATTAACATAGCCACACTAATTAAACCTGCAAGCAGTGCGAATGGGTTTAACAAGCCAAAAAATGAACCTTGGTAACTCACACGTAACAGGTTATCGATATTAAATGGGACACCTAAAAATAAATTACCAAATGCCACACCAAACACGAGTGCTGGAATAGCGCTACCTGCAAACAGGCCCCAATCCCAGTTATTACGCCAGCGTTTAGAGTCAATTTTAGAACGATAATCAAACCCAAGCGGTCTAAAAAAGAGGGCAAATAGTACAAGCATCATTGCAAAGTAAAAGCCCGAAAAAGCGGCGGCATACACCATAGGCCAAGCGGCAAATAACGCGCCACCGGCGGTAATAAACCATACTTGGTTACCATCCCAGTGCGCACCAATTGTGTTAATGACAGTACGTCGTTCTAAATCTGTTTTACCTACTAGACGAAGGAGCATAGCAACCCCCATATCCATACCGTCGGTAATTGCAAAGCCGATTAAAAGCACCCCAATGATCAACCACCACAACATTTTTAATGTTTCATAATCAAAAATCATGATTATTCTCCTTTTGCTTGTGTGTTGTTTGGCAGCTCAAAATGGTATTTACCAGTGTGTAATGAGCTAGGGCCTTTTTTAATAAAGTGAATCATTAACCAGCCTTCAACAATGGCAAGGCCTGTATAGAAAATAATGAAACCTGTTAAGCTAATTAAAATATCGTTTACCGTCAGTGATGACGTTGCTAAAAAAGTCGGTAGTATTTCAGAAATAGCCCAAGGTTGGCGGCCATATTCTGCAACAATCCAGCCAAATTCAATCGCAATCCATGGCAATGGAATACTTAATACAGTGGCCCAAAGCAGCCAGCGTTTTTGTTCAATTATACGGTGTGCGTTGTAATAGAATGCTAATACAAACACCGCAAGCATAGCCACGCCACAGGCAACCATGATCCTAAACGACCAAAACATAGGGCCTACTTTTGGAAACGAATCTTTCACTGCTTTTTGAATTTGCTCATCGGTCGCATCAACAACATCTGATGTATACCGCTTAAGCAATAAGCCATAGCCTAAATCGTCTTTTACTGCGTCAAATTTAGCAATGTTTTCAGGAGTATCTTCGCCATTTCTGAGTTTAGTGAGGTAGCCATAAGCAATCATACCGTTACGAATACGTACTTCATGTTTTTTCTCTAAATCAGAGATGCCCATTACTTTTTCGTCAAGTGAACGCGTAGCAATAATGCCCAATGCATAGGGTATTTTTACGGCTGCATGCGTTACTTGCTCTTCTGAGTCGGGAAAACCAAACGCAGTGAATGCAGCGGGCGCTTCTTCTGTATGCCACTCAGCTTCAATTGTCGCTAATTTTACTTTTTGAATTTCACCGACTTCGTAGCCTGATTCATCACCGAGTAAAATAACACATAAAATTGAGGCTAAGCCAAACCCCGATGCCACCGAAAATGACCGTTTAGCAAACGCTAAATCGCGGCCTTTGAGTATGTACCAGCTGCTTATGCCCAAAACAAACATAGATGCGGCAACATAGCCCGCCGACACGGTATGAATAAACTTAACCTGCGCTACGGGGTTAAATACCAGTTCTGCAAAACTGGTCATTTCCATACGCATTGTCTGGTAGTTAAACTCAGCCCCTACTGGATTTTGCATCCAACCATTCGCAATTAATATCCATAAAGCCGATAAGTTTGTGCCCAGCGCCATTAAAAAGGTAGCACCTAAATGTTGACGTTTAGACAGCCTATCCCACCCTAAGAAGAACATTCCCACAAAGGTTGATTCTAAAAAGAATGCCATTAACCCTTCAATAGCCAGAGGAGCACCAAATACATCGCCCACATAATGGGAGTAATAAGACCAGTTAGTGCCAAATTCAAATTCCATCGTGAGGCCTGTGGCAACACCAATGGCAAAGTTAATGCCAAATAACTTACCCCAAAACTTAGTCATATCACGATAAATTTCGCGACCAGTCATAACGTAAACTGATTCCATAATAACTAAGATCCAAGTCATACCTATTGTTAACGGTACAAATATGAAGTGAAAGAGTGCAGTAATGGCAAACTGCAGTCGCGATAGATCCACAAAGGTTTCATCTATCATTTTATGCTCCTTGAATGTGACGGATTAACTGGACAATGAGGTATTGGCAGAGTTAATTATTAAATGAACTTTCAGTAATTACTGAAAGTTTGTAATATTATTCACACTTGTTCAATACTTGTCAACATATATTAGTAAAACTTAATATATTATTTGTATGCTACATCAGTATTAAAAATAAACAACAATAGAGATTATATTTATAGATAAAAAACGAGTTGTTTAAAGCGTTTAATCACATACCAAAACGCGGTAAACTAAACTTATGACGCCCGATTTAAATATGAACCAAAAAGCAAATGACTAAAGAAAAAAAACAACTACGAATAGGTATAGTGGCAGGTGAGCTGTCGGGCGATATTTTAGGCGAAGGCCTGATAAAAGCATTAAAAATACATTTTCCAGACGCCACCTTTGAAGGGATTGCAGGGCCAAAAATGCAGGCGCAAGGCTGTAAAACACTTTACGATATGGATGAGCTATCGGTAATGGGGTTGGTTGAAGTATTAGGACGCCTGCCTCGATTACTTAAAATACGCAAACAGCTCGTACAGCACTTTATTGATAACCCACCCGATGTATTTATTGGAATAGACGCCCCCGATTTTAACCTACGTGTTGAAAAACCGTTAAAAGATGCAGGTATTAAGACCGTTCAATACGTGAGTCCGTCTGTTTGGGCATGGCGCGAAAAACGCATACATACAATAAGCGCTGCGACTAACTTAGTACTTGCATTATTACCGTTTGAAAAAGAATTTTACGATAAGCACCAAGTACCGTGTACGTTTGTAGGGCACACATTAGCTGACGATATAGCCCTTGAGCACGACGACAGCCAAGCACGTGCAGAATTAGGTTTAAGTCTTGATGACAAAGTACTTGCGTTACTACCAGGTAGCCGAGGCTCTGAAGTAGGCTTATTAAGCGAAACCTATATAAAAACAGCTGAGCAGTTACAAGCGCAAAACCCAAACCTTAAAGTTGTGGTGCCACTGGTAAACGAAAAGCGCAAAGCGCAGTTTACTGATATTTTAAATGCCACAGCACCTAGCCTTAATATTAGTTTGCTAGATGGGCAATCAAAATTAGCGATGCAAGCGGCAGATGCCATATTACTTGCATCAGGCACCGCCACGCTTGAAGGCATGCTCTATAAAAAGCCCATGGTAGTGGGTTATAAAATAAAGCCAATGAGTTATTGGATTTTTAAAACTTTATTTACCTTTAATATTAAGTATTTTTCATTGCCTAACTTATTGGCCGATGAAGAGTTAGTACCTGAATTTTTACAAAGCGAATGTAACGTAGCCAATTTAACAGGCGCACTTACACCTATGCTAGAGACAGATAACAAACAATTAAAAGCACGGTTTTTAGCAATTCATGAAAAAATTAGATTAAACGCCAGCAAACAAGCAGCGCAAGCTGTCGCGGAGTTAATACATGCAAATTGAACGACCTAATTTAACCTTAATTGCCGGTGTAGATGAAGTAGGGCGCGGCCCGCTTGTAGGTGATGTTGTTACCGCTGCGGTAATACTCGACCCAACTAAACCTATTGCAGGTTTAGCCGACTCTAAAAAGTTAACAGATAAAAAGCGCCAAGCATTGGCTTCAGAAATAAAAGAAAAAGCACTGTGCTATGCCTATGGGCGTTGCAGCCCATCAGAAATTGACGAGTTAAATATTTTACACGCTACCATGCTTGCTATGAGCCGCGCAGTTGAAGGGTTAAGCACACAGCCTGAATTTGTATTTATAGATGGTAATCGTTTACCGAAATTAACAATGCCGGCACAAGCGGTTGTTAAGGGCGATAGCCTAGTGGCTGAAATATCAGCAGCGTCTATTTTAGCTAAAGTAGCGCGTGATGATGAAATGGTTGAACTCGATGCACGCTACCCACAATATGGGTTTGCAGGGCATAAAGGTTACCCAACTAAAGCGCACTTTGCAGCGCTTGAGCAATACGGCGCAATTGACGAACACCGTAAAAGCTTTAAGCCTGTACAACGTGTGCTAATGCAAGCTAAGGGTGAGGCATAAACCATGGCTGCACCAGAGTTTGTACATTTAAGGGTTCACTCAGACTTTTCGATGGTTGATGGCTTAGCCAAAACCAAGCCAATAGTCGCTAAAGCGCAAGAGCTTGAAATGCCTGCGCTTGCTATTACCGATCAAATGAACTTTTGTGGTTTAGTGCGCTTTTATGGCGCCACGCACAATGCGGGTATAAAGCCGATTGTTGGCGCTGATTTTTGGCTGCGCAGCCCTGAATTCCCCGATGAACCATGCCGTATTACAATTTTAGCTAAAGACAATGTAGGTTATAAAAATATAACGCTATTAATTTCTGAAGCGTATCAGCGAGGTCATGTTTTTCATCGCCCAGTCATCGACAGAGAATGGTTAGCTAACCACAAAGAAGGGTTAATTATCCTATCTGGCGCGAAAGATGGTGATTTAGGTAAGGCGCTTTTAAAAAATAACCCTGGTGTTATTGAATCGGTTATTAGCTTTTACAAGCAGCACTTTAGCGATCATTACTATTTAGAATTGGTTCGCACAAATCGTCCACTTGAGGAAGACTACTTACACATGGCGGTAGAGCTTGCCGCTAAAGAGCAGTTACCCGTTGTAGCAACCAACGAAGTGGTATTTTTAAAGCCAGAAAATTTTGAAGCGCATGAAATTCGAGTTGCTATTTTTGATGGTTACACCCTTGATGATAAGCGCCGCCCAAAACGTTTCTCAGAAGAACAGTACCTAAAAACGCCTGAGCAAATGGCTGAGCTATTTAGCGATATACCCGAAGCACTGCAAAATACTGTAGAAATAGCCAAACGCTGTAATGTGACTGTAAAGTTAGGCGAATACTTTTTGCCAGATTACCCAACAGGCTCTCTTAATATAGATGAGTTTTTGGTTAAAGTTTCAGAAGACGGCCTTGAAGAACGTCTCCAGTTTTTATTCCCAGACGAAGAAGACCGTAAAGTAAAACGCGTTGAATACGATGAGCGTTTAGCAATAGAGCTTGGCGTAATTAACCAAATGGGTTTTCCGGGTTACTTCTTAATCGTAATGGAGTTTATTCAGTGGAGTAAGGATAACAATATTCCGGTAGGTCCTGGGCGTGGTTCGGGTGCGGGTTCATTAGTAGCATATGCGCTTAAAATTACAGACCTCGATCCGCTTGAATTTGACTTACTCTTTGAGCGATTCCTTAACCCTGAACGTGTATCAATGCCCGATTTCGACGTCGATTTTTGTATGGATAGGCGCGATGAAGTAATTGATCACGTATCGGCATTGTATGGCCGTGATGCGGTATCACAAATTATTACCTTTGGTACTATGGCGGCAAAAGCGGTAATACGCGATGTAGGCCGTGTACTTGGCCACCCTTATGGCTTTGTTGATCGTATTTCAAAGATGATCCCAGGCGATCCAGGGATGACCCTTGCCAAAGCTTTTGAAGTAGAGCCGCGCTTACAAGAAGCCTACGACGGCGACTCTGAGGTAAAAGACTTAATAGACATGTGTCGCATCCTCGAAGGGTGTACGCGTAATGCCGGTAAACACGCCGGTGGTGTTGTAATATCGCCGACCACCATTACCGACTTTGCTGCACTTTATTGTGACGATGAAGGTAAGTTTCCGGTTACCCAGTTTGATAAAAACGACGTAGAAACCGCAGGCCTTGTTAAGTTCGATTTCTTGGGCTTACGTACCTTGACCATTTTGCAGTGGGCAGTAGATATGACCAACGTGCGCATGCAGCGCGAAGGCAAAGATCCTGTTGATATCAACACCATTCCACTGGATGATAAAAAAAGCATAGAGCTATTACTGCGCGCCGAAACAACGGCAGTGTTTCAGCTAGAATCGCGCGGCATGAAAGACCTAGTACGCCGCCTTAAGCCCGATTGTTTTGAGGATATGATTGCACTCGTGGCGTTGTTTCGCCCAGGGCCACTGCAATCAGGCATGGTAGATAACTTTATTGACCGAAAACTCGGCCGAGAAGAAATCTCATACCCAGATGCGCAATACCAACACGAAAGCTTAAAACCAATACTTGATCCGACATACGGCATTATTTTGTATCAAGAACAAGTAATGCAAATAGCGCAAGTGCTCGCAGGCTATACGTTGGGTGGCGCTGATATGTTACGCCGTGCAATGGGTAAGAAAAAACCCGAAGAAATGGCAAAGCAGCGTTCAACGTTTGAAGATGGCGCGCGTAATAATGGTATTGACGGCGAACTAGCCATTAAAATCTTCGACTTGGTAGAAAAGTTCGCAGGTTATGGTTTTAATAAATCTCACTCAGCGGCTTATGCATTGGTTTCGTACCAAACGTTATGGATGAAAACGCACCATCCGGCAGAATTTATGGCTGCAGTAATGTCGGCTGATATGGATAACACCGATAAAATAGTTATTTTGGTGGATGAATGTGAAAACATGAAACTCACCTTATTACCGCCCGATGTAAACGCGGGAGAGTTTAAGTTTACGGTAAATTTGCAAGGTGAAATTGTTTACGGTATTGGCGCTATTAAAGGCGTGGGCGAAGCGCCCGTAGACGCTATTTTAGAAGCGCGCGCAAAAGGTGGCCCGTTTAAAGATTTATTTGATTTTTGTGCTCGCGTTGACTTGAAACGCTTAAATAAACGGGTTACTGAAAAATTAATTTATGCCGGCGCGCTTGACCAATTAGGGCCAGAGAAAACCCAAGCAGGGCGTGCAACGTTACTGGCAAGTTTAAAAGATGCCATGCGCGCAGCCGATCAGCACAACAAGGCAGAGCAACTAGGGCAAAGTGATTTATTTGGTTTATTAGCCACCGAGCCTGATGAAGTTGAGCAAGCCTTTATTAAGGCGACGGGGCTGACCGACAACGAGTGGTTAGAGGGTGAAAAAGACACGCTAGGTCTTTATTTAACAGGGCATCCGATAAATCAGTACCGAAAAGAACTTAGGTATTACACCAGCGGAAAGCTGGTGGATTTACAACCAACTAATCGTGATGTACTCTCAACCGCTGCTGGTTTGGTTATTTCTGCTCGCACCTTAATTAATAAAAAAGGGAACCGCTGGGGCTTAATAACTTTAGATGACAAGAGCGCCCGTATTGATGTACGCTTGTTCCCAGAACAGTTTGAAATGTACCAAGAAATGCTGCAAGTTAATAATATCTTGGTAATATCTGGACAGGTCAGCTTTGATAACTTCTCTGGTGGCATTACAATGACCGCCAGAGAAATAAACACCATTGCTCAAGCGCGTGAAAAACGCATTAAAGCGATTAAAATGACGCTGAACATGGTGCAAATCGAGGCAGGTTTCTTCGATAAATTACAAAAAGTACTCGAACCTTATAAAATGGGAACGTGTCCGATCAAGGTTTATTACCAACGCCCCGATGCGTTGGCGCAATTAACCCTAGGGATCGAATGGTGTGTCACGCCGAGCGACGACTTAATTCATAAGTTATCACTTATGGCGGCACAAAATGTAGAACTAGAATTTAACTGATTAGGTAGTTTAGAGCATGAGCCTCAATTATCTTGATTTTGAGCTTCCAATTGCAGAATTAGAAGCAAAAATTGAAGAATTACAAAGCATAAGCCGCGCTGGCGAGTTAGACCTTGAGTTAGAAGAGGAAGTCAGCAAATTAAAAGAAAAAAGTGCTAAACAAAAAGAGGAAATATTCTCAAATTTAGGCGCTTGGCAAGTATCACAGTTAGCACGTCATCCGTTGCGTCCTTACACTCGAGACTATATCGAGCGCATTTTTACGGAATTTGACGAGTTTGCAGGCGATCGTACATTTGCTAATGATCCGGCTATTTTAGGCGGTGTTGCACGTTTAGATGGCGAACCAGTGATGGTTATTGGCCAACAAAAAGGGCGTGACACAGCTGAAAAAATCAAACGCAATTTTGGCATGCCAAAACCAGAAGGTTACCGTAAAGCACTACGCTTAATGGAAATGGCTGAGCGCTTCAAAATGCCAATTATGACCTTTATCGACACACCAGGTGCCTACCCAGGTGTGGGCGCTGAAGAGCGTGGTCAGTCTGAAGCAATCGCACGTAACCTTAAAGTAATGGCTGCACTTAAAGTGCCCACTATTTGTACGGTTATTGGTGAAGGCGGTTCAGGTGGTGCATTAGCCATTGGTGTTGGCGACAGAGTTAACATGTTGCAATACAGCACGTACTCGGTGATTTCGCCAGAAGGGTGTGCATCAATTTTATGGAAAAGCGCAGACAAAGCACCACTTGCAGCAGAAGCCATGGGTGTAACGGCAGAGCGCGTTAAAGAGTTAGACTTAATCAATAACTTAGTTGATGAGCCTTTGGGTGGCGCGCACCGCAATTACGATGCAATGGCGCGTAACTTAAAAACGCGTTTAAAGCGTGATTTAGCAGACTTACAAGCGCTTTCGCTTGAAGACATGCTTGATCAACGTTACAAGCGTTTAATGTCGTTTGGTTACTGCTAACAGTAATTACTGATATTAAATGTTAAAAAAAGCCGCCTATGCGGCTTTTTTGTTTTAAAATACATTAAATTATAATTTTATAGCGTGTTGTATGCAGTCATCAGCCATTTACCAGCAATTAAAAAAGTCATTAAGTAGCTATATTAAACAACCTAATAGTGCATTTACTGTTGCGCTTTCAGGTGGGGTAGATTCGGTTGTGTTGCTGCATTTAATGAGTAAGCTAAAAAGTGAAGTTGATACGATTACGCTCAGTGCTGTGTATGTTAATCATGGGTTGAGTAAACATGCTCATGATTGGCAACAGTTTTGTAAACGCTTATGTATAGATCTTGGCGTGTCATTTCAGGCAGTGAGTGTCAATATAGCGGTTCAATCACGAACAAGCTTAGAAGCTCAAGCACGTGATGCTCGCTATAAAGCGCTCGACGAGGTATGCCCAAAAAACAGTATTATATTGCTAGGGCAACACTTAAACGACCAAATAGAAACTTTTTTACTGCGTTTAAAACGAGGTTCTGGTTTAAAAGGTCTCGGCGCTATGCATCAAAAGCGCGTATTAAAAAGTGGCAGAGTGTGTTTTAGACCACTTTTAGATGTGAAACGAAGTGAAATTGAGAGCTTTGCTGCACAATATGGTATTGATCATATTACAGATGACTCCAATACTGATGAGCGCTTCGATCGTAACTTTTTGCGCGCCAGTGTTGTACCCTTACTTGCAGAGCGGTTTGATGGCTTTGAGCAGTGTGCAGCTCGCAGTATTGAGTTACTTCAGCAACAACAAGCTCTACTTGATGAATATATTTTTACTGATTTAAATCAAAGTTTAAGTACGCAACAAGCGTTATGTATTAACAACATAAAGTCATACAGTGAGTCGCGTTTAGCGAATGTGGTAAGAGCGTGGCTGGGTTTGTTTACTGAAATAATGCCATCTCAAAAGCAGTTGTCACAAATTATCAACCAGGCAATAAATGCTCAGGCCGACGCACAAATTCAAATTGACTTAGTTGATGGACAAGTTAGACGCCATCAAGGGAGTTTGTATTTTGTAATTCAAAATAACATTGTGAATGATGATAAGTTAATCACTCATGAACTCACCCTCAATGATGGCCGCATATTAACAAAGCAAAGCGGTGCAGGAATAAGAGCGCCGTATGCTAATGAGCAGGTTTCAGTAAGGTTTAATTGCAATAGCGCTCGTATAACACCACTAAAAAAGCCAGGAAGCAACACCGTTAAGCACTGGTTTAAAGATGCAAAAATAGCGCCTTGGCTTCGAAGTCATGTGCCCCTTATTTTCTACAACGACGAATTAGTCCAAGTGGTTGGCTATTTTATAAGTGAAAAACATTATGATGAAAATGGTATTTATTGGGAGTGTAAATAAATGAGTAAACAGCCACATGTTGGGTTATCGCTGGTTAATAAAGCCCCATTAGGCATGCTATTTACAGCCCTAATAGCGTTAGTTGCTAATGTATTACTCGATTTGAACATTGTTACTTTAGCCTATGCTATTTCGGGTGGTGCTGTATCAGCGGTTATTTTAATGGCTTACTGGTTAGGTAAAGGCGGCATATTTTTTATACTAGGGGTGAGTTTACCATTAGTTTTAGTGTTATTTACGCCTCTTGGCACCGCCACTGCCTTAATTAATTTAGTGAGTGGTTACTTTTTTGGTTTTTGTGTAGCGCTTACTATTTATAAGTTTTTACCCGCAAAGCCTATTAAGCAATAGGGTCGCGGTTTGCATAAAAAAGGCCCCGCGGGGGAAGCGAGGCCTTTATTAATTAAATCGTTAAGTTAATATGCTTTAGCGCAATTTCTACCAGACGCTTTAGCTTTGTACAATCCTTTATCTGCTCGTGAGAATAATTCTATATCGCAGTCTTTACTTGTCGCTAATGTGTAACCAATACTTACCGTTACGCTGTATTTAGACATTAAACTTGAGTGTTTTACAAATTGCATAATGCGTTCAGAAATCACTTTGTTAGTTGTAAACTCAGGGTCTTCAATTAGTATTGCAAATTCATCACCACCAAATCTAAATACAGTATCTGTCGCACGTATACTTGAATTTAATACTGTGGCAAATTCTTTAAGTGTATCGTCACCAATTTTATGACCAAACTGATCATTGACCTGCTTAAAGTTATCAAGGTCTAATAACATTAAGCTGAAAGGGCGTTGATAACGACGACAGTTTTCTAGTTTTTGAGATAAAATGTCATTAAATTGACTACGGTTATTTAAACCCGTTAGAGAGTCTTTTGTTGCCAATTTAAGAACGCGGCTATACATCATCGCATTACGTAGCGGGTAAACCAACGCTGAGTGAAGCGCCCGTAGCTTGCTTTCAATTGCTTTGCCTAAAGGGTATTTACTAAAGTAAATAAGTTGCCCTAAATGCTCTCTTCCAATTGCTAAATCAAAAATATAGGGTGTACTGTTTGTATCACTTTCAGACGTTTGTGCGGTACCAAGCGTTGATTGAAACTGCAACCCCGTAAAGTTTAAAAGCTTTTTTGTAAACTTTGCATATATGGCTAATACATCTTCAATAACTAAACTAGTTTGTAGCTCAGCGACTAACTCATGTGTTGCCGTTGTTTCGTGATTTGGTGTGTGCTCAGCCGAAAACGGCAAAAAATCGCCGCGACCAGAGACACGTTGCGTCAAAATATGGACATTTTCCATTAAATTCTCCCCCGAGGGTGTTGCTTTGCCATTATTAAGCGATTTCTGTGCCATATTTTAAAACTAGCTTAAAAACAATTGCTTGCTATATTTAAACTACATCCCTTAGTTTAATTGACGCCAGAGGCCAAATTTGCAAAGTATTAATGCTCAGTTTTTTGGCTTGCTTGTGGCTGCCGTAATTTTTGTGTGGTTTTTTAAGCGTATCGGTTTGCCGCCAATTTTGGCGTACCTGGCAACAGGTGTTTTAGCAGGCAGCCATGGCGTTGGTTGGTTGGAACATACGCACGAGATAGACTTTGTTGCAGAGCTAGGCATTGTATTTTTGCTTTTTAGTTTAGGGCTTGAGTTTTCAATTTCCCGATTAATGGCAATGCGCAATATTGTATTTGGATTAGGGTCACTGCAGGTGATTGTAACCAGTTTAGTGCTCATTATAATTTTGTATTGTTTAAACTTTAGCTTGCTTACCAGCTTTACTATTGGCTCTATTATGGCGCTGTCTTCAACGGCAGTCGTTGTTAAATTACTAAAAGAAAGTGGAGAACTTAATCAGCGCAGAGGGCAATTAGCAATAGGTGTATTGTTGTTCCAAGATATTGCGGTCGTACCTTTACTTATTATTCTTCCTTTATTTGCCACAAGCGATTCACAAACAATTGGATGGGCGTTGGCATTTTCTCTGACTAAAGGGGCTTTTGTTTGCATGCTACTTTGGGCTATAGGTAAGTGGGTACTGCCTAAAGTATTTAACGAAATAGCTTTAGTACGAACCGATGAGCTATTTGTACTGACTACACTACTCGTTGCTTTATTTGCAGGGCTACTCACTTATATGTTTGGTTTATCAATGGCGTTAGGTGCATTCCTGGCCGGTATGATGCTAGGAGAAAGTCATTACAGGCATCAGCTTGAAGCAGATATACGACCATTTCGCGATATTTTAATGGGGCTATTTTTTGTAACCGTAGGCATGCAGCTCGATTTACTTTATGTGTTAAGTAATGGCGTTATTATCGTTGCTGCCTTACTAGGGTTGTTGGTTTTAAAAATAGCCGTGGTTGCTATTAGTGCACAACTAATGGGTGAGCGAAAGCATGACTCATTAGCGTGTGGAATTATGCTGTGGCAAATGGGAGAGTTTGGTTTTGTGTTAATTGCTTTAGGGAGGCAGCACCAACTATTAACAAGCGAACACATTTCATTTTTAATTGCGCTTGGCGTGTTATCAATGGCGTTAACCCCATTTTTAATTGAAAAAACACCCACCATTTTGAGGCGTTTGGGATTATTAAATAGCCCAAGCGTAGCATGGGATAGCGAGCCACAAGTAAGTATGCTTTACACAAACCATGTAGTCATTTGTGGTTTTTCGAGGGTAGGGCAAACAATAGCGCGTTTTTTAAAACCAGAGGCAATTGAATATGTTGCTGTAGAAAGTAACCCCATACTTGTTCAAGAAGGAAAGGCAGCGGGTGAGCCTGTAATATTTGGCCACGTTAAACAAAAAGATATTTTAAAGTGTGCTGGTGTAGAGCGTGCACGCTTGGTGATTATTACATTTACTGAATTTGACCAAACACAAATAGTGATAGACGCAATAAAGCAAATCGCACCCGAGGTAAAAATACTGATACGTACACGAGACGACAGTCAACTTGAAAAGCTTCGTGAGCTTGGTGTAACAGAAGTAGTACCAGAATCACTTGAAGCAAGTTTAATGATAGTCTCGCATGTTTTATCTATGTCGGGTGTCCCCATGAGCCGAATTATTAGGCGTGTTAGCGATGAGCGAAGAAATCGCTATCAGTTTCTACAACGTTTTTTTACGGGCGAACATATAAACAATGATGAGGGGAATTCAGATAAGTTAGAATATTTACATGTGGTTGCTCTTCCCGATAAAGCACATGCGGTTAATAAAAGCATACACGAGCTTAATTTAGTAAAGCGCAGGGTGTCTATAAAAGCATTGCGACGCCAAGACCGAGAAATAGATGCCCCTTCAGATCAAATTGTCCTGCTAGCAAACGATATACTCGTTTTACAAGGTAAACCACGGCGGGTAGAACGAGTAGAACATTTTTTACTAGGTGGCATTGAATAAGTTAATCGAGCCCTAAAAACGCCCTTATTTCGGGTAGCTTAGCCATACCATCTTGATACCCTATTTCCATTAAATGTTGGGTGTAGCGTTTTTCAAATAATAAGTAACTAGTTAAACTTGATTGAGAGTGTTTTTTAACACCAATAATTCGCAACAATACTTTTATCGCCCATGGCATATCGTTGTAATACTGCGCCGCAATGACATTAAAATTTTGTGAGGGATTAATAATAAAGCTATCTATTTGTTTTAGCTCTTGGTGTTTATCTCGTGCAGGTAAAAGACCCAAAGTGCGGTTTATTCTGCCTAAACGTTCTAAATCTGACTGCATGGTGTCGGTAAATACACTATCAAGCAAGTGCCCTGCAACAGCCGAAAGCCCGGGGTAATGTGCAGAATACCCCGATGGATGCGGCTCTTTAGGTTCATCGACACCAATAATAAATATTTTTTCGGCGCCTAAATGTATTGATGGGCTAAGCGGTGACAATTGATGTATAGAGCCGTCACCAAAGTAATGGTTATGAATATTAACGCTTGGAAACACCATTGGAATAGCACTTGATGCCATTAAATGATCAACATTGATGCGTGTAGAGCGTCCTTCACGCTTAGCTCTTTGCCAAGGTATTTGCGTATTTGATTGAAAAAAAGCAACCGAGTCACCCGTTGTGTAACTTGAAGCGGTAATAGAAAGAGCTTCTAAATAGTTACGGTGTAAATTACGCTCTATGCGGTGAAGGTCTAAAATCTCGTTAAGTAAGCCACGCAAAGGACGATTATTCAGTAAGCTCGCAGGTGGGTGGTTAATATGTTCGGATTGAAAACTGGTTAAAATATTACGCGCAATGTGACCAAACACACTCAAAAAATCACTTTTGTAGACCATAGAGGTCGAAAAGTTTTTCCATACAGATTCTAATTTACGCACAGCTAAATGAGCGCAAGAGGCATAACACGCTAAGGCCGCAGAATTTATAGCTCCGGCAGATGTACCATTAATTATTCTAAAAGGAAGAGGTGCGGTACGTGGCATACTATGAGCTAATGCTTTTAAAACACCTACTTGATACGCAGCTCTAGCACCACCACCGGTAAGTAATAAGGCTGTTTTAGGCTTTTTTGGATCTATTTGCTTAATTTTCATATTGGTGGTTAAACTGTTCAACGTCTTTACTTTATTTATCAACTGTAATTCTTTAAGCTAGAAGAATCAAAGGATAACTGTTCTTGAAAAAGTGCTTGCTTTTTTATAGCGCAATTTAATGCGCAATTCAGGCCGAATAATCTAAGGTATTAATTTAATAAAAGCTCGAACAGAATGAATTTAATCCACTTAGTCTACTCTAAGTGATATCGCATTTTAATTTTTTATGGAGTTAGTATGTCAGACTCATCAGATGTTCAAAAACGCTCACCAAACAGTAATCTACTTCTTGCTATTATTACGCTAATTGTTGTTGCCTGTGTTGTTGCTTTCGTATTACTCAAACCAAGTGACGAGCCAGAGTCGAGAACAGAGGTAACAAAGCCGATAAAAGAGCAGCCAATAATGGAACTTAAGCCATTAAATGAACCAGATATAATTGAGCCAGAAGAGCCAACAGTCATTGAGCAACCCGCAGAGCTCGAAGTGCCAGCGCAGCGAATAGTTAAACCAGAACCAGAAGTAGCTACGCTACCTGCCTTAAATGATAGTGATACTGTGGTTGTTGCTAAAATGGACGAGTACTTGAGTGACTCTGTTATGAGCCTATTGGTCACTGATGATGTTATTCGCAGAGGTGTTGTTTTTATTGATAACTTAGCCCAAGGTAAAGTTGCTAAAAAACATAACCCTGTTATCAAACCCCATGAAAGCTTTAGTGTCAGCGAGGGGGATATTTTAACCATTGATCCGAATAGTTATGAGCGTTATACACCTTATGTAAAAGTATTTACGAGTATGAGTGCAGCGCAAGTGGTCCGATTGTATGAAGAGTACAAGCCACTTATTAATGATGCATACACAGAAATTGGTTACGGCGATGATGAGTTTAAACAAACATTGAACGACGCAATTGATTTACTGCTTGATACACCAGAACCAGAAGGCGCCTTACCACTTCTTCGTGACTCAGTGACTTATCAGTATGCGTTTTCTGAATGGGAGCAACTACCCGCAGCTCAAAAGCAGTTATTACGTATGGGTCCAGAAAACATGAAAAAAGTGAAAGGCGCATTACGTAATATAAAAGCGCAATTAGAGAGCAATTAACAGCCACAAATTAAATTTTAATACGGCGATTGTATATGAAGTATGCAATCGCACTTTCTTTTTTGATTATCCCTTGAATAACACAGTAAAAGTAGAGATAATCCCTCCCGCGCCAACCAAGGCCCTCAATGGTAGTCTTATTGGTCCTCTCGCAACACTAGCAGGCGAACCTGGTCAGGCCCGGAAGGGAGCAGCCACAGTTTGTGACGTGTGTGCCGAGATGTGGCTGGTAAGACTGCCACCCAAATTCCTCATTTGGGTGACAACCTCTTAACTCATTTAAAAAATTATAATTAAATACCAGCAGTTTATTTTCCTTTATTCCCTCTGTTTCTACCTTATAGACAACACTTAGATATTGCGCAATAATGAAATAAAGCGTTAACGTTAACGCTACACATGTTAAATCAGATGCCCAAGGGTTATTGTAATGTCTCAAAGAAGTAAGTGGGCACTAGCTATTTTATTAGGGTTAATAGGCGGGTTGGTTAACCTTTTACCCCTGTATTTTTTCGATAGTTCTGAATTTTTATTTGGACAAATTTTTGTTTTATGCAGCTTAGTATTCACTGGGTTGCGCTACTCCTGTCTTACGCTTGCAATTGTCTCGAGTTTCTTACTTTATAGGTGGGGCCACTGTTGGCCCAGTGTAGTGTATTTGCTTGAGCTTTTATGGCTTTATACTTTCTGTTTGAGGCGTTCAAAACCCATTTTACCTTTAGGTGCCGTATTTTGGTTTTTAGTGGGGCTACCTATTATTTGGGTGATAGGCCAGTTTGTAATGGATTTAGCGTCGCTAACGCTTATTGTTGCAGTGTTTAAATACCTGGTTAACGCATTAATCAGCTTAGCATTGGTTGATTTGATTAGTATATTTGTTCCTTATGCTAGCCGTGCTTATCAAGGACGTCCACTGGCTCGTATTCTTAGTTATGTGGTCAGTGTTATTATTGTTTTGGTTGTGCTTATTACAAGTGTTTTTTTGGTTAACGACCATCATTCGCGTATAGAGTATGAGGTAAATGCGCAGCTTGAGGAAAAAGCAAAATCTATTAGCACACAGTTGAATGACTATTTGCAGTTTCATAAAAACGCGGTGGTAATGAGTAGTGATGCCATTGGGGGTGGGATTGATATAAAACAGCAGCTCACACAGTTAATGGATTTATACCCAGGTTTTACTACGAGTTTATATGCAATGCCAAATGGGTATGTCGCTAAAAGTATTCCTGAAACATTACTTGCAGGGCTTAGTGAGGAGAAGCGATTTGTAAACGACCGACCGTATTTTTCACAAGCTCAACAGTATCCCAAAGGTTACAGTAGTGGGGTGTTTCAGGGGCGTGGTCTTGGTAATGAGCCTATAGTTGCTCTTTCTGCACCAATATACAAAAATAACGAGTTTTATGGTGTTGTAGAGGGCTCTTTAAAGCTAGAGCGCTTAGAGCAGTATATTCCAAATTTGTTTAATCAAACTGGTGAGCTAATTATACTCGATGCTGAGCAAAGAATTGTTTTTAGCTCTTTAGCACAATTTCAAATACTGGCTGATTTTAAGACGTTAGATTTTACAATAAGCAACCTGGGCGATAATCAACTTTTTCGTTCTGTTAATAATGAAGTATTTCATACCAATCAGTATGTTGATACTAGTAGTCAATGGCAAGTTATTACGTTTTACAATCGTAAACACTTAACTAAGGTGGTAGCAACAGCTTGGCTACCAACAATATTGTTTAGTGCAGTGTTGATTTTTTTAGTGGTGTTGTTTATACATCATTTATCTAATTTATTAGTTCAGCCAATTATTGGTTTGACTAATTTAATGTATGGTTTTAATAAATCAGACAAACAACACTTTAATACAGAGTCTAGCTGGTACGAAGTGCTGCAGCTGCAACAACAGTTTAAAATGTTGGGGAATGCGTTAAGGGACTCAATAGAAAGTTTACAAGCGTCTAATATTAAAAATCAGGATTTAAATAAACAGCTAAGCCAATTTAACCAGCAGTTGGAAGTTAAAGTGGCTGAGCAAACAGATGAGCTAACAAAAGCAGTTAAATCAGCTAATGAGGCTAATAAAGCTAAGTCACAGTTTTTGGCCAACATGAGTCATGAACTGCGCACTCCTATGAATGGCATTTTAGGTATGGGAGAGGTATTACTGCGAGATACCACCCTTACAGATGATCAACGCGAGCTGCTTGAAACACAGCAAAAAAGCTCCAAAAATCTACTTCAAATATTAAACGATATTTTAGACTTTTCTAAAATTGAAGCAAACGCCATGCAAATTAGCCCGCGAGCAACTTTGCTTGCTCCGTTTATTGAAAATATTCATTCGTTATTTTCGCCAATTATTCACTCCAACGATGTTGAGTTTATTATTCAACAGAGTCCAGACTTACCCGATTGCGTAAATGTAGACGACTTACGTTTAAATCAAGTAATTATTAACTTATTGTCTAATGCGCAAAAGTTTACTCAGGCTGGGTTTGTGCGTTTATCGTTTGATTACAGTGATCAGCAGCTCACGGTAAGTGTGTCTGATAGCGGTATTGGGATCGAAAAAGAGCAGCAGCTATTACTTTTCAGTGAATTTACTCAAGCAGATGCTAGCGTAGCACGTAAATATGGCGGTACAGGCCTTGGGTTGGCTATTTGCCAAGGTTTGATTAAAAAAATGAGTGGTGAAATAACCTTAAATAGCGTGCCAGGTTTGGGTAGCACTATTAAGTTTTCAATAAATGCCCCTAAAGCGCAAAGTGTCGATTTAGCAAAGCCGGTCCAAGCACAGTCGCTACCAGACTTGCTAAATAAGGATATTTTGCTGGTGGAAGATAACCCTATAAACCGCCAAGTAATTGCAAAAATGTTAGAGCCAACAGCTGTTACTATTACAATGGCAAACGACGGTTTAGAAGCGCTTAAAGCATTAAAAAGTAATGTGTTTGATTTAATTTTAATGGACTGTCAAATGCCTAATATGGACGGTTATGAATGTACTATACGCATTCGCGAAAATGAAATAGGTGCAGATAAACGGGTTCCAATTATCGCCATTACAGCCAATGCATACGAAGAAGATAAGCAGCGTTGTTTAGATGTAGGTATGGATGACTTTATTTCAAAGCCGGTTAACTCTCAGGGGTTATATAGCGTTATTGCTAATAATCTTATAAAGATAAATTAAGTATAATTTATAAAGGCCAGACAAAATATGGCCTTTATAAATGGCGCTTTAATTTCATATAAAATCGAGGGTGAGCAATAACCGTTGCTCGTTTTCAGCCACAGGTGGCGAGCGGTGCACTAGCCCTGCGCCTTCGTTTTCATCCCAATACTCACCTTTAAGTAGGGCAACATCACCTTGCTTGAGTTGATTAATATTATTTAGGCTTTTAAATAAGCCAGACTCTTCATCGGGTTTACCTAAATTACCAGTACCTAGCTTTGAGCGGTTTACATCGCTGTGATTTAACCACTGCGTAGCAACACCTTGATAGGTAGTCACTAGCCGGCACGGAATTTTGTCTACATGAAAACGCGGGCACATGGGTTTATCTAATATTTTTAGCCTTAAACCGGCGCGTTTTAAATCAAACAGGCAGCAAAACATTTCAACCAACAGTGCGATATCTTCACACAGCGCTTTAACTTCATCGCGGTTATTATCTTCTGGCTTAAGTGCTTTTATTAATTGATCAAACGCATCATCGGGCGATACCGCAAGTTCTAGTGGCTTTAAAGCATTTGCGCTAATGAGCGTATTAACTGCATTTGTTAATGTTTGCTCAAGGTCTCTTTGCCAAATAACAATGTTAGTGTCTTGTTTATAAATTTGTGGCAATACATTGGGATCAATCCCTTTAACTGCTCTTCGGTACAGTGGTTTAGCCGGTTTTGTTTGCGCAGTCATTGGGGCTAGGGCATTCATTACTCTTTCTCCCAAATAGGAAATGGGTCGTTATAGGTTCTCCAAAATTCTTTACTTTTTAGTACAGCATCTTCTGGAAGTAGGCAGTTATCAAGCGCGTTGATCATGGCTTGTTTATTTAATGATTGACCAATAAACACTAGCTCTTGGCGCATGTCACCAAAGGGTTCTACCCATTTACTGTTTATATCAGCAAGTAGCTCGGGCTCTGTGGGCCAGTCTTTTTTAGGGATGGCTTTAAAAAACATACCAGCAAATCCGTAATGAGCTATACCTCCTGCTTGGCTCCATTGCCCGCAAAATAAAGGGCGTGTTGCTAACCAAAAATAACCTTTAGAACGAATTAGCTTGCCAAACTGCTCGGTGTTGTGCAAAAAGTGATAAAACTTTTCAGGGTCAAATGGGCGGCGCGCAGTGTAATTAAAGCTGCTAATACCATACTCTTCGGTCTCGGGAATATGTTCACCATGCATTTCTTTAAGCCAACCCGGTGCTTGTTGGGCACGTTCAAAATTAAATAAACCCGTGTTTAGTACTTCGTTAATATTAATATGGCCGTTTGAAATAGGAATAATGTTAGCGTGAGTATTAAGCGTATTTAAAATGGCAGTGAGTTTATTTAATTCATCGTTTGTAATTAAATCAGTTTTACTAATTAAAATAACATCGGCAAATTCAACTTGGTCAACAAGTAGGTCGGCTACGCTTCTTTCGTCGTCTTCTCCTAACGATTCGCCAGTATCTTGTAAATCGTTTGCTTGTTCGTAGTCGTTTAAAAAGTTAACCGCATCAACCACCGTTACCATAGTATCAAGTGTGGCAATATCACCCAGTGATACGCCATTTTCATCGGCAAAGGTAAATGTTTCGGCTACAGGTAATGGCTCAGAAATACCGGTTGATTCAATAACGAGGTAATCAAAATGCCCCTCTTTGGCAAGTTTGCCCACTTCAACAAGTAAGTCTTCTCGTAGGGTGCAGCAAATACAACCGTTGCTCATTTCGACGAGCTTTTCGTTACTGTGATTGAGCGATACATCGTTTTTAATAGTGGCTGCATCGATATTTATATCGCTCATATCGTTAACTATAACAGCCACTTTTTTACCTTGCCTGTTATTAAGAATATGGCTAAGTACAGTGGTTTTACCGGCCCCCAAAAAACCTGATAACACTGTGACGGGCAGTTTATTTATCATTTAATAATCTTACTAAATTACAATTTAAGATATGTTATATTATATCAATTTTGTATTCCAGTAATGCTAATTAATTTTTTAATGCTGAGCTGCAAATTAAATGTGTTACTCAAATACTTTTCATTCGAAAAAGAAGGGGGAATATGGAATTATTTACATTGTATATGGTAATGATAGTCGTTATCATTCGCGTTGTTTTTAAGCCTCTTCACTGGATCAACATGTTTAACCAAAAATATTTGGCGCTCAGTATTGCTGCGTCTTTTTCTGCTTTTTTTAATGTGGCATTTGCCGAGCAAAATAACGAGATTGAAACAATAGAAGTAACTGGCCGCGCTCAGCAGTTTTACCTAGAAACCGAAAGTAAAATTGGGACTAAAACGGATTTAGATCTTATTAAATTACCGCAATCTGCGCAGGTATTGACCGAGCAACTTATTATTGACCAAGCCGCGCGCGACATTACCGATTTATACCGCTCAATAGCAGGGGTAAGTGAGTACAGCTATTCAGGCGTTACTTTTCGTGGATTTAGAGACGATGCCAATGTATTTTACGATGGCGTACGCGGCGATCCGTATTCGGGCTTTGGTGTACCACAATTGTTTAATGTAGCGCGTGTCGAAGTATTAAAAGGCCCAGCCTCTGCGTTATATGGTGGCGGTGAGCCAGGCGGTATGATCAACTACGTGACTAAAAAGCCTTCATACACGCAAAGCAAAGAGCTAAAACTAACGCTTGGCAATTACAACACGCATGGTGCATCACTTGATATGACCGGCGGTTTAACCGATACCATGGCGTATCGTATAGGTGGTTATTACGAGGAGCAAGACAGCTTTCGTAATAATGCAGATTCAAAAAATACCGAGTTTACCGGTGGTTTATTATTTGATTTAACAGATTCAACCACACTAACCACAAGTGTTGACTACATCAAACAAGACCTAGGTGGTAACCGTTTACGTGGTGTACCGGTAGATGAGAACGGTAATTTTTTAGTTGACCCAAGTTACAACGCAAACGAAGCATTTGACTACCAAGATATGGAAGCGTTAGTACTGCAGGCCGAGCTAAAGCATTACTTTAATGATGATTTTTCTGTAAGTAGCACACTACGTTACATGGATAACGAACGCGACCAAGCCTACCATGAGTCGCAAAGCTGGGTAGATGTAAACGGTGATGGTGAAGCAAACATTGATGACGAAACCATTAAACGCGAATACCGTAAGCAATACCGCGCAAACGAAGAAACAAGCTTAACGACTGACTTTGTTTATAGCTTTGAGCAAGGCCAATTAACGCACCAAGTATTATTTGGCGGCGACTACCACACAGTCGATACCGAGTACGATTACTTACGTTCCCGCTATGAAGCAAACGGGGTGGCTAATTTAAACATATTTGACTTAAATTATGGCGAAACCGACCCAAGTACTTATAACCTTACCGACATGAACCGCGATGGTGTTGAAACCGACCGTTTTGGCGTATACGTACAAGATATTGTAAGCATTAACGAGCAATGGACTGTTATTGCAGGCCTGCGCTACGATTATTTTAAATAGCTAAACAAAGAAACCGGTTACAGTTATTCAGATAACGATGTAACGCCGCGCGTGGCTGTTACCTACCAACCCGTTGAAAACACATCGGTATACATAAATTACTCAGAAAGCTTTAACCCAGCATCGTCGGGCGATCAAGAAGACGTAGAGGGCGAGGGTAATTTAACCCCAGAAACCGGTAAACAAACCGAAATTGGTATGAAAAACAAATGGCTTAATAGCAAAATTATGAGCACCTTTGCTATTTACCAAATTAATAAAGAAAACGTAGTAATGAGCAACCCTGACGACACTGGCGCGGGTGATGGCATTGCAGCACTTTTAAATATTGGTGAGGTAGAAAGCCGTGGGTTTGAAACAACGCTGGTGGGCGATTTAACCGAGCATTGGACGGTAACGGCTAACTACGCCTACAACGATACATTGGTTGTTGAGGGGGTAACGGGCGATACTATTTCAAGCACCTACGGTGATGGCTCTCGCTTTGCTAATGCGCCGCGTCACCAAGCTGGTTTATGGTCGCGTTTTGCGCTTGATAACATCGATTCGTCTATTGCATTTGGCGCAAATTACGTAAGCGAGCAAATAAGCCAAGACGGCCAAAAAGTTAAATCCTTTACTGTATTTGATATGAGCTGGACTACTCGCTTTGACGATGTTTTATTAAGTGTAAATATTAATAATCTATTCGATAAAGAATACGCAGTAAGTGGCTTTAGTGAGCGTAACGGCCATTTCCCGGGCAGCCCACGTGAAATAGTAGGCCAAGTGACCTATAAATTTTAAAGTAAATTAAGCGCGAGCTTATCTCGCGCTTATTTTTTATCGCTATTAAAATTAGCCGCTTCTTGCGATGTATTAATGGCTGTAATAGGGAAGGGGATCACAATACCTTCTTGGTTATAGCGTTTATGGAGCGCTTTGATAAAAGCAGATTTAACCCAAAATCTATTAAAGTACTCTTTTGCGCGCAGCATTACGGTAAAATTAATACTTGAGTTATCAAAGGTGTGATACACCACAAAGGTATTGTAATCATCAACGCCCCACTCATGGTCAATCAATACTTGGCGAGCAACTTCAAGCGTTACCTGCTCTACAAACTCTAAGTCTGAGCTGTAATGCACGCTTACATCAACAGGTACACTCAGCTCTTTTTCGGGATAAAAGTAATTAATAATACGCGATTTAGAAAGCTGACTATTA
Source organism: Pseudoalteromonas sp. NH0006-46 (assembly GCF_057547735.1). NCBI lineage: Bacteria > Pseudomonadati > Pseudomonadota > Gammaproteobacteria > Alteromonadales > Pseudoalteromonadaceae > Pseudoalteromonas > Pseudoalteromonas sp. NH0006-46. The sequence goes on along the minus strand of NZ_BAAJML010000005.1, from coordinate 123,426 downwards.
GGAATAATAATCATATTATTTGGCAGCATTTTAACCCACGTAGAGCGCCAACCAATTTTTTCTACAAAGCCCTGCTCCTTTGATTCAAGCTCAATAAAATCCCCCACACGTATGGGTTTATCTATAACAAGCTGTACGCCCGAAAAAAAATTTTCAAGGGTGGGTTGCAGGGCAAGTGCAACGGCAAGCGAAGTAATACCAAGAGATGCAATGATAGGCGTAATAGAAATACCCAAGGTGCCCAATAAAACCAACAACCCCACCGAAAAAAGAGTAACGCGAATAACCCCCTTTATAATACTTTGAGAATTAAAAATAACCGCAGATTGTTTAGCGTAGTGATTAACGGCGCCAATAACAAAGTGATTTAAAAAAAATATAAGGGCAAGTAAAGCTAATACAATATTAATGCTGTTGAATGGAATTCGCTTTGCTAACTCGGGGTCAATAACGAATGTATCGTGCTCTAAAATGGTGATTAGCACAATAATTGTGCAAAGTGTTAGTGGCTTAGATATTGAGTCTAGAAGTAGTGTGTCGAATGTAAATGTTGTTTTTGATGTCCATTTTTTTAGCCAGTACATTATAAAAAAACGAATAAAAAACAACAGTATAGTTACAAATAAAAGGTAAGCTATCGTACTCAACCAAGGGGTGTTATTAATAACGTCAAGCGTATTTTTGAGCATAACTTAAACCTATTAAATATAATTATATTTAATACAGCAAGTTATGTACCTATGTTTGAAGTAAAGAGAAGTGTATTGCCGAGATGAGCTCGGCAATCGTTACTCATATTTTTTTAGCTACCCACATTCCACCCAATACAGAGGCAAAAAACAGCCAAAACTCCATTTTGAATGACACCAGTTGAACTAAGCCGGGGCCAGGGCAAATTCCGCTCAATCCCCACCCCAAACCAAACAAAACAGAGCCCGTAATTAATCTACGATCTACATTTTTTAGATTACTCAGGCTAAATGCTTCACCAAATAAAGGGGTATCTTTTTTAGAAACCCAAAACCACGCCAACATCATTATTCCCATGGCTACCGCCATTACAATAATTAAACTGCCATCCCAGCTTTCGCCAAAGGTCAAAAAATTAAGTACTTTATCAGGGTTGGTCATCCCGCTAATAATAAGGCCTAAGCCAAAAATAAAGCCTAAAAATACCGATGTAATTGCTTTCATGTTTTATCCAACTAAGTTAGCAGTTATTACAGCAACAAGCATAAACACACATGTTGAAACCCAAGAACGTGTAGAGAAACGCGACATACCACACACGCCATGGCCGCTTGTGCAGCCATTGGCAAATGACGTGCCAACACCCACTAAGAGCCCCGCTATAATAATTAACCACGGCGGTAGGCTTAACTCGCCTTCTAATAACTCAGGCGCAATAAGTGAAGTGGCAACGCCCGCAATTAATAAGCCTGTAATAAAGCACACTTTCCACACATTATCGGGTTTTAGTGGAGTAAACAAAGATTTAACTAACCCTGAAATACCGGCCACTTTACCAAATAAAACAAGTAATAATGCACATGAAATACCAATTAAAGCACCGCCTAAAGCGGCGGATAAAGGCGTAAATTCAGTTACCATTTTATATTCCCCAAACAATTGATACACCAACACCTGATTGGTCCATTTCGATTGCTAGTTGCTGGTTTGGCGCTAAAAAGTTAGCACCTGATACCTTTTTAGCTGGCGAGTAAAAAGCCATAGCATTTAATTGTACATTGTCGCTAACTTTATGGCTAAAACCCGTTGTAAAATGCCACTCTTGTACACCCGGCGCTAAAATATTAAATAACACCTCAGACGACGGAATAGGCTGTTGAGTGTAAGAAACACCAAAGCGAATTATTTGTTTCGCAGTACGCTGCCACTGATAACCTAATTTGTATATATCCATATCTTCCCAGCCAAACCCTGCACCTGTTGTTGCACCTAACGGTGCAGACATTAAGTTACTTATTGGGTTGGCAATGCTTTTAACTTCACTGTAGTTTATTTTTTGCCAATCGAATACAAGTTGGTTATTTGGTGTAATTTTATAGGCGGCACCAATTTGAATTGAGGTAGGTAAGTCAAAGCCACCGTCTTCTGCAAATAACCCTTTATAACTATCAAATTCTTCCATAGCCACCGATGAGCGATAACTGGCACCCCAACTAAACGATGTGCCTACGGTTTGAGTTATGCCCACTTGCACACCTAAGCCTGTGCTGGTGTCGGTGCCATTATTAGTTAAATTTTCAGGCGATTGCGAAAAAGGCGCAAAGTTTCCCAGGCCTGTCGCTTTAAATTGTTGCACAACATAAATAGGTGAAACCCCCACTTTTGTTTGCTCGTTTAATTTATAGTTAATAGTTGGACTAATAAATAACTGTTTTAAATCAACGCCTGTTGTGCCAGCGTAAAATGTACCTTCAGGCTCAGAATTGGCGCTGTAGTCGGTGTTCATACCGCCATTGCCGTAAACCAATAGGCCAATATTTATTTTGTCATTTAACTGATGGCCAATAGCAAATTCAGGGATGGCAAATAACGTGTTATCACTTTTTTGGGTTTTTGCTTCAAGATAAAGCGCATTAGGATAAAACGTATCTACAGATGATGCTGTGTATTTTCTATCAGGTGAAAATAGCTCTAATCCCAGTGACATTTCTGTCCCATTTACAGTAAAACTGGCTGGGTTATTAGCACCAGACATTAACTCTTCAGATAGCGCAACCCCTGCACCTGCCATGCCTTTGTGGGTCATGCCATAGCCATGAGTAAAATACCCATTGGTAGCAAATGCGCTAAATGTTCCTAATGTGCATGTTAATGCAAGGCCTGATACTAACTTATTTTTCATTTTGATAGACATACGTAGTGAGAAAACGCGGACAATAGCTAATTTTCTATATTCAAAAAAAGGAATATAAATCGATTACTTATAGTAAAAAAAATATTTAGCGTGTGTGTTTAACCCAAAGTTTAGCGAGGTAATGGCTTAAGCCTTTTATACAACCATTAAATCAATCATTTAGCTAAAAAATACAAAGCGGTGAGAGGATTCACCGCCCTAGATTAATTACATAGACTCAAGTGTTTTACCACGGGTTTCTGTAATGTATTTAGCCACAAAAAATATACTAATAAGTGCCGATAAAGCGTAAAAGCCGTACGCACCTGCAAGGCCAATATTAGCCAACATAATAGGGAAGGTCATGGTAATGGCAAAGTTAGCAATCCACTGTGCGCTTGCAGCAACCGCGAGGGCTGCGCCACGAATTCGGTTATTAAACATTTCGCCTAATAACACCCACACAACAGGGCCCCAACTTAAGCCAAAAAATACCACAAATAAGTTAGCCATTATAAGCGCAAACGTCCCCATGTTATCGCTAAGTGCAAGCTTGCCTGCTTCATCAAGGCCTGCGCTGCCAAATATATAAGTAAGCGCACTTAAGCTAATAAACATGCCCACACTGCCTACAAGTAATAGTGGTTTACGGCCAATTTTGTCAACTAGGGCAATAGCAATAAAGGTCGATACAACATTCGTGGTGCCCGCTAATACATTTATAAATAGCGATTGCGACTCGTCAAACCCAGCGGCTTGCCAAAGCTCGGAGCCGTAATAAAACACCACGTTAATACCTACAAATTGCTGAAATACGCTAAGCGCAACACCCGCCCATACAATAGGGTGTACCTTTTTACTGCCATCAATAAATAGATCGTGAATACTCGGCTTTTTATCACTGTGCAAGGAGCGTTTAACATCGCTTATTTGCGCATCAACGTTGTCGTTCGAAATTTTACTAAATACCGTTTTTGCATCGGTTACTTTACCTTGCGCCACTAAATAACGAGGCGACTCAGGAATAAACAACACCCCCACTAAAAACAGTATTGCAGGCACCAGCTCAGCCCAAAACATCCAGCGCCAAGCGGCTATATCAAGCATTAAAATATTTTGCGCGCTGCCTGCTGCATCAGCAATTAAATAGTTACTTAAAAACGCAGCAAACAAACCCAATACAATAGCGAGTTGTTGAAGTGTAGCTAAACGACCACGAAGGGCTGGTGGCGCAACCTCTGCAATATAAGCTGGCGCCAATACCGATGCAGCTCCAATACCTAACCCACCAAATAAGCGGTAAAAAATAAACTCGGCCGAGCTTTCGCTAATGCCCGAACCAAATGCGCTAATAGCAAAAATAATCGCGGTGATGATCATAATTGCACGGCGGCCAAACTTATCAGCCAGCGGCCCCGCTGCAAGTGCACCTAATGCGCAGCCTAATAATACCGAGGCTACATTAAACCCTGTAGCCACACTGCTTGAATTAAAAGCATTACCGAGTGCCGACACCGTGCCGTTAATAACGCCTGAGTCAAAACCAAATAAAAAGCCACCAATAGCAGCAACGGCCGAGATAAATATTACGTAAAAAAGAGAGCATGTGCCCAATGTGTGCGCCGAGCTATAAGTGCTCGGCGAAAGAGGTGATGTCATAATTGTGTGTCCTAGTTATTATTATGGTGTACTTCGCTATATTGAAACGTGTGGTGTTGCGTATTTTAAACGAATTTTATTTGGGCTGACTCTTTCATAATCAATATTAAAGTTATTGTTTAATACTTCCAACAGTCCTTTAATATCGCCTGTTTTAAACATGCCGGCTACTTGCACTGTTTTGAGGCGGTCATCTTCCGAAAGCTCAAAATCTATATTTGTATAGCGGCTGATTTCAGCCATGGCTTCAGCAAGTGATTCACCTCTAAATATTAAGCTACCTTTGCGCCACGATAATCTAGCGGCTACATCCATAGGATCAACTTTTTCGACCGCTTTAGCAATTTTACCTTTAAAGCTTAAATCAAGTTTTTCTCCCTTTGACACCGAAGTTGAGCTAGTTGATAAGTACTGACCTTGCTTATTTGTTCCTTGGGAAAGATTGGGTAACGATTTGGCTTTTTGTTCTGCAACAAGGACTTTGCCATCTGTCACAATGAGTTCTATTTGTTTTTTACCCACCTCTACATTGAATGCGGTACCAACAGCTTGAATAACTTTATCACCCGCGATAACGCTTAAAGGGCGCATTTTATCGTGAGCTACATCTATATGAATTTCGCCACGCAGTAGATTTATTACGCGAGAGTGCTCGGTATACCTAACTTGAACAAAGCTATTAGTGTTTAAGGTAATTTTACTTTTGTCAGAAAGCAGTATGTCCTTACTTTCACCTACGTTGGTTTGAAAATTAAGTTGTTTCGCAACCACTGCTGACTGATTAACTGGGTAAAAAAATGAAAAGTTAAACGCTTCTTGAAAAAAGCTAAGTGCAACAGCTAATAAAATAGAGGCAGCTGTCGCACCTAACCACACTGGGAGACGTTTTTGTTTTACCGGTGTTTGTGGAAACAGATCTGACAAACGGCTGAGATCGCCCATTTTGTCCCACAGCTTTGCTACTTCAAGTAACACCTCTACATTTTTATAAGATTGTGCTAACCATTGTTTTAGCGCTTGTTCTTCGGGCTTAGTCAGCCCACGGTCAAGTTTAGCTAGCCATTCACTTGCCTTATCAAGGCGCACATCGTCGCTTAAATTTCGCTCGTTTATATGATGAATATTAGTCATTTCCACCTCCTGCATTTAGCTGCGAAGAAGTATTTGGTTGCCCATAAACACTTTTTGTAGATTGACGCATAAATTGCGTACAACGTTTCATGCCTGTTGCTATATGTTTTTCCACGGTACTTTCACTAAGGTTTAATTGAGCAGCAATCTCTCGCTGCGAATAACCATACACTTTTTTTAATACAAACACTTTACGGGACTGCACGGGTAAAAGCCGTATGGCCTCACAAAAATTAGAAAATTCACTATCGGTTAGTGCTTTTTCGTACATTTCGTCTTGCTGGTGCTCTGCTAAGAGTTGCTCTAACGCTTCCATGTTATCGATGCCATCGACTAGGCGTATATTGGCTTGCTTTTGGTAATCGAGCGCTAAATTTCGCGCCGTTTTGTAAATAAAAGATTTTGGTGAGCTTATGTTTTCAGTGTTTTTAATCTGACAAATTCGCACATAAGTTTCTTGCACTATATCTTCAATTTCATGTGGTGGCACTATGCGTGCAACTACACTTGATAGACTTTTGCGCGAGGCCAAATAGACCTTATAAAAAAGTGTGTCTTTCGTCATTTAGTGTGTGTCTCGTGTGTGTTTACGGCAATTATTGTTATTTTATTTGCCAATACAAACTAAGACGAATGGTAAGAAAAAATCCGCCATTAAATTAAAAAATAAATCAGTATTTTATTTTTTAATTTAATGTTCACTGACCGAACGAGGCATAAAGCTTGTAATGTAAAGGCAAATTGTACTACAGTTTTTGCCATTACTAGTACCCTACTAGGTAATGACTATTCGCTTTGAAAATTTAACTTTTTAATTAATAAGTAAAAAATTGTAATGTGGGCTGTATTTTTAATTGTTTAAAAATATTGTTAAAAGCGCAAACAATAAAAATAATAAAGGCATAAAAAATTTAGCATGGCTGGTCAAAAAAATAATTTATTAAATAAAAATAAAAAATATTTATGGAGGAAAATAAAAAGTCACTCGTCTTTGTTCTGTGTATGGCCAAAAACTATACGCAAGGAATATTTAAATTTGCCGCTTTGTTTACCTATTTATGTACTGGTTTTTAGCTTACTCACCACCGAGGTAAAAGCGAGTACTGTAAACGATAAAGCAGTGTTTAATATTCCCAGACAAAGGGCCGATTTATCGCTAATAAATTTTGCCGAGCAAGCCGATATTACTTTGCTTTTTCCGCTGGATAAAATTCAGCAGTTACAAACAAATACTATTGCTGGCGAGTATTCAATAATAAACGCGTTACATATTTTACTCGATGGCACAGGGTTGCAACCGCATGTTAGCGAAGATGGGCAAATATCTATTTTAATAGACCCAAGTTTCGAGAGAACTGACAACATGGCTAACTATAAAAAAAATGGCGTGTCGAGTGCTGTACTAGCCGTACTAAGCACAATGACAACGCTTCCTGCAGTAGCAGAGACAGCAGCACAAGAACCAGAAATAATTGAAGTACGTGGAATTAGAGGCTCGCTTGGTCGAGCTATGGATGCAAAAAGAGAAGCGGGTGGCGTGGTCGACTCCATCTCAGCTGAAGATATTGGTAAATTTCCTGACACAAATTTAGCTGAGTCTTTACAGCGTATTACCGGGGTTTCAATAGACCGTTCAGGCGGCGAAGGGCAGCTCATTACGGTACGTGGTTTTGGCCCGCAGTTTAATACAGTCCTGGTAAACGGACGCCAAATGGCATCTGAAAACCAAAGCCGTGCGTTTAGCTTTGATACTATTGCATCAGAGCTGGTTAAAAGCTTGGATGTATTTAAAACCTCAACAGCCACAAAGCAGTCAGGCGGTATTGGTTCAACAGTTAATGTAAATACAGCGCGACCATTTGCAATTAGCGGTTTTAAAGTTGCGGGCAGTGTTAAAGGTATTTACGATGAAAATAGTGAAGAAACCACGCCTGAAATTTCAGGCTTAATTAGCAATACGTTTAATGATGACACACTAGGTGTGTTGTTTGCTGTTTCTCGCCAGGAGCGCGAAACACGCTTAAACCAGGCACAGGTAGACGGTTGGTTAGAAAACGTGGGTGTCCCAAATCCGCAAACTCAAAGCGGGCAAGCATATACCGGTAATATTTTTTCGCCGCGTAACTACGATCATAAAGTCACTACAGAAACACGTACACGTACTAATGCAAACTTAGTTATACAATATGCACCTTCAGATGATTTAGTTATAACAGCCGATGGGCTTTATTCTGATTTTGATGTTGAAGCTGACACCACGTCTTACGGGCATTGGTTTACAGCGCCAAACTTAGAAGGCTTTGGCGGGGCTGCAGGGCCAACTGTGGACCAAAATGGCACAGTGGTAGATTTATATCAAGAGGTAGGCCTTGCTACCGATATGCACGCTAAAAAGTTTGATCGCTTAACAAGCTCTAGCGCACTAGGCTTAAACTTTGATTGGCATGTAAACGATAACTTAAATATGAAATTTGATTTGAGCCATTCAAAAGCCGAGCGTGAGGCTAATAACGGCGGTGGCGATCAGTTATCGTTGATTGGCTATGCTAACCGAGTTCGATTTGAAGTAGATGGTGGCATACTACCTTACGCAAGTGAGTTTGCCTCTGCTAATCCTAATATTTATAGCGGTCAGCAAGAACTTGATGGGGTTGCTTATAACCCAGCAGTTACGCCTGATGGTGTATCTAATCATTTAGATACCGCCAATAGTCGAGCACACGTAATGCTTCGTCGTGGTTGGGCTGTAGAAGATACCGTGGATCAGTTTCGTTGGGATAGCATTTGGCATAACGATGGAAGCTCAGGCTTAGTCTCGGTCAAGTTTGGTGCTATGTATTCAACTGAAACTAAAAACCTTGATCGTTGGGATAACGAAGGTGTTGGTATTCACTGTACTTTTTGTGGTTACCCGGATAACCCAAGCATGGATGGCTTAGCACAATTTGTATTTGATGCAGGGGATGACTTTTTAGGCGATGTAAGCGGCAGCGGTCGTATGCCAACGTCATGGCTTGCACACGATGGCGAAGCAAACTTTGCGTACCTTGAGCAAATAGCTGCGGCGAATGGTCAACCTATTAGTTTTGATGCAGTTAAACGTAATAAGTCGTTTGAGATAACTGAAGATACTTTCTCGTTTTATACTGAGTTTGATTTTGAAGCTGAGCTTGCAGGCATGCCTTTATACGCAACAGCGGGCTTTAGATACGAAAGCACTGATGTAAAAGTAAAGGGGACCGATGAGCCAGTTAGTGCTTTAACCATTCTAGATAAAACAGAAATGCTTGCTAACTTTGGCGATGTAGAAAATATTTCAGCCAGTTCAGATTATGAAGCTATTTTACCTAACTTTAGTGTAAAGCTTGAAATAAGCGATGAGCTAATAGCACGTGCCGCTGTATCGCAAACAATTACACGGCCAACACTCGATAGTATGTCGCCTGTAACAGTCATTGAAACAACTCGCCAAGGCGGCAATTTAACATCAAGCTCTGGTAACCCTGCACTTGAGCCATTTACCTCTGATAATTTAGATTTATCATTAGAGTGGTATTACGCGGATGCTAGTTATTTATCTGCGGGTTACTTTAGAAAAAACGTTGCTAACTTCATTATTAATACGACCGAAGACTTAACTTTTGAGTTGTCTGGTGGCGGATTGTTAACTGACCCCTCAACAGGTAATGATGTAGACAACCCTGACGCTGCCGACTCGACGGCTGTATTTACTAATACATTACCCAACAATAGTGAATCGGCGATTGTTGATGGCTGGGAAGTCGCCTTACAACATAGTTTTGATAGTGGCTTTGGTTTTATGGTTAATGCAACATTTGTAGACAGCGATGCAGAGTTAGACTCTGCAGATATAACTCAAGTTTTTGCATTAACAGGCTTAAGCGACTCTTATAATGTGGTTGGCTTTTATGAGAATGGCCCATTTCAAGCGCGTTTAGCCTATAACTGGCGCGATAGCTTTGTACAGTCGCTAACACAGCTAAATGGTGATGGTGTAACCATTGTAGAAGATTACGCACAACTTGATGCTAGCGGCAGCTATGACATTACCGAAAATGTATCGGTATTTTTTGAAGGTATTAACTTAACCGAAGAATACGTGCACAAGCGTGGTCGTTTTTCTAATCAATTATTGTTGGTTGAAGATAGCGGACGACGTTTTGCGTTAGGTATTCGCGGTAGTTTTTAACTTTAATTAATAAAGTGGCTTTTACAATTTGTAATAGCCACTTTTTCAATATGCCTTTATAGGTAACAAGTATGAACCAGCAAGATAAAAAAATAAAAACAGTGGTTGTCGTTGGTGGAGGTATAGCGGGCTGGCTAACAGCCGGACGATTAGCGGCGCACCATAAAAGTAATACCCCGGATGGCCTTAATGTTGTGCTCGTTGAGTCTCCAAATGTACCAATTATAGGTGTTGGCGAAGGCACTTGGCCTACCATGCGCAGTACATTAATAGCACTCGGTATTAGCGAAACTGATTTTATACGCGAGTGTGAAGCAAGCTTTAAGCAAGGGGCAAAATTCGCCAAATGGGTGGATGGCTCCGATGATGATTTTTACTATCACCCATTAGTTTTGCCACAGGGCTTTTCAAAAACTGATATGGCTGGCCATTGGTTAAATAACACCGCTGAGTCAGCATCTTTTTCAAATGCAGTGTGTTACCAAGAAGCTATTTGTGAGCAAGGGCTTGCTCCTAAAACAATTCGCACCCCAGAATACGCAGCTATAGCCAATTATGCCTACCATTTAGACTCTGCAAAATTTGCCGTTTTTTTACAAAAGCATTGTACGCAGCAGCTTGGCGTTAAGCATATTATAGCCGATGTGACGCAGGTTAATAGTGCTAAAAATGGCGATATTGCAAGCGTTACCACAAAGCAACAAGGTGAAATTAGCGGTGATTTATTTGTTGATTGCACCGGCTTTTCTTCATTGTTATTAGGTGAGCATTATAAGGTTCCTTTTAAGCCGTGCGATGACGTGCTATTTATTGATACCGCCTTAGCAGTGCAAGTCCCTTATGATAATGAAGATGAGCGTATTGCATCTCACACAATTTCTACAGCGCAAGAAGCGGGTTGGATATGGGATATAGGATTACAGCACCGCCGTGGTGTAGGTTACGTGTATTCGAGTAAATACAGTAGCGAAGCTCAAGCACGAGAAAAGCTTAAAGCGTATGTGGGCGATAAAATAGAGTCGTTAACAGTTAGAAAAATCCCTATTAAAAGTGGCCATCGCTCACACTTTTGGCAAAATAACTGTGTTGCAGTTGGGCTTTCGGCTGGTTTTTTAGAGCCTCTAGAGGCTTCTGCATTGGTATTAGTAGAAATGTCAGCACAGATGATCAGCGAACAGCTCCCCCATACCCGAGATATTATGGATATTACCGCCAAACGCTTTAACGAGACGTTTACCTATAGGTGGGAAAAAATAATCGACTTTTTAAAACTGCATTATATTTTGTCAAACCGTGACGATAATGCATTTTGGCGCGACAACAGAGACCCAAAAACGATTCCTCAAAGCTTACAAGATCTAATGAAGTTGTGGCAATACCGTGCTCCTGCTGATCACGACTTTACAAGTAATAATGAGGTGTTTCCAGCGGCGAGTTATCAATATGTTTTATACGGTATGGGCTTTAAAAGTGATTACAGCACAACTGCCTATATGCTTAAAGACACTGTTTTCGCTAAAAGTCAGTTTGATAAAAATAAGAGCATGATAAACCAAGCAGTCACTAACTTACCCAGTAACCGAGAGCTGCTTAATAAAATCAAGCACCATGGTTTTAGTGCTATTTAGCTTAAAAATTTACGCATAAAAACAATAAAGAGACACGCATGGAAAATTTAGTCGCATTAGAGCAAAGTGCTCATCAGCATATAAAAATAGACACACAAAAAGCACAATCACACGCTAAAAACCTTAATATGATCCCCGTTGTTATGGCGGAGCTTAGCCAAATTGCCGTTCAGCAGCCTATAGTTTTTGCAAAAAACTCAGAAACAGGCGAGTTTACACTCAATGCTTTATTAGGCTTTGAGCAGCATGAGAACTTGTTTTATCAGCAATCACAGTGGCAGGGCGTATATTTACCGCTTCAGTTACAGCGTCAGCCATTTTTTGTTGGTGATACGCATGCGCAGCAAACGCAATACCCTGTGTGTATTAATTTGAATAGCCCTGCAGTAGTTGATAACTCTGCGCAAAGCGAAAATAATTTAGAACCAATTTATACCCAAAGCGCAGAAGAAAGTGGCTATTTTAAACAAATAAAGCAGTGTTTAGGGCATTTACTACAAGGCGAATTAGACAATAAAAAGTTAATCGCTGCGTTGTTAAAGTATGAACTACTACAGCCATTATCGCTTGAAGTAACGTTTGAAAATAACCAAAAAACAAAGTTAAACGGCCTATACACTATTAATCAAGACAAACTCGCACAACTTAATAGTGAGCAAATTACGATTTTACATCAAAGTGCTTTATTACCTGCCATTTATACAGTAATAACCTCACTTGGCCAGATATACCCATTAATAGAGCGTAAAAATGCGGTGCTTAATTTAGCCGATGATTGATTTTACACTTAACAAAAATATGGTGTTACAGATACACACTGTAGGGGAGGAAAAAACCCCAATTATTGTTATTGATAATTTTGTAAATAATGTAGATGCACTTATTAATTTTGCTGTGTTTTCTCAAAAAGCGAGGGAAACATTTTGCGCACAAGAAAGTGATTTTTACCCAGGAGTAAGAAAAGCAGCACCGCTTAATTATATAGAGCAGTTAAAAGCACTGGCTCCAATTATTAATTCACACTTTGATATGGCAGATAAAAGCGAGTTTGATGTAATACTTTCTGCCTTTTCAATTGCATGTACTGAGCCTGATGAACTCAGGCCAATACAGATGCTTCCCCATTTTGACACATCCAATATGAACCAACTCGCTATGGTGCATTTTTTATGTGATGAAACACATGGGGGTACTTCATTTTATAAACATAAAGCCCTAGGGTATGAACGCATAACAAAAGAGCGACTCATGCCTTATAGGCAAGCTATAAAGCAACAAGCCATGGCGCAAAAGCTTCATAAAAACCCACATTACATAAATGGCAGCACAGTTTTGTTTGAGCAAATTTCCAGTGTAGAGGCAAAGCTAAATCGAGTTCTTATATATCCAAGCAACTTATTGCATTCAGGTAATATAAATGCGGCTAACGGTTATGCCTGCGATCCAATTAATGGGCGTTTAACTATTAGTAGTTTTGTGGTCATGTGCTGACTATTAATGTGTTGTTTGCAGCGGCTAGACGCTAATTTATATGATTATAAATTGATTTTTATAAATGGTTTTTAGAATTCATATATCTTAAAGTTATAAAAGGTGATTTATTGCCACCTCTTTTATGAAATAAAACACTTTAAATTTACCTAAAATGTTAACAAAAGATGACAAAGATAAAATAATATTCTATTGTAAAATTGACTGTATATTTTTTGTTCTTCTTAGAGTGGGTGTAAAAATTAAGATCTACTAAGTTGTATGTTTTCGCAATAAATATACATTTGTAATCTACCTAGTTACTTTAATTAAAAGGGATAATTTATGAAAAACATTTTAGTTATTACATTAGCAGCAACAGTGCTTTTAGGCTGTTCAGCAACAAGCAATATTTCACTGAAAGAAAAAGACCAAGCATATGCAAAGTACTTGTCTGAAGAAAACTTAGCAGGTGAAGATAAAATCAATAGCTTTAGGTTTAAAGGTTGGAAACCACTTTCTGATAAATTCTTAATTATTTCAGCGGCACATAAAAAAGATTATTTGATTGAAACCCAGGGCACTTGCCATGACCTAAATGAATCTCATGGAATTGAGTTAAACCGATTTTCTAATTTTGTTATACATAAGGAAGGGGATTCAATTTCTACCATTGAACAACCTACAAAAAAATGTTTTATAAAATCGATTTACCCACTTACTGCTGGCCAAACAGAGCATTTAGAAAGCATAGGAAATCCTATCCAAAGTTGAATTTAATAACAATAATAGTTGACCTTTTAAGGTCAACTATTATTTAAGAAACGTTGAATAAACGCACTTTTAGTTCTAGATTTAAAATCAAAAGCGCATGCCAAGTTAATGTTACGCCTCGTAAATACCTAAATCATAAACTCTTCAAAGTACTCTTTTTGTAGCTCTATAGTCAGTGCTTTAGGGCGAATGCCTTGTACTAGGCTGTATACCTCTTCTTTTGTGTAACCTGCCGAATTTAAAATAAGTGCAGCCACCAACCCTGTGCGGCCAGTGCCGCCTTTACAATGTATGGCAATGGTTTGTTTTTGCTGTATGGCTTGTAGTATGTCTATTTTGTGGGTGTTCCAGCTTGATGTAAAAGGCTGCTTTGGGGCTTCGTCGTCATTTATAGGTAAATGAAACCAGGTTATATCATGCTTATTGCACTCAGTATTAATTGTTTGTACGTTGTTTTTTTCAAGTTCTTGTTGCGGCATAAGCGACAGCAGCATGTGAGTGCCAGCGGCTTTTAATGTAGCGATTGAATCCGCTAGGTTTTGCGTTTTTGTACCAGGGCAAGGCGTAAAAATAATATTTGCGCCGTTATTGAGTGATAAAACATCGTACGGATGCGCGCTCATGGTAAGTCCTTTATTTTTAATAAATTTACTTTTATATGCTCACTATAGCGCGTTTTAGTTACAAGTTTAAGATTGAATAATAAGCACAAATGCTAGATACTGTTTTTATATACAGGTGTGGCGATGTTATGAAAAAAGAATTACCAGCAAAATACTATTTAGCGCATTTTAGAGAACTTATTGAGTTTGTAACAAGTAAATGTATACATTTACTTGAGCCCAAGCACAGCCAATTTATTAGTAAAATTAACCAACTAGATGAGCAAAGCCAATGCATGTTGGCACGCGTGTATTCGCGCAAGCCTTATTTAGTGCAGGCGCAATCGCTCAATTATGAAGAAATAACCTCGCCGCATCAGGCTATTTATACCCTAAAAACAGCGGGTATTTTATATGAGCCAAACGCGCAGCATTACACGCTTCTTATAGCGCATTTAACTAAGCCCATGCTGGTGGAATTACTAAGTAATTACAGTGAGCAAGTAAGCTTTAAAAAAAGCGCAGCTAAAGGGGAGTTGGTCACTATTGCGTGCCAATTTTTTAGTGAGCGGGCAGATGATCTTGCCCCTTTATACAGCCAGTATGTCATTAATAATCGTGAAGATTATTACGAGTATTTTGAGTTTTTATTTGCAGGGCGCTTAAGTAGTGGCGATGTAAATCATCAAAACCGCTTTGTTATGCGAGATTTAGGGTTAACCGCTACCCGCGAAGGGCACAGCGAGAGCTTGTCGCGCTTTAATACATTGGCTGAGGCGCAATCTAATTATGTTTTAAATCTTTACCGTTTAGCGTTTAAAAACATAGGCAAAACGGGTGGTAATGCAAAAGCTGAAACCTTGGATAACATAACGCCTTACACCGAACTTGCGCATTTAGTATTAGTGCAACCGGCGCACGGTGCACAAGCGCACGATATTAAAAATAAACTGCTGGTTAGGCTGTATAAACAACTTAAAAATACCGATAGCGAATTTGCCTTTAGCTTACTTGAAGGCTGCACCGATTACGCCGAAGCCCAAGAAATTCAAATAAGAGAGCAATACCGCTTAGGTAATAAAGAATGGGTAAAAGCGCAGCTAGAACAAATTATAGAAAACCCGCTTACCGACGATTTACTGTACTTTGCTGACGACTTTTTAATGCGTAAGTTTAATAAACAAACGCGTTCGCGCTTAAGCACTATGCTAGCCGACACCCAATGTGTACTTGAAATTGACGAAATTTACCGAGGCGATGTAGAGCAAGGCGTAAATGAGCATTATACCGCAAAAGGGTTAACGGTTTTTAATACGGAAAACACCTTATGGCAAAGCTTATTTGGTTTAGTATTTTGGCACGAGTTGTTTATAGAGTCGCCTTACCCGCCGTGTAATGAATTTGATATTTACCCGCAAGTTTTGCAGCTTGGTAATTTTTATGAAGCACAAAGCACGCAAATTGACGCACGTTTAAAAAGCTGTAGTACTAATCAGGCGCTGCTCAATTTGGTATGTAAACATGCAGCGCAATACTTTGAGCAGCCCAACGGTTTATTTAGATGGCGCAGCAATTTATTAGAGCCACTAGAGGCGCTTATTTTAAACAGCCCGCTTGAAGCTTTAATTGCTCATTTAACGGCCATGAGCAAACAGTATTTGCAGCTAAAAGATGGCTACCCCGATTTAATGGTCATTAATAATGGCCAAGTACATTTTGAAGAGGTAAAAGCCCCGGGCGACAAGCTTAGGCGCAACCAACTTACCACTATTGATAATTTAAAAAATGTAGGCTTTACGGTACATATTGCCGCAGTTAAATGGTTTGTAGACCCTAACCGTGTTTACAGCATCGTTGATATAGAAACCACCGGCGGCTTAAAAGGGGGTAACCGCATTACCGAAATTGGCATAGTTAAAGTACAGCACGGTAAAGTAATAGATACCTGGACGACACTTGTTAACCCGCAGCGCCATATACCCGGCTTTATTACTAAGCTAACCGGCATAAGCGATAACATGGTTTATAACGCGCCTGTATTTGCCGAGATAGCACAGCCATTATTAGATAAACTCGCAGGCAGTATTTTTGTAGCTCATAATGTAAACTTTGATTACGGCTTTATAAAAAAAGAGTGCGAGGTTGCAGGGCACTTTTTTAAAATGCCAAAAATGTGCACCGTGGTTGAATCGCGCAGAGCGTTTAAAGGGCTAAAGTCGTATTCGCTTGGTAACCTTAGTGCGCATTTTAATTTAAATTTAACCAGTCATCACCGTGCATTGGCCGATGCAACTGCCACTGCTGAGCTTTTATTGCTGTTACAAAATAGTGAAACGCTAACGCAGTAGCGTATTATCTTTTTTTAAGTGTATGAAACTTAAATAATAAATAGTTTTATTATAAATTTTTAATTTATTGTGGAATAAAGTGTTTTTGTAAATCGTCTTCTTTATGTCAATCCGACAAACTAGAGGACTAAACAATGACTAAATTAAATAAAATTGTAAGCGTAATGATGTTAAGCGGTGTGTGTACTTTTACAGGTGCAGTGCACGCCGCTGATATTGAAATATCTCAGTCAACGTCGGCGCAGCAACAAACATCTACATCTATTGCGCTTTCACAAAACGGTTTAGCAGCCAGTGGTAGCAATAACACAAACGTATCTAACGATACACAAGTAACGGCTGATGACTCGCAAAGCACAGGTTCAACGGCAAATAACACACAAACTCCAGCGCAAGAAAGCAGCGAGGCCGCAGAGCCTGCAAATTCATTAGTTGCATCTGCAAGCGGATCTTTAAATAACGCATTAAATGCATCGGCATCGTCTTTAAATGCCACAGGCAATACCACAGTTAATACAGCGCTTGATGCAACATCGCAGTTAACCTCATCGGCAGGTAATTTAACGACGGCTCTGAGTCAGTCGTCATTACTTTCTGTTACGTCTGATCAAGGCGCTCAGCCTGATACAACCGATACACCAACAGATGCCTCTTTACTTTCAAATGTGAGTAGCACTACCGATTCAGTAACACAAGCTGATGCAACGAATGCGCTTAATGCGGGTGAGCTTACAAACCAGTTAGCAATTACTAATATGGCTGCAAACTCAGTGAGTTCCGCACTGCAAGTGGGTGATGCAATTAATACCAGTAATGAAGTAGTAAGCAGTGTTCAGCAATCTTTAATTGCCAGTGTGCAAGATAGTACGGTTAGCAGTTTACAAAGCACGGTACAGCAAAGTGTTAGTGGGCAGGTGAGTGCAGCGGTCACTGATCAAATTAGTAACGATGTAGCACTTAGCACCGCAAGTGAAGTAGTAACCAACATTACTAACGATTTAGACCTAGGCCTTTAATACGCCCTAAGTGTGTTTGCACAAATGCCGAATAGGGAAACCTATTCGGCCTGTTGGAGAATAAATATGAAAGCAGTTATAACCGCCACATTGTGTGTTTTTAGTGCCCAAGCGGTCCTTGCACAAACTAAACCCTTTAAAAGTAGTTTTGAGCTAAATGCCGATGCAGAAGTTGGGGTATTAAGTAACTCGGCGCTCTCTGTTCAGGAGCTTGACGATATTTCGTCGCAAAGCGACAGCGGCATAAAAACCGCAGCAGGTGTTAATGCAAAATGGCAATTAACAAAAAGCGCCAAATTAACCTCAAGCTATAAGTTTGAACAACAAGACTACGATGAGTTTGATCAATACGATTTAGACCTGCATCAATATGGTTTAGATGGTAGTTATAGCTTTAATAGCCATGAGGTAGGGGTTCGTTACGATGGTGCAAAAGCAAATGTAGATGGCGATACATTTTTACATTTTAATCAAGCCAGTGCTTATTATGGCCATTTTTTAAACCCGCATACGTATTTGCGTATGAGCATAAAAACCAAAGCTAAACGTTTTGCTACTGCAAAAGCACGTAATGCCGATGGTGTAGGTGCCGATGTAGCGCTTTATCATTTTATAAATAATGGCCAAACCATGCTAATGGCAGCGCTAAGTGCTGATAAAGAAAACGCCGACGACAACCAATATGACTTTAATGGCTACGGTTTTACTACTAAAGTTACGCACAAATTTACGGCCTTTAATGTGGCTAACAAAGTGGGGGCCGGCTGGCGTTATCAAAATAAAGATTACGATGAGCAAACAACGGATGATTTTTTTGAGCAAATACCATCGCGAGATGAGCACCGCAATGTAATTAATGCGTTTTATAACGTAGCTGTATTTGAGCACGTAACACTCATAGCCGAGGCTGAATATGGCGATTACCAATCAAAGCTTAGTAGTAATACCTATACGCAGTCGGTTTTATCTGCGTCAGTTAAAGTGCACTTTTAGGTGGGTAAATGGCGCCATAACCAAAGGTGGTGTCTTTGCCTTGCTCGCCTAAATCTTTGGCAAGCGATGTAAGTTCTTTAAGTGCTTTGGTTTTATTATTACCATGCTTTAACAATAAACAACTTAATGCCGCGCTTACATGCGGCGCCGCCATTGATGTACCCGACTCCCTTCCAAATTTTCCATTGCCTTGGCTTGTAACAACATTTACACCAAAGGCTGTAAAGTCTATGTAATCACCTTTATTTGACCATCTATAAATTTGGTTTTTTGAATCAATAGCACTTACCGCTATCACGCTTTTATACGCACCTGGGTATAACGGCTGCGACGCTGGCCCTTGGTTACCCGCAGCAGCTACAATTAATACGTTTTGTTTTATTGCAGCAGTAATACTTGCTTCTAAAACTGTGTTATTTGGCCCTGTTAGGCTCATATTTATTACGGGTATTTTATTACTAACTAACCAGTTAAGCGCCTCTACTATGGCAAATAAAGTAGCCCCTTGGGCATATTCAGATTGCCTATAAAACACCTCTGCACTGTAAAGCTTGGCACTGCTTAAAAGTGGGCTGAGTTTTGCTCCTTTACCCGTAATTAAGCCCGCTATGGCGGTGCCGTGTAAATTTGGCGAGCTTAACCCTTGTGGTAAAAAGCTTTGTGTGATGATATTTGCGCCTTTAAAAGCACTGTGTTTGGTATTAATGGCGCTATCGATCATGCCGATTTTTACGCTTTGTGTGCAGTAGGGCGCAATAGGCTTATTTTGCGTTACTTTAATGGTAGGCTCGCCTGTTTGCGCTTGGTAAATGTGGTTTCGGTCAAGTATTGCAGACTCATCTAAGTTAAGCGCTTTTAATAACTCACTTTTAGAATTAACACCTTGAGGGACGGTAAAGCGCACTAAGCTCATATTAAGTGCGTTGTAATTTTTTACCGATACAATCGTTATATTTTGCTGTTTTAGGGTATTAAGTTGTTGGCTATTTGCCATTAATAACCATTGGCGCTCTATTGCTCTAAAGCCGTTTTCTAGTTCTACTTCAACAAATGCGGTGTTTTGGCTATCTATATTGATGTTAAGCACATTAGGTAAATTGGTAATTGGCTCACTTATTTGCGCTTTTAGTTCATCAATCGATATTTGTGGAACAGGCACCGGAAGCTGCAGGCGTTGTGCACGCTCTATAGTTTGTTCAATACGCTGCTCTATTGGGTTTAGCTGCCCAAGCACCTGATCGACTTTTACTATATTGGCTGAGCTCGTTGCGCTAAATATGCAAAGCGAGGCGGCTATTATGTTTTTAACGCGGACTTTTTTCATGTTCATAGTGGGTTACTTATTTTTTATTACACTGTTAGTTAACGTTTAACACATAGAAATATTTCATTATTCAAATTATTTTGATTATTTGGGAATAAATTTTTTTTTGAATCGTCTTCTTTATAAAAGGGGTAAAAATCAATGAACGAAACATTAAAAACCTTATTGCCCATGCTTAGGCGTTTTGCCTATTCGCTAACGGGTAGTAAAGCAGATGCAGACGATGTAGTGCAAATAACAATTGAAAAACTATTAGTAAAAGGCATTCCGGATGACGTTGAGCCTGCTAAATGGGCTTTTAAAATTTGCCGCAATGTGTGGATAGACGAATACCGCTCACGCAAGGTAAGGCAAAATACGGCCCAGGCCGATGTTTTACCAGAGCCAATTACAAGCAATGAACATCAAACACTCGAAAACAAACAAATGCTTAAAAATGTAAATACAGCACTTGGGCAATTACCCGAAGAGCAACGCGCCATAGTATCGCTTGTGGCAGTGCAGGGCATGGCCTATAAAGAAGTAGCACATACGCTAGATATACCTATAGGCAGTGTAATGAGTAAATTATCGCGAGCACGCAGTACACTTTATAGCTTAATAAAACCCGACTTTAAAAAGGAGCAAATATGAACATTAACGACGAAACACTTAGCGCCTTTTTAGACTCAGAACTCAGCGAGCACGAAATGGAGCAAGTGCGTAAAGCCCTTGAAACCAATGATGAACTAGTAATGCGACTTGCAGAACTAAGCGAAGTAGACATGCTAGTAAAAGAGCACGCAACACGTATTGACGACGCACCCCTTAGTGACTCATTAGCTAAAACGGTTGCAAAGCTCGATACGCCAACGACTAAAAACACGTCAAATAGCAATGTAGTGGCGTTAACGCCTTGGCAAACGGTTAAGCAATCGGCTAATAAAAGCTTAGCAATAGCTGCAAGCATTGCCGTGGTATTTGGTATAGCAATGACTAGCTATTTACAGCCTCATAACGCGCAAAACTTATTCGTGGCTAGTAATACAGCCTCAGCGCTTAACACACAGCTTAGTAGTAGTGTGTTTGAGCAAAGTGATGGCTCAGTATTTAGCGCGCAGCTTAGTTTTAAAAATCAGCAAGGTGAGCTTTGTAGGCAGTATGTACTAAGTTCAAACAATACAACGCAAACAAGCATTGCTTGTAAAACACAAAGCGGTTGGCAAATTAAAGCGCAAACAGCCGCGCAGCAAAGTAATAATGGCGCGCAATATCAAACGGCGTCTAATAACAGTGAGTTAGATACTGTTATAGACAGCATGATCAGCGGCGCACCACTAGATAGAGCGCAAGAGCAGCAAGCAATTAGCGCAAAGTGGCAGTTAAACAAATAATAATGTGTATAAAACGAGGTGAATTATGAAAACATCTATTTTAATTATCAGCATTTTACTTATGGCGGGTTGTGCTTCTAAACCTGATTACCGCGCCGCGAATAATGGCTCACAAGGTTACAGCGAGCAAAAAATTAGCGACGATCAATACCGAGTAGAGTTTAAAAGTGTGTCAAATAATGTAGCCGATGCCGGTGATTATGCATTATTACGCGCAGCTGAGCTTACCCAAGCGCAAGGCTACGACTGGTTTGTTGTAACTAACAAAGAAACCTTTGTTGAGTCTAAATCGCAAGCCTCCACGTCATCTATTAGTGCATCACAAAGCCAGCAATATGAGCGAAGCTGCGGTTTATTAACCTGCGAAACACGCGCACGCCCAACAAGTAGTGTAGGCGTACAGGTAAGCAACCATGATAAACGCAAAGAAGTGCACACCCTTATTGATATTAAAATGGGCAAAGGTATAAAGCCAAACGAGAACAGCTTTAGCGCCCAAGACTTAATTGAAAACTTAAGCAAAAAAGCACAAAAGTAAGCGCTTTGTAAAAGCACTTAGCGTGTTTTAGCTAAGTGCTTTTTTCGTGGTAAAAATCCAGTAACCAGCATAGTGCCCACAATGACAAATAATGCGCCTAGTAACGTATTTGGCCCAATTTGCTCATCTAAAATTAAATGCCCCCAAAAAATGCCAAATAGAGGAATTAAAAACGTGACCGTTAAAGCAGAGGTTGGGCCAATATCGTCAATAAGTTTAAAAAATAGAATATAAGCAAGCGCTGTACACACTACGCCAAGGGCTAAAACGCCGAGCATAACGTGGGTGGTTGGCACTTCACGCATTGGCATAAATAAAATAAGGGGTAGTACCATAAAACTCGCTGCCCACATTGAGCCGTGTGCGTTATCGAACGGTGCAAGCTTTGGCGCATTTTTAGTGTAATGGGATGCAATGGCATAACAAAGCGAAGCGCTTAATGCTGCTACTATGGCGATTATTGATTGGCTATTTAATACAAAATGATTTTGCCCAACTAAAATTGCCACGCCTATTAAACCCAGTAGCAAACCTAAAACCATGCTTTTTGTGGATTTGGTTTTACTCCAAATAATACCCACCACCGCGCCCCAAATGGGGGTTGTAGAATTTAAAATAGATAACGTAGATGCGCTAATAGTTTGCGCAGCGTACGCAAATAATAAAAAGGGAAGGGCAGAATTAAGCGCACCAATGATAAAAAAGTGCTTGGTGTGTTCAGTAAACGCCAAGCGGCGTTTTAAGTACAGTGCAACTATAAATAGTGTAACTGCGGCAAAGCCAACTCTAAACTCAATTAATACTGCAGGCCCTAAGCTGTTAGCCGCCATTCGCATAAATAAAAATGACGCGCCCCAAATTGAAGCCAGAAAAAATAATCTAAGTAAACTTGCTAAGCTCATGATAATATTTTAGTTATACGATTAGGGGTATAGAATAACAGGCTTTGCAAAGAGTGTAAGCCAGATCCGGTACTCGCATATTAAAAATAATAAAGGACGAATTATGGTTAGACATCTGTCAGTTGCGGCAGTTTTGGCACTGAGTTTATTAAGTGGGTGTGGGTCAACCCCAGTTAATTTATACAGCGACAATACAATGAAGAAAAAAGAATACAATGGGATTAAAGCGTATAAAAAAGGGCTATACGAGCAAGCTTTTTATGATTTAAAGGAGCCTGCATCGCTCGGTTATAAAAGTGCGCAGTACACGCTAGCATTCATGTTCTTAAAAGGCCAATATTTAGAGCAATCAACCAAGCTTGGTATGGGCTGGTTAGGTGTAGCTGCAGAAGCTGGCGTTGAAAATTGGTCACAACAATATGATACTTTTTATGCTGCTGCAACAATAGAAGAGAAACAGCAAATAGATGCAACTGTTGCATTGTACATTGAGCGATTTGGTGTTGAGGCTCAAAAAATGACGTGCCGTAGGTCAACAACAGCTAGGCGTACATTTGGCGAAATTAAAATTGATTGCAGTAAACGTGACGCTGCTGTCACTGTGTATGAAGTAGACACAATTGAGTGAAGCTAGTTGTTAACTAGCTTCTTTTCAAAGTCACTTTTTACTATATCGAGCGCTTTTAATACTTCTTCGGGCTCTACATCGTGCTGCTCTAATATCATAATTAAATCAACAGCAAGTTTAATATGCGTTGGGGCTTCCTCAAGAGGCTTGGTCATTTAAATTTTTCTTTTTAGATATTTGACTAATAGCCACATCAATAGCTGTTTGCACACGTTCTTCCATATGTATGCGCTCAGCTTGTGGTAAATAAAACGCCATATCAACGTCGTAACGAATGTAGCGAGGTGGAAGTTGGTTTAATACAGTACAGCAAAAGTCAGCCATAACGTCGTCATCATATTTTTCGTCGAGTTTTCGTTTTATGATTTCTTCAACAACAATCTTTTCGTAATAGTTATGTATATCGTCGTGTAATCGCATGTTCCTACCGCTTTGTTATGTTCCATTTAGATAAGTCTATACTAAGGATTGTTATAAATCGATAGCCGCTTTAAATAGTTGTTTGTGGACGTTGATTAAGCTGTCTAAATTACGCTGATAACCGCCGCCTAAAGCACACATAAGCGGAATGTTATGTTGCTTACAAAAATTAAGTACAAAGTAATCTCGTTCATAAACGCCTGTTATAGATACATTTAATAAACCTAACTCGTCCTTCGTATAAATATCTGCCCCCGCGTTGTATAAAATAATGTCTGGTTGATGAATGCTTACACACAGCGCGAGCGCGTGTTGTAATGTGTCGAGATACTCATCGTCGCCAGATTTAGCGGGTAGAGAAAAGTCGTAATCAGATTGCTGTTTTAAACGGGGAAAATTTTGCTCGCAATGAATTGAGCAAGTAATAATGTTTTTATGGCTTTGCTGGTTAATAATGTGTGCTGTTCCATCGCCTTGGTGCACATCGCAATCAAAAATTAGCACCGTTTTGGCTTTATGGGTGTTTAATAGGTGCGCGGCTGCTATGGCTAAATCGTTAAATATACAAAAGCCACTGCCGTAGTCACCATAGGCATGATGGTAACCACCACTTAAATTACAGGTTAGTCCGCTTTTTAAAGCCTCTTCTGCTGCTTGAATACTTCCACCGACAGACAGTAATGTACGCTCAACTAGTTGAGCCGAATAAGGGAAACCCATCTTTTTAATCGCTTTATCAGATAAGTTACCGGTTAAAAAATTATTTATATATTGCGTACTGTGGCATAAGGCCAATTGCGAGAGGCTTGCCTTGGTGGGCTGCATGAATGCGGTTGGCAAAAAGCCTAAGTGCTCTATTTCGGTTTTAAGTCGCTGATATTTTTGAATTGGAAAGCGGTGCTTTTCGGGTAAAGGTAAATTTGAATAAAGAGGGTGGTAATATAACTGCATGAAAAAGCCCTAACGGAGTTGTTGTTTTTCCACTTGTTGTATTTTGTCTTCGGTTGCTGAAATGGCTTTTCGGCATCGACCCAAGCGTGCATGAGTACTTAAAATTTCAAGGTTAAGCTTTTGGGCTTTTGCTGGCGATGCTTTTTCCATTTGCATTTTTCGCTCTTCTATCATCAGCATTAAGCGGCGTTCAAATTCATGGTTTTGTTTTAACTCATCGTAAAGCTCGTGGGAAGACTGCATCACTTTTTTTACAGCTTGCTTATAAACAGCTTGTTTTGGGCGAGGTTTAAACCGACTTTTATTTTCTTTTTCCCAAATTGGCATTGATTTAATAACATTGAACACGGCCTGAACCTGCGATGAAATACGCTCTAACGCATAGGTGTATGCATGGCGGTGTTCGCTTGGTGGTAAGCTTGCTACTTCTTCTTCTATTTCGTTAACGTAATCAACTAAGCTCATACTTTTAGTTTGAAATACAGCGCGGTCAAATAGGCTAGGCTGTGCTTGCATATAGCGATTTTTAGCAAATAATTTAGCTCTATCAAATTGCTCAGCTTGTTGCTTAAGCGAAGTCACTTGTTGTCGTAGCTTGTCTAATGCATTTACTTGCATGTTAAAAGTAAGCCTCATAAATGAGTTTTAATGCTAAAAGTATAACCATGGTATTAAAAACAGGGCGTATGAATTTACTACCAAATCTAATTGCCGAGTGGGCACCAAACCATGCACCTAACATAATAAAAAAGCCCATTGTAATACCCAATAAAAAGTTTACGTGCCCTAAAGCAACAAAGGTAATGAGCGAGATAAAGTTAGATACAAAGTTCATAGAACGGGCCAAACCACAGTTTAGAAGCAAGTTCATTTTATATAGCATGCCGTTAGACGCGGTCCAAAATGTGCCAGTACCTGGGCCGGCTAACCCATCAAAAAAACCAAGAGCTAAGCCTTGCAGCCACTGCTTTACTTTCATGGCTTTGTTGAGCTTTGGCAGTTGGTCACCTTGTGTAGTGCTTAAATTACCAAATAGACTATAACAGGCAACAACAATAATAATAATTGGCAATAGCTTATTTAAAAATTCGATACTTAAATAATCAACAATAACCGTACCAAGTAGCGCACCAATTGCGGTTGCTATAATTGATGCCAACCAAAATTTGGGGCTAAAAAGGTTTTTTTTATAATAGGTAAAGCTTGCTGTTAACGAGCCAAAGCTTGCTGCTAGCTTATTAGTACCTAATGTTAGGTGCGGTGGTAAACCAGCCGTAAGTAATGCGGGCACGGTTAACATGCCTCCGCCACCGGCAATTGCATCTATAAAGCCTGCTGCCAATGCAACAGCACATAAAATTGCCCAAGTTGTCGGATCGAGTGCGAGTTCAAACATTAATAGTCTATTTGTCTTTTAAATGGTGGTAGGGTGTCGAGCATGGCTTTACCGTAGCGTTTAGTTACTAAACGCCTATCAAGAATAGTAATACAGCCTTCGTCACTCTCTTTTCGCAGCAGTCTACCACAGCTTTGTACCAATTTCTTAGCAGCATCCGGGACCGTGATTGTTAAAAACGGATTACCGCCTTTGCTTTGTACAAATTCTGCTTGCGCTTCTTCTATTGGAGAGGTAGGTACAGCAAAAGGAATTTTAGTGATAATTAAGTTTTCTAAATATTTTCCTGGTAAATCAAGACCTTCCGAAAGGCTTTGCGTACCAAATAAAATACTTCCCTTACCTGCATCTATATTTTGGCTGTGTTTTTTAAGCAAGGCTTCTCGCGACATCTCACCTTGTACTAATAAGTTAAAACCTTTTGTTCTAAGAAACTTTGCTACATGGTCCATTTGCCAGTACGAGGCAAACAAGACTAAGTTTGCCTTTTTAGTGCTTAGATGCTCTGGCAGGGTGGTTGCTAAGTGATCGCTAAAGTCTTTATCGGTAGGTTCAATTTTAGACACAGGAATGCGTAATGTTGCCTGTTTTGGGTAATCAAAGGGCGAGGGAACCTTTATAAATTTAACGCCTTCCTCTTTAGCTAAACCGCTTTCGTAAGCAAAATGGTCAAACGAACCAAGGGCACTTAATGTGGCAGAACATAAAACAGCGCCGGCGCACTCGTTCCAAAGTTTGTCTTTTAGGTAGTAGCCAACTTCAATAGGGCAATCGCTTAAAAGGTGGTCGTGATGGCTTTTATACTCCAGGCGTTTTATCCAACGAGCATGGGGGATGCCTTCTCCTTTATTAGCATAACTAAACCACAACTTATTGAGTTGCTCTAAACGGTTAATATAGTGACCACTTTCAGCAAGAATTGGATCGGCAACGTATGGTTTTATGTCGCCGTCGCTCACATCTTGCGAAAGGGTGTCGTGCATTTTGTTTAAGCAACGCAGTGCATCTTGTGTTGCTTCGCTTATATCTTTTGCTTTACTGTGTAACGACTTGGGTATTTCACCATGTTCAAAACGGTATGTGTCGTCTTTTGAATATTCAAAGTCAGCGTTATCTAGAATATCTCTCACTACTTTTAGGTCTTTATTTGCATCGTTTATACTGTCACACAGTTTAAAGTTTTGACCTATGGCTCTTTGTCCTACTAGCACTTTTGCCATTTTACCACTGAATTTTGTAAGCTTATCTAGCCACTCTATTGTGCCTTTAATGGTGGCTGCGGCTGATGAAAAATCGCGTGTTATATGGGCTAAATGGTGTGCTTCGTCTATTACATAAATAGTGTTGTCGGGCTCGGGTAAAATTTTACCACCGCCTAAGTCTAAATCAGCTAAAAGCAAAGAGTGATTAATAACCAGCACGTCCATTTGCATGAGTTGCTGGCGGGCTAGTTGAAATGGGCAGGTTAAATGCGCTTTCATTTGGCGCTGACATGCATGCTTGTCGCAAGCAATTAAATTCCAAACTCTGTCGGGAATAGTATCTGCCCAGCTATCTCTATCGCCTTGCCATTTTTTATTGACGTAAGCATCGTATAGCCCTTGGAGGCATTTGCTCTCCATATCACTTAATGGAGAGGTCAGTGTTGGCATAAAATCCATTTGAGTTTGGCTATCGCCATTCACTGCATTGTGGAGTTTATGTGCGCAAATATACCGGTGGCGTCCTTTGACTAAATCAAATTTAAAGTCGAGCCCAGAGTGTGTTTTAAAAAAAGGCAGCTCCTTTGCAATTAATTGCTCTTGCAGTGCCACGGTAGCGGTTGAAATAACCAGCTTCTTTTTTTGCGCCAATGCTAAAGGCAAAGCCCCTAAACAATATGCAAGTGATTTACCGGTACCAGTGCCAGCTTCAATGACACAAATGCGCTGTTTTTTGTGATACTCGCCAGCCAATGTTTTTGCGATTTCTGCAACAAGATAATTTTGACTGCTGCGCGGCCTATAATCATTCAGGTTTTTAGCCACATGCTGGTGCACTTGCCTAATAGTTTTTTTTAGAGAGTCAGAAAGCATGGAATGATTTGCCTAAAGTATGTATATAATTACAGTGTGTATATTAAGTGGGATCGTGCATTGACACAAGCAATCTATCAGGGCTTTATTTTATCAAGGCAACAATACTCGTCTAAAAATGGTCAGGGGATCACACTGTGCTACTGGCTGGTATCTGATCATGGTCCAATCAAGGTTGTTATTGAAAATCAGCAAGCAGTGTTTTTTATTCCACAAGAACAGCAGCAATATGCCCAGCAGCTATTAGACAACGCAAACATTATTGTTGATTTTAAATCAATTGAAATGTGTCACTTTAGTGGTGCTGCTTGTGTTGCTTGTTATTTTAATAATACCAGCAGTATTTATAAGGCTCGAACATTATTCGAAAACACTATAACCGTTTACGAAGGTGACATTCGCCACAGCGATCGCTTTTTAATGGAACGCTTTATTAAAGGGGGTGTTTGGGTTACTGGAGATGTTAGTCAAAAAAAAGGTTTTTTGCTTATACAAAATGCCAAGTTAAAAGCAAATACAGATTACACACCCAAACTTAAATCGCTGTCATTAGACATTGAATGCGATGGGGAAGGGGTGTTGTTTTCAATTGGACTTGTTGGTAATGACCTTGATTGCGTTTTAATGATTGGCGAGCCATGCAATCATAGTGAACAAATCAACATTGATTGGTGTTTAGATGAACTTGAGTTACTTACAAAGTTACATACCTATTTAAACAGCAATGATCCCGACGTCATTATTGGGTGGAATGTCATAGAGTTTGATTTTACCGTACTTAACACTCGTGCCGAAGCGCTTGGAATCCCACTTAAATTGGGCAGAGATAACCAATCAATCAATATCAATACGGGGCATTATACTCGCCTTACGTTACCAGGGCGGTGTGTTATTGATGGAATTGATACCTTAAAAAATGCGACTTACCACTTTGATAATTATTCTTTAAGTAATATTGCCGAAAAAGTATTAGGTCAAGCTAAATTAATACAATCAGACAATCGGTTAGGCGAAATTATCCGTCAATTTAATGAAGATAAACTGACTTTAGCTGCTTATAACCGTCAAGATTGTATTTTAGTTAATCGTATTTTCACTAAATTAAACTTATATGAATTTGCTATTGTTCGCACACAGCTAACAGGCCTTGAGCTTGAGCGGATGGGCGGCTCTGTAGCTGCTTTTACTAATTTGTATTTACCCTTGTTGCACCGCAGTGGTTATGTAGCCCCTAATTTAGGCGACCACGGTTTGTCTTTTGATAGCCCAGGTGGTTACGTGATGGATTCATTGCCTGGGCTTTATAAAAATATTCTGGTTTTAGATTTCAAAAGTTTATATCCCTCTATTATGCGCACTTTTTGTATTGATCCTCTGGGGTTAATAAAAGGTTTAAATGCGCCAAATGATGCAATACAAGGCTTTAATGATGCAATGTTTTCTCGCACTGAGCACCATTTACCAAAACTAGTAGAGTACCTAACTAAAACCCGGCAAAGCGCAAAAGACACCAACCAACCGATGTTATCGCAAGCAATAAAAATAATTATGAATAGCTTATATGGTGTGCTTGGGTCGAAGGGGTGTCGATTTTATGATCCTAGATTATCAAGCTCTATTACATTGCGTGGCCATGAAATTATGCAAACTACGCGTAAATGGATGGAAGAGCTTGGGTACAGCGTTATTTATGGTGATACGGATTCTATTTTTGTAAAAGTGGACGACAATTTAACTGCAATGTGTTGCCATAAAATTGGTAATGAATTAATGGCTCATATTAACCATAAATGGGATCAATATATAGCAACGCATTTTAATTTAAAAAGCTATTTAGAGATTGAATTCGAAACCCACTACAGCCCCTTTTTTATGCCTACTATTCGGGATAAAAAAACGGGTTCTAAAAAGCGTTACGTCGGTAAAACAACAATAGATGGTGAATCTAAAATAGTTTTCAAAGGAATGGAAACTGTTAGAAGCGACTGGACGGAATTTGCCCAAGAGTTACAAAAAGAGCTGTTTGAAGCCTTATTTGATTCACACTTTGAAATTGCTCAACTTGACGAAATAGTAAAAGATTATACCAAACGATTGTATAGCGGAGAGTTTGATCAAAAGCTTGTTTACAAAAAGCGCCTTGGTCGACATTTAAACGATTACGAAAAAAATATCCCCCCTCATGTACAAGCTGTAAAAAAGTACAAGGCAGAGCATCCTGACTTTGAAGTTAGACGCGGGCAAATTATAGAGTACGTTTATGCAATTAAAAGCGCGGAGATAAGTACAGGAAAAAATACACTCAATTACCCATTATATCAACAGAGACAGCTGGTTCCGATATCGGCAGCAATATTTGATGCTTTAGCAATAGATGATAAAAATAACAATCAGGGGCAACTTTTGCTGCCTGATTTTTGAGCTTTTTGCTCAATAAATTTACGTTAAACGACAAAACCAGCAAAAGTTAACATTTTAATTAGAAGTAAAAAAAGCAACATACTGTTAATGCATTTAATTTAATTTGTATATTTTTTTGTTTTTTAACAGTATGTTAGATTTAATTTTTTTCTGGTGAAATTAACGTTTAGCTATTTTTAGTAATTAATTATTAACGCAACGTTAATTCCTTGTTGACCTTGCTCTTTCACTAGTATTATCATTGAAGGCACAGTCATTGGGGTACTTGATACGTTTTGTACCGCTAGACTGAAAAAATTATAATTAATAAATGTATTCCTGGGAGAATCAAATGTTAAATAACAAAGTTTCAAAAGCAGTTCGCTTAGCGATCGCTTTTGGCGCAGCATCTACAGCTGCATTTTCAGCAAGTTCTTTTGCTGCAGAAGAAGATTCTGCAGAAAAAGTTGAGCGTATTGAAGTAACTGGTTCACGTATCAAACGTGTTGACATGGCTGGTGATTTACCAGTAACAGTTATCGACCGTACTGCAATCGAGCTTAGTGGTGAAACTTCAGTAGCTGATTTATTACGTAATACTACATTTAACAGTCTGGGTTCGTTCCGTCCGCAGTCTGGTAGCTCTGCTCAAGGTGCTACTACGGTAAGCTTACGTGGTTTAGGTTCTGATCGTTCTTTAGTTTTAGTTGATGGTCGTCGTTTACCTAAGTCAACTCTTACTGGTTCAAGCCAAGATTTGAACTCAATCCCTATGGCCGCAGTTGAGCGTGTTGAAATCCTTACAGATGGTGCTTCTGCACTTTACGGTTCAGATGCTATCGGTGGTGTAATTAACGTAATTTTACGTAAAGACTTTAATGGTGCAGAAGTTACTTTAGGTTCTGGCCGTATTGAGCATGAAGGCGGCGACCGTGAAAATGGTTCTGTACTTTTCGGTGCTTCTTCAGACAACTCTCGTGTACTTGCTGGTGCATCTTGGAGTGGTCGTGACATTGTTTACGCTCGTGACTTCCCATGGTACAGCCCAGGTGGTTCAGTTTATTCTAATAACTTCACAACATTCACAACTACAGATGGTGAAAGATCAAGTAATTTTGATTTCTTCTCTCCAGAAGCTACATGTGAAGGCGTAGGTAACGAAAACTTTTACCGTATTGGCGCACGTTGTGGTTTTAACTTCGCAGCAGTATCTGCTGATGAAGCGTCAATCAAAAACCGCTCAGCTTTCGTTAAAGCTACTTACGATGTGAACGATGACTGGAGTATTTACACAGACATCAACATTGCACAAACTAAATCATTTGGTCGCTATGCTCCAGGCTTGGATACAACAGCATACGATGCATCACCTGATACAGTATTTATCAGTGCAGATAGCCCTAACAACCCAACTAACCCTAACAGCCCAATCTACGATGCTTCTCTAGAAATGGAACAGCAAGGACTAGATTTCTGGCATCGTTTTGCTGCGTTAGGTAACCGTGACAACAGATTATCTACAGAGCTTAAAGATATCGGTTTTGGCGCTAAAGGTATGATTGGTGACGTTTCTGTTGAAACAGGTGTTCGTAAAACAATCAACGAAAGCCATAACGTAGGTACAGGTTACATCCTTCGTAGTATTGCTCGTCAATACATTAACGATGGTACTTACATGCTAAATGACCCGTTCGGTGCATCTGAAGAAGTTAGAGGCGCAATGACGGTAACTACTTCACGTACAGGTAAGTTTAACCAAGAAGAGTTTTATGCAAATGCTGCGTTTGACCTTATGGAAACTGACGCTGGTGCAATTCAAGCATTCGTAGGTTTTGAATACCGTTCAGAAGATTATGCTGACATATACGATTCACTTTCTGCAGCAGGCCAAGTAGGTGGTTCTTCAGGTAGCAGTGCTGGCGGCGCACGTTCAGTTCGTGGTTTATTCTTCGAAACATTAGTTCCAGTAACAGAAGAATTTGAACTTAACTTTGCAGGTCGTTACGATGATTACTCTGACTATGGTTCAGATTTCTCACCTAAAGTATCAGCACGTTACAACCCAATTGATGACTTAGTACTTCGTGCATCATGGGGTAAAGGTTTCCGCGCTCCTTCATTACCAGACCTAACTCAACAGCCTTCTGAATCAGCTGATTCAGTTTCTGATGAAGCTACATGTTTGGCAATTGGTGAAGCTGCAAACTGTTCTTCGCAAATCAACGCTACAGTTATTGCTAACCCTGACCTAGGTTCAGAGCAATCTGACCAATACTCACTTGGTGTTGTTTACCAAGTGACAGATGCTATTTCTGTAGAACTTGATTACTACAACATTGAAATTACCAACCGAATCCGTGCGTTCTCTGCTCAATCTATCATTGATGCACGTTTACGTGGTGACTCTGTGCCAGCTGCATTCACTGTATCTCGTTCACCAAACGGTGCGATTACTAGCCTTGTTCGTGGTTTTGGTAACGATGGTAGTTTAGAAACTTCAGGTATCGATTTCAAAGCTAATTCAATGTTTGAATTTGGTGATGCTGGTACTTTAAGAACTAACTTCAACCTATCTCACATTGTAGATTACAGCACAGATGGTGGTCGTAACTTCGTTGATGATCCAGGTGTACCGCAAATGCGTTTAAACCTGTCTAACGTTTACTCTATTTCTGATTTTGACTTCACTTGGAATCTAAACCTTATTGATAGCCAGTGTGAAGACATTACTGCAGATGGTGAGTGTGAAGGTCACATTCCTTCATGGGTAACTCATGACTTACAAGTAGCGTACAACACACCTTGGAACGGTAAAGTGAGCTTCGGTGCACAAAATGCATTCGGTAAACAGCCACCACTTTTCGCTTCTGGCGGTCGTGACTACAACTTCGATCTTTACTCAGGTTTTGGTCGCACAATGTACTTAAACTTTAAACAGTCTTTCTAAGTTTTTAGTTTAGATATTATAAAGAGTGACTCTTGAGTCACTCTTTTTTTTGGAGAAAATAAAATGCACTGGGATCATTACTGGGACCTTACAAAAGCTTTATCTAGTTTTGGTGATGCAAATACAGCCCTAGGTTACCCAGAAGAGGTGTTAAAATTTTGGGATGAAGTTGTATTAGAAAAAGAAGAAGACGCTGTTTATCTTGATTTAGCAACCGGTAAGGGAGCTTTAGCAATTTGGCTACAATGCCTTCTAGAAAGAAAAAACTTATCTGGCTCGGTGTATGGCTGCGACTTAGCAAACATTGATGAGTTAAAAATTGCCAGTGATGTTGACGAAATAAACAGCGCTATCAGTAAAGTCAAGTTCCAGTTTAATACTTCAGTAGAAGATTTACCTTATCCAAATGAATACTTTGATATATTAGTTAGCCAATTCGGTTTTGAATATTCAAATTGGGCACATTCTTTAAATGAGGCATGTAGAGTACTTAAGAATGATGGTGAAATCATATTAATGATGCATCACCCTGATTCGGCAATTACGAACGACTGTAAAAGCGGTTTGAAAGTACTTAATTGGATGTTAGAAAACAGCATATTAAATGAACTTGAAAACTTAGTAACTTTGAAGCTTCAAGGTAATATTGAGTTATTTCAGACACGAAATAAAGACGCGATCCAAAAGATTCAGAGCTTAGTTATATCTAATGATGAAGAAAAATTCTGGTTTGCAGATATAATGTCTAAAGTATCAAAGATAATGCTGAATATTGACCAAACGAGTAAAGCAAAATTGAGTGGGTTACAGAACGCTCTAAAACAACAGGTTGAAAGGTTATCAGATCAAACTTCCGTTGCATTCAGTAAAGATGAAATTTACGAAAAATTTAAAGCTGCAAAGCTTAAAAATATGGAAATGTCTATTGCGGCATTCAATGTAAATAATGAATTGTTTTGTTGGCAAATAAAAATTTGTCCAGAGAAAATGTAGCTGTAATTTAGTATTTAGTATTTAGTATTTAGTATTTAGTATTTAGTTAACAGTTTATATCAATTTTGTTTTTAATAAACTTAAGCATATATAGTTATTTCGTTTATTAATTTTAGTAATACCAATTTCTTATTTTTTAAATCTTTATTCTTTGTCATAGTTATTTTAAATTAAAGTATCTATACTAATTTTGATATGTTTATAAATTTAAAGAGATATAAATGAAAGAAGTTCGAGCTTTTATAAAGACCGCATCCTTAACTGAACTTGAAAAAGCACAACAATTAGTTGCTGATGCAATTTCAAAATATACCCAACAGCAAAAAGCAAAACAGGAAGTTTTGGATCTTTTAAAGGAAAAAGGACTTACAATAGAAGACTTACATGACATTACTTCAGATAAGCGTACTAAAGTTGCACCTAAATACCGAATGGAACTAAATGGTGAAGTAATAGAGTGGACTGGTCGAGGTCGTCGACCAAAAGCGTTTGAAGGCGTTGAACTTCAAAAGTATTTAGCTAAATAACTAATAATACTCACGAGTGATAATTAATAAATATACCTACTTAGGTATATTTATTAAATCACTGATAGCTTTGTTTCATATTATAATTTTTTATCGATAAATCTTTAATCCAAAAAAATTGGGTGTATACACTCGACTTTAGACAATAAACATCTTCAAACATATCTACATATTTTTACGCTAATCAATACTGAACTCAGTACACATGTTCTATTAATTTAACCCATATGATGATTCATTCGGTTGATTTACTAGCCCATTTTATCCCTTATCACCCGGGTGATAGTCGCAAGAAGTTATTATCAGACTCCGCTCTTCTCTGTTATCAGTTAAATAAAAAGTACTTCAATAGCCATAATTCATTTTTTACGCTCATCGCTTTGGATTGTTTATAACCCATTAAAGGTACTATTTAACGCATTGCGTGTTGCCAAAAAGGTACATTCATGACTAGTATGTAACCTCAAAGTTGGCAATTTTGTTAATTTTTTGCTTATTTTGAAACAATAAAACTAAAAATTTTAACAGGGATATCAAAATGATAAATAATAAAGTTTCTAAAGCTGTTCGCTTAGCGATTGCTTTTGGCGCAGTTTCTACTGCTGCTTTCTCAGCAGGCTCATTTGCTGCAGAAGAAGAAAAACTCGAAAAAGTAGAAAAAATTACAGTTACAGGCTCACGTATTCAGCGTACAGAAATTAGTGAAAGTGCTCCCATTTTTTCTTATGGCGAAGAAGATATTCAAGTAAGAGGTTTCACTAACGCTGCCGATTTGCTTAATCAATCGCCATTGTTCGGTGGTTCTTTGACAACTGAAGGTGACCAAAATGCTGCCAATGCGGGTCAAAATCAGGCAAATATATTTGATTTAGGTACTCAACGTACACTTACGTTAGTAAACGGTCGTCGAATGGTTAGCTCACAATCTGCTTCAATTGGTGGTGGACAAGTTGATATTAACACTATACCTGTTGCTTTAATCGATCGCATTGAAGTTGTTCCTCTTACTGGTGCAGCAACTTATGGTGCCGATGCCATCGGTGGTACTGTAAACGTTATCTTAAAAAATGATTACGAAGGTTTTGAAGTAACAGCACAATACGGTGAAAACGATGCTGGAAATGCTCGTGATTTCCAAATTAGTGCTGTTGGCGGCGGAAACTTTGATAATGGCCGTGGTAACCTGACATTTGGTGTGGAATATACACGTACAAATGGTTTGTTAGAATGTGATCAAGATTTTCTTTGTAATAATAACCCAGGTTCTGGCGGGACTACAAATGAGTTTTTAGACCGCAACGGTGATGGGCAAATAGACGACCTTAATGGTGACGGTGTTATTAACGATGATGATTTACAATCTGTATCTTTATTTTATGATGAAGTTAACCTTCAACTGTTCACAGATTTTGGCGCTGTAACACCTGCAGGAGCTGGTTTTGCGCCAAGTGTTGGTCGTGGCTCGTGGGCAGATGGTAATTTCTATGAGTTTACACAAGATGGCCAAATCCAACAATGTAACTCAGGTCCAACATTACCGTCTGGACGAGCATTACTTGAAACTTACGATGATGGTCGCGGTAATATTTGTGGAATAGATTTTTTTGATAGTGTTTCTCAAATTCGTTCACCAACAAGCCGCCATAACTTGTATGTGTCATTTAACTACGATATCACGGATAACCTTCGTTATATAAGTGACGTTGTTTACGCTAACACAAATGGTACTGAGCTTGTTAACCAAGGTGGTTTTCAAACCGGTTTCTTTGGAGGCACTTCAGCTGCAATCACAGTACCAATTGACAACCCGTTTTTATCATCGCAAGCTCGACAAGCAATAGTAGATGCAGGGTTAGAGGGAGACCAATTTTCGATTCATCGATTCAACAATGATTTAGTTTCTTCAGGCGGTAACTCAAATGAAACGCATACTTGGCGCGTAAGTAATGTTCTTGAAGGTGAATTTGAATTTTTAGATCGAGATTTTTACTGGGATGCGGCTGTTGTTCATGGCCGTTCAGATGTGAACATTAGAACAACGGGGATTGTTGATGGAAGATTCCTAAACGCAGTTGATGCGCGTAGTGTTGACGATGCAATGTTGTCTCAAATACGTGATTCTCGCGATGATATTAATACATTAGACGAGGCATTAGCTGCACTACAAGGCTCACGTTCAGCATTTACGGGCGGCTTCCAACGCGGTGATGTTATTTGTGGTGCTTACGCTGATCTTGCAGCAGGCACTCTAGAAGGCTTTAATGCACAGGCGTCTGGATCAGGTTTAACTGATGAGGACCTGCCGTTTTTAGATGGATGTCAACCACTTAACCTGTTTGGTTCACAAGCATCAAATGCGTCACTTGACTTCATTACAGGCGGCTCGCAAATGTCTCAAGCGAGCAATATGCAAACAGTTTATACATTTAACCTTGGTGGCGCAGCTTTTGACCTACCTGCTGGACCACTTGACTACGTAGTTGGTGTTGAGCGACGTGTAGAAAAAAGTAAATATGAGCCTGCAGTAGGCGGCAGAGTTCCAATTACTCGTAGCTCAATTGATCGTCCGGTTAATGGCGGGTATGATACAAATGAATATTATGTAGAAGTAGTTGCACCTGTTATTTCTTCTGATATGGATATTCCTTTTGTACAATACTTCGAAGTAAGTGGCGCATACCGTAATCAAGAGTTCAATACAAATGCTCCAGTTGGGTTTGAAGATCGTTCAACAGAAGAGGATGTTGTTCAAGCTAGCATGAAGTGGATAATAAACAGTGATTTATCTTTACGTGCAACTTATGCAACAGCGTTCAGAAACCCATCAATTAATGAGTTGTTCCAACCAATACAACAATCATTCATCTCTGGTGATGATCCATGTGATGCACGTTACGTTGGTCTTGGGCCTAACCCAACAGCACGTAAAGCAAACTGTGAATCATTAGGAATAGATACTGATACATTCACGTCATCAATTTCAGACGGTACTATATCTACAGGTTATGTTTCAGGTAATCCTGACTTAAATCCAGAAACAAGTAAATCTTATACTTACGGATTAGCTTGGACTCCAAACTTTGTTGAAAACTTACAAATAGGACTTGACTATTATAACCTTGAGATTGAAGGTGCAATCAATGACGTTACATTTGAGACCCTAGCAGCGAATTGTTACGACTCAGCTGATTTTCCGAACGAAACAGCTTGTGATACATTCACACGTGGAGACGACAATCAAGTTATTCGTGCAGGAAATCAACCAGCGAACGTAGCATTAGCAACATTTGAGGCTGTGTCACTTTCTGTGTTTTATAGCCATGATTTAGGTGAGTGGGGTAATTTGAATATTGCTTCTACAACACAACACAATATCACAAACGAAAACCAGGCTACTGCGACGTCTGAAGTTCAAGAAGATGTTGGCGATTTCGCAGATCCAGAATGGACAGGTACATTTGATATTAATTGGATGTATGAAGATCTATTTGTTAGCCATCGTGTTCGTTGGCAGAATAGAACGTTAATTGATTCGCTCGAACAGCAATTATACTCATATAATTACCAACGTTCAGAAGATGGTACATTAACAGGCGATTTTACTAATGAAAATGCTTCGCGTTTCCTGCATGATCTAAGTATTGGTTATAACCTGGGTACTTCAACTACAGTTCAATTAAATGTTCAAAACTTACTTGACCGCACTGCTGATGACCTAACTGCTACTTCGTTTGGTTTTAATCAGTTTGGTTTGGATGAGCGTTTAGGTCGTCGTTTAAGCCTACGTTTTAACCATAAGTTTTAATTTATAGTTATTAAAATAACTCTTTGTATTTATTGCATTAGAGTATTAGCTTGAAAAGCTGACATTTACTTGTTTTTATAAAACCCCTATTATTTTGATGATAGGGGTTTTTTTAATAACCTCAGATTAGCGTAGTTAAGAGTTATAAAGGTTGTCCTAAATTTATGATGAGTTTTAAAACATAATGTCATTCATCGGTACCAATAATAATTCACATTCAATAGCTTCATTTACTACCTTGAAAAATGATATCTGGATGAAATACTTGTCTAACTCTCATATAATAAGAAGGCATAAGTAGAATAATCTAATCAGGTTTTTGTTAAAATTGTATTTATCAAACATTATTGTATCTTTGAATGAGCTATAAACTTAGACCCTATCAGCAAGAGGCGGTTGAACGCACTGTTGTTCATTTTAGAAAAACCAATGATCCCGCAGTGATTGTTTTACCTACGGGGGCGGGTAAAAGTTTAGTCATCGCTGAGCTTGCCCGTATAGCTAAACAAAAAATATTGGTACTTGCTCATGTTAAAGAGCTAGTAGAGCAAAACTCACAAAAATATAAAAGTTTTGGTTTAGAGGCGAGTATATTTTCCGCAGGGTTAAAAGAAAAATCATTATCTCATCAAGTCACTTTTGCCAGTGTGCAATCACTTTCACGTAATTTAGATAAACTCAATGAGCATTATTCTCTACTTATTATTGATGAATGCCATAGAGTCAACGGTGATAAAAAAAGCCAATACGGTAAAGTTATAAGTGCATTACAAACGTATAATCCTCATTTAAAAGTATTGGGTTTAACGGCTACGCCTTATCGTTTGGGGATGGGGTGGATATACCATCATCACTATCATGGGTTTGTTAAAGGGACAAAAGAAAGCCCATTTAAAAACTGTATATTTGAATTACCGCTTAGATACATGATCAAACATGACTATTTAACCCCCCCCAATGAAGTTGATGCTGCTATAAACCATTACGATTTTTCGTCTTTAGAGACTAACGCGTTTGGTCAGTACACTGCCGATGATATGAACGCGCTTTTAAAAAATAGCGAGCGAGCCACTCAGGCTATTCTCAAACAAGTCATAGAATATAGCCAGCAGCGCAAAGGTGTGATGGTTTTTGCGGCAACAGTTATGCATGCTCAAGAAATATTAAGCTATTTACCAGCAGCTCAAAGCGCGCTAATTACAGGCGATACGCCTAATATTGAACGCGATAAAATCATTTCTGCATTTAAAGGTAAAAAATTAAAATATTTGGTTAATGTGTCAGTGTTAACAACTGGTTTTGATGCGCCACATGTCGATTTTATTGCTATTTTACGCCCTACAGAGTCTGTTAGCTTATACCAACAAATTGTAGGACGGGGCTTACGATTATCAGAATCGAAAACGGACTGCCTTGTAATCGACTATGCAGGAAATGGATTTAATTTGTTTCACCCTGAAGTAGGTGATAAAAAAGGCGATAGTGATAACGAGCCTGTCCAAGTGCTTTGTCCTGGTTGCGGATTTGCCAATATATTTTGGGGCAAAACAGGCTCCGATGGTAAAGTAACAGAGCATTTTGGTAGACGTTGCCAAGGGCTATTAGAAGATGATGAAGGTAACAAAGCTCAATGTGATTATCGGTTTAGATTTAAAGAATGCGAAGAATGTGGTGCACAAAATGATATTGCAGC
The DNA here is from genome assembly GCF_057547735.1 of Pseudoalteromonas sp. NH0006-46. Lineage (NCBI taxonomy): Bacteria > Pseudomonadati > Pseudomonadota > Gammaproteobacteria > Alteromonadales > Pseudoalteromonadaceae > Pseudoalteromonas > Pseudoalteromonas sp. NH0006-46. Next base: position 82,760 of record NZ_BAAJML010000005.1, on the reverse strand, counting down.
TCGTAAATGCCACGATTGTGGCGCCATAATGGCTGATCCAGACGACAAGCTTCGTAATGCGTTAAATTTAAAAGATGCGTTAGTACTTCGCTGTAGCGGTGTAACAGTAACTCAGCTTAAAGATGAACTAATCAAAATTACGTATTTTGACGAAGACGGTGCAAGTTGTGATGAAGTTTATAACCTGAGTAATAAAGGCGGTCAGTTTATATTTAACAGGCAATTTGGTAAACGGCTAGGGCATGGTCAAAAACCAACAAATTTTAAAACAGCAGAGCAGGTAGTTAAAGCGCAGTTTGACATAGTGCCCCCTGACTTTGTGATTGCGCGAAAAAGTAAAAAATATGGTTGGAAAGTAGCAGATAAGTTATTTGATTATAAAGGGAGCTTTAGAAAGGCAAATCAGTTAAGTCGTTAAACTTAACTGATTTTAAAATATTAGGCGGCGTCTTCGTCCATTAATCCCCAACCGTCACCGTAACCGTTATAGCCATTCGCTATACTTTCTAGGTACTGTTCAGCTTGGCCTAGTAATGTGTGCTCTGGTACCATTTGTACATGAGTAATTACTTCCCAAACGCCGGTGTCTTTACATTTTTCAACGTCGGCGGTTTGTACTAATGCATCAGAAACAATATCTTTAGCAAACTTATCAGCATCGGTTTGTTGTTCAAATAAAATGAAAAAATCGATTTGCTGCATTTTACTTAAATCGACGCCTGCAGCGGCTATTTCGGCTAACAGCTGGCCGTTTTCGTCATCTGGAAATTGCATTAAAAACTCATCTAAAAATAATTTTGTGTTCGTTGGCACTATTGTAACTAAAATATTGTCTTAACGCGTACTAATTTTATCTTCTTCGCATTTCATAATTAAACTGAGTTTGTCATTAAGTTAATGTGTTGGTCATTATGGCTATGTTAATATGCGCCACATTAGCTCGTTTTAAGTAGTATATAAGAGTAAGGATATTTACTTGTTTATTAAGTTTTTACGTTGCATGTGCATTGCCACTATTTTTATGGCTGCAAATTCCGATGCGGCAGAAAGAGTCATCGAAGACTACAAAATTAAAGGCATAAATGGCGATTTAGAAAAAAACGTAGCGCTTTACTTAAAGCAGCTTAAAGGTGAAAAACCAACAAGAACCCTTCAACGTTATGCCAAAAAGCAGGTACAAAACAGCATAAAAGCCTTAGGTTATTATAGCCCAACTATTGAGGTTGAATTTAACAAAGACGACAGTGAGCTTGTTGTTAAAATTGAGCGCGGTCCTGCTACACGTATAGACACCATTAATATTACTTTAAATGGTGAAGGGAAGAACGATACACAATTACAAACCATCATAAAAAATACCAATTTAAAACAGGGTGATGTGCTGAATCATGGTAACTATGAGTCAGCGTATAAAAAAATAGAATCCATGCTTTTGGAGCGTGGTTATTTTGATGCTAAATGGCCTGCTCGAAAATTAGAAGTTTCAATTAAAAAAAATAGTGCCGTTGTTACGTTCGTGATTAATACCGGTGTGCGTTATCAATATGGGAGTATTGAAATTACCAGTGATACGCCAGCTGAAAAATATATCCGTTCTTTAGCGCCATTTACCCAAGGACAACCATATAAGTCAACTTACATAGCTGATTATAACCTTAAGCTATCAAGCACACCTTATTTTGCTAGTGTGCGTGTTTATGCAGATATTACAGCGCGTAAAAACGCCCAAGTTCCTATCAAAGTTGAGGTTATTCCTAAACCTGCAAACAGCTTTGAAATAGGGGGTGGTTTTAGTACCGACTTAGGCCCTAGAGTACGCTTCAAGTGGAGTAAGCCTTGGATCACAGAAGATGGCCATTACCTTGATACAAATATGAATATCGCCGAAAAGCAACAAGATCTCTCAATGGCATACACTGTTCCTGTAGACGATCCTAATGATGATTTATGGCGTTTTTCAGTTGGTTATAAATTGGAAGACGAACTTGCTGATGATACTTACAGCGAGATATTAACCGCGCAACTACAAAGGCAGTGGCTTACAGAGGATAAATGGGTAAGAACAGCGTTTTTACGTAGAGACCAAGAGACGTTTCGTCTTGGTGATGATCCAAAAGAGTCGACTGAAATGTTAATGCCGGGTATTAGTTATGCTCGCAAAAATTTAAAAGGTGGGACTACCCCTTATTGGGGGGAGCAATGGCTTATTTCAGCAGAGTTTGGCTTAGATGATGTACTTTCCAGTACGAATTTATTGAGAGTCCAATTACAGCATGCATGGCTTCGTACATACCTTAATAAGCATTTAGTTTTCCTTAAGGCAAACGTTGGCGCAATGCTCGTTGATGACATAAATAATGTACCTTATTCGCTTAGATTTTATGCTGGGGGTGACCAAAGTGTTCGTGGTTTTGCTTATCAGTCAATTTCACCAGAAAACGAGGACGGTGAGCTAATAGGGGGTAAGTATTTGCTATCGGGTACTATGGAGTACAACTACCAGTTTGCTCAAAATTGGCGTGCAGCATTATTTGTTGATGGTGGTACCGCTACGAACGATTTTTCAGATGAGTTTGAAGTGGGTGCTGGTTTTGGTTTTCGATATTTAACGCCAGTAGGCCCTATTCGAATAGACCACGCATGGGGCTTAACCAAAGAGAGTAAAAGTACACGTTTAAGTATTACCATAGGGCCAGAAATTTAATGCCAATATTAAAAAAAATAACAGCCATAGTAAGTGCAATTTTAGTCTCGCTAATTATTAGCGTATTTTGTTTATTATTTACGGCACCCGGTAATCAATTTATTGCCTACACGGCAAATAAAGTTGTTGATGGATTACACATAGAAATTAAAGATGGCCGCTTTATTTATAACGATGCGTTTAATGTTAATTTTAAAAACAAGGGTTTAGATTTTAAGGCTCAACAATTAAAAATCGATTTATTTTGGTGGCAGTGTGATGGTATCTGCATTGATAACTTAAGTGCTAAATCTATAAAATTAAGCTTGCCAAAAACAGCCCAAATACAAGATGAAACGCCTTCTGAGCCCCTTGAAAAAATTAGCTTACCCTTTAATGTTTCATTAAAAAATATAGCGGTGAAAGAGTTTACATTAAACCACCCTAGTGCAGATCTGAACGTTAATAACTTTAAATTATCAGCTAAGGTTGAGGATTCAAAGCTCACTGTAAAAAGCTTAAATATCCCTAGTATACTTGTTGCTTTAAAAGAGCAAGCACAACCCACCAAGGCACAAACTGCTCAAAGCAACAAAGCTGCACTTACGCAATTACCAGCACTTCCTGATATTGAATTTACATCACCTATTGATTTGGCCATTGAAGCCTTTGATATCGCAAAAGTAACAATTGAACAGGGCGATGCGCAGCATAATATCGAAAATATTTCGCTGCTATTAAGTGTAGAAGACACCGTTATTAATGTGCAGTCGCTTTCAGCCAAATACGAGCAGTGGCAGCTTAATACCCAATTAGATGCCGAGCTTGCAGGTAACTTGCCTTTAAAAGGCCAAGTGACTTTAAACAGTGATGAACACCAAGCAAATTTAGAGCTAAACGGTGATTTAGCTAACTTGAATTTGAATTTAGAAACGAGTGGCCAATACCCACTCACGTTAACTGCGAACGCTAATTTAAAGCAACAAAATTACCCGTTTAAGTTGAACAGCAAAATTAATCAATGGGTTATTGATGCGCAAAGCAACCAGCTAAAAGTAAATAATGTTAGCTTAAATGCCAAAGGCAATGCCGATGATTACCAACTTAACTTAATAGCGACTAGCCAGTTAGGGGCATACCCGGCTGTTGACCTCAATACACAGTTAACAGGTGGCTTAACGCAAGCCGTGCTTAAAACATTAAGTATTAAAGCCAATGAAAGTAGCGCGATTATAAAAGCTAAGGTTGATTGGCAGCAGGGCATTAAAGCGGGGTTTAAAGGCTCGCTTTCAAACCTAAAAGCGCAGTATTTGACAGATGCTGCAACTAGCGATGTTTCAGGGCAATTTAAAGGTTCATTCAATGCGGAAGAAGGCTCGTGGCAACTACAAATGGATGATACTAAGCTAAGCGGATTACTAAACGAAGTCCCTCTTGAGTTTGCGTCAAACTTTCAGCTAAACAATACACTAGAGGCAAATATCGACAGCCTTTATTTAAGTAGTGGCACGAATAAGTTGGTACTTAGCGGCCAAGTTGACGATACATGGAAAGTCGACGGTAAAATAACGCTTAAAAGTAACGCAGAAGCTAATATGCCATTTATTGCAAACGGCAACGCCGATTTAAAAGTAAGAGGGCAGAGGTTAACGCCTTCAGTCGATTTAGCGCTAATACTCGATAGTTTTATTTTTGATGACATTAATATTAATCAACTCAATGTAAAAGGCCAATTAGATACCGCTGCCGATTGGCAAACAGATGTATCAGTAAATGTCGGTTCAGCGTTAGTGGGTCATCAGCAAATAAATAACATAAAAATAGATGCAATTGGCGACAAAGCAGATCATCAACTAACCGCTTCGGTTGATGCCGAGCAGGGCAGTGTTGAGCTTGAAGTAAATGGTAAAATTAATAACGCTACCTGGAATGGTGAGGTAAGTAATGTAACACTTAGCGATAAAAAGCTTAGTTTTAGTAATACCAAAAATATTGCCGTTATATTTAACAGTCAAACGAGTGATTTTGATGTGAGTGCTCATTGTTGGGCGTCTGATCGAAGTAAATTATGTATAGATACACTGGCTCAAACAAAAGAAGTTGGGCAGTTAAATGCTAAATTAAGTAACTTAGCGCTTGAAGAATTAAAACACTTCCTACCCGATAACATTCGCACACGTGGTGATGTAAAAGGTAATGTGGCGCTCAATTGGAATGCTGGCGCTCTTAAAACATTACGCGCAAATTTAAACGCAAGTGACTTATCCACTGTTTTAACCTCAGAAGAAGATCGCTTTAAATTACCTATAGAAACACTCAGTATTAGTGCTTTTTCAGATTCTCAAAAGGGGCAGCTCAAAGCTAATTTAGAATCAAGCGTATTAGGCAAAATTAATACACACATTAATATCGATGACATACAAAATACGCAGGCGCTTAATGGCATAATTAATATTGATAAAATATTACTTTCAGACTTACAACCCTTTATTGAAACTCTTGAGCAATTAAAAGGTGATATTAGCGGTAAGGTCGCACTTGCGGGTACGTTAAAAGACCCATTATTAAATGGTGAGCTTAATATAAACGATATAAACCTTGAGGGTGATCAGCTTCCTATTGCGCTACAAAAATCAAATATAAACATATTATTTGATAAAACGACCGCCACAATAGAGGGCAATTTAAACGACAATCAAGGTGGCAATGTAAAGCTAAACGGCGATGTTGATTGGCAAGGTGAGCAACCTGAAGTAAATGTAAATGTGCAAGGCGAGCAGTTTTATGTACGCGCGCAGCAAGGCGTTACCTTTAAAATATCGCCAGATTTAAAAATAGGGTTAGCCAATAATGCACTTAAATTAGCGGGTGAGGTAGTTGTACCTTATGGTCGTATTACGATTGAAGAGCTTCCAGAAGGTGCTGTGCAGGTTAGTGACGATGAGATTATTGTTGATCAAAAAGCTGAAACCAACGAAAAGGTACCATTTGATTACGACATAGACTTAAACGTCATTGTTAAAAATGATGTTAAAGTAGAGTCGTTCGGATTAGAGTCTAAAGTGGCTGGTGATTTAGCGATTAAAATGAGCCAAGGCGTTCCAATTATTGCAACAGGTGAGCTCAATTTAATAAATGGCACTTATTTAGCATTTGGGCAAAATTTAATTATAAGAACAGGCCAGGTGGGCTTTAGTGGCTCCATTGAACACCCTTATTTGAATATTAAAGCAATCAGAAACCCAGCTAATACAGCAAATGGCGTTATAGCTGGTGTTACGCTTACGGGGAATGTTAAACAACCCACTCTTAAACTGTTTTCTGAGCCTGCAATGGATCAGGCCCATACCTTAGCATATTTACTCAATGGGCAACCGTTAGGAGAGGGAGAGGGAGCATCAAGCAACGCTATGCTTGCCCAGCTATTACTTTCTCAAGGGGTCAGTAGAAGCGAAGGGGTTGTCTCGAAGGTAGGTGAAACCTTTGGTTTATCAGATGTCAGTTTAAGTTCGTCAGGGAGTGGTGACAGCACCAAGGTAGAAATTTCAGGCTATGTTGCGCCAAGCTTACAAGTTAAATACAGCGTTGGGGTATTTGAGTCACTCAGTGAAGTGGCTATTCGTTACCAATTGTTGTCGCAACTCTATATAGAGGTAACCAGTGGTTTATACCAAAATGTCGATGTTCTCTATAAGTTTGACTGGGATTAAACAAAAAACGCTTTAGGTAAGTTAGATTGCTTAAGGCTACTTTTAAATAATAAAAATAATAGGTTGAATATGAAAACACGTTTTTCAATTTATGTTATGGCACTTTTGCTGAGCGGGTGCGCTACGACAGCTAACAATAAATCCGTTATAAATATACAAACACCACTTAGTGCCAATGATGTAATAAAAAATGCAACTGCAGATGAGTGGCAAGTAGTTGACTCTCAAAATATTTTAAAAATAACCTTACCTACTGGTTCGGCTTACATCGCATTAAATCCACAACTAGCCCCAAAACACACGCAACATATTAAAACGTTGGCGCAAGAAGGGTTTTATAAAAACACCCGTGTCTATCGTTTTGTAGAAGGGTTTGTAGCACAAGGTGGCGACAGCTCGGGTAAAAAAGAAATAAAAACAGCGAATAAAACCGTACCTGCAGAGTTTTATTTACCAACATCGCAACCACTAAAAATTACCGAGTTAAAAGGCGATGGATACGCGCCTGTAACGGGGTTTTTAAATGGCTTTGCTGTCGCGCAAAACCAAACACAGACTCAAACATGGCAAGTGCATTGCAATGGTGTATTTGCAATGGCACGTGGTAACGATATAAACAGCGCAAGTACCGAATTTTTTGTCACTATTGGGCAAGGTCCTCGTTACCTAGACAAAAATATTACAGTTTTTGGTAGAGTACTTGAGGGCATGGAGCATTTTAATCGTTTGCAGCGTTTACCTACTGAGGGGCTGGCGTTTAATCCAATAACGAATATTGAAGTGTTGGCTGATGTTAAAACCGACGCAACCACATTTAAAGTAATGAAGACAAACTCAGCATCTTTCAAGCAACTCATAAATGCGCGTAAAAGCCGAACAGAACCCTGGTTTGTCCAATCGTATAATTACGTTGATGTATGTGGTATGCCTATCCCAACAAAGCGTGTTATTTAAATGTTAAAAAAGGAGCTGAGGCTCCTTTTTTAATATTTATGTTTGAGTGTTTAACGTATTTACTGACGATTAATCTTAACGGCAAACGGTGTTTCGTTATAATGCGTAGAACGGTATGGGTTTATGTCTAATCCGCCTCGGCGTGTATAACGTGCATAGACTTCAAGCTCTTTAATGTTGAGTTGCGTGGTTAAGTCACTATAAATACGCTCTACGCACTGCTCATGAAACTCATTATGCGTTCTAAATGAAATTAAGTAGCGTAAAAGTGATTCTCGACACATTTTTTCACCAGTATATCTGATAATAATGCTGGCCCAATCTGGTTGAGACGTTATTAAGCAATTAGATTTTAGCAAGTGGCTATTGAGCGTTTCTGTTACTATTTCATCACTTTGTGCTTTAAGTGAATAGGCATCAATATCGTAGTTATCAATTTCAATATCTAACTCATCAATACACTCGCCTGGAAGCGCAGTGCAAGGTAAGCAGTTAAAATTGTCGGCTTTGTACAATGTCACTTGCACTGGGCTTTTTACAGCGGCTGACAAGTCGTCAATTAAATGCTGCTTAACAATGTTGATGCTTTCAAATCGGGTTTGATTAAAGCTATTTAAATAAAGCTTAAAAGACTTAGACTCAATAATATGGCTGCTTTGGCACTCAAAAGTAAATAAAGCAACGGCTACTTGCGGTTTGCCTTTGGCATTTAACCAAGAAAGCTCGTAACCGGTCCAAATATCCTGGCCTTTAAAGGGTAATTGAGCTTCATCAATATTTAAAGCATCACGATTTAGCTTGCGCGCAATCGGGAAAAGCAAGCTGGGCGTGTACACATCTACGTATTCGGTAGACTGCCCTAATACACTGCCTTTAAGATCTGGAGAGTTGCTGTAATCTGTCATGTTTGCTCTTAAATAGTTACAATGTGCGCATTATATCTAATTTAAATGAGTTTCACAGTATGTCTGTTGCGATGCAGTTAGAACAACTTCACAAAGAATTTAGCGAAAATACCCTTAAAAATACCGCAAAGTACCCACTCATCATGCACGATACGCAATGGCCGAGCCCGTGTGAAGTTGGTGAGGTTGATGAGCAAGGGTATATTCAATGGAAGGGGATACGCCAACAACCAGCCGGTTCATTGAACAATTTAGCTAATGCACTTGAGCTTGAGTTTCCAACAGCGTTAAGCGAGCTTTATGGACACATGTATGGCGGTAGTGTGTTAGCTACAATTGACGGCCATCAAATTGAACTACTACAAGCATGGAATAGCGACGACTTTGATATGCTTCAACAAAATATAACTGGCCATGTATTAATGAAGCGAAAGCTAAAACAGCCAGAAACTGTGTTCATTGGTTTAACAGATAAAGAAGATTTATTGGTGAGTGTGTTAATTCATACAGGGGAAGTATGTTTAGAACATGTAGGTAAAAAAACGCATCATGTGCTTGCACCTACTATAGAGTCGTTTTTAAAAGCGCTTGAAATTTAAATTATAATTAATGAATCAGCTTAGCGTTATCACTAAGCTGATTTTAAAAAGTCATTGGTAATGGCTATTGAAAATCCCAAGACACATTCGAAACTAAACCGCACGGTTCACATCTAAAATCGAATAGCCCAAACCATGGCTCATCTAGTTTCCAATCACTATTACAGCTAGGGCATTTACGCTCAAGTTCAGAGGCTTTATCTACACCGCCAACACGGTATAAATAGTAATAAACGGGCTTTTTAGTTAAAAAGCTAATGCGTTTGGTTATATCTTTTCCACGGCGGTATAAATCACTTTGTGTACTAGATATCTCCTCAAGAGCAGGAAATTCACAGCGTGTTGCGCCATTAATTTGTATTTGATCGCATGCTTGCCAATCTTCTTGCCACTTAATAAGCGTTTTATAATCGCCATTGGCAATAGCTGGGATGCGAAATAATGGCACAGGTAAAAAGTCGTCGCCACAATATAGAGGGCTGCATGTATGCACATAAGTAGTGTATAAAATATAACTTGATGGCTCAGTGCAGCAATCGGCTCCATTAGAGTGAATATCTTGGCCAATAACTTTTACTTTAGGTGCTAATAACCCCGCATTATGCAGTTTTTCAATGCTATGTTTAACAAAAGGGCTATTATTTAGTGGGTGCATGGCGTCTTCGGTTGGACACATAACACGGGTTATAAAAAAGCCGTCTTTTAAAACTGTGGGAAATTCTTCTCCCATTATTTGCCCGTTAAACCGCAAGGCGTTCACTAATCGATTAATAGCGTATTCGGCTTGCTCTAGGGTAGTGTCTTGGTAACAATCAAATGTTAAATCAACAACAAACATTTATAGTCTCAAATTATTTTCGTTCTAGCAGTGCAAGTAATTGATCAAGTTTTTGCTCAATTCTGTCTAGTTGGCTTGCTTTTAGCTCAGCATTTTCTGGCTGCTGCGCGGTTTTAACAAAGTTATTTATAGAATCCGGGTTATTTTTGTATTGGCTCACAGCTGCAATAATCATTGGCATAGGAACCGGTTGGGCTAAGCGACTTTTAGTTAATGCGACTGTGGGTGTTTTGCCTTCATCTAAAAGGACTTGAATTGCATCAAATACAACTGAATTCATTATATTTATAACTCTTAAATTAAATAAAACGCAGCATGTGTATGCTGCGCGGGTGCTATGGTAGCAATAAAACGGGTAGGCTACATTAAATAACCTGATACTTAGGATAAAAACCTACGTCTACTAGCTAATTTTAACGCTAATTACCTTGAGTAAGTTTGAAATAAGTTAAATATTGACCTGTAAATTAGCCTTGTACTCACTAAAAATCATAATGGGTTAATATTTTTAAAGGCATTTAAACAGGTATCTAGTTAAATTTTTTATTTACCTTGGCGAAGGCGAACATCTAGCTCATCAATCACTTCACTCCAAGCACCATCCTCAGCAAGCGATTCAGCTAAAAAGTGCTGTTGGGCTTCATCCCAAAATGCTGCATCTTGAAGTAGTGTTGTGTCTTGTAACTCATTAGAGGCAATAAATTCATCTATTTGATTTTCTGAATTTGGTAAACCAAGTTGTGCAAATAATGTATGAATATCGTGTTTAGTAGTATCCATGGTACGACTCCTTTAAATAAACAAAATTACCTTAAAGCCTAACACTACAATGCGCTAGCTAAACTCAAGCTGAATTGTCGGTTAAATACTTTAGGTATATAGTAATTTAGGTTCTGAATAATAAATTGCCAGCCCCTTTGTTAAGAGGTTGATTAAGGATAGTAAAAATAACAAGTAACGTGACCTTATTTATCCCCTATAGTGGGTAAACGGCGCAATATAGGATTTTTAGTATTTATATCTTAGGTTAAATATACTCGTAAATGCAGTTATTCGCGTATAGCTTTAGTAATTAAGCTTTGATTATATTTACGGCTAAAACAATAAAGGACATACAATGAGTATAACCGCACACGCAGAAACGTTCAGCGTACAATACATCGAAGCAGAAGATATAAGTACTGCCGCAAGTTTAATTTATCAGGCGTACCATGATGACCCTGTATTAAAAACAATGCTTAGCTATGATGAAACAAATAAATCAGCTTACGAAAAAAAGTTACGCGCATTAATACGTGAAGAGCTCAGTAGTTTTTGGCAAGAGAAGCAACCGCTAATAGGACTTTATCGAAGTGGTAAATTAAAAGCCGTGGCCTGTATGTTCGATTCTACAAGTCAACTTCAAGCTCAGCGTTATTGGCATTGGCGTTTAAAATTAATGCTAAGTGCGGGTTATTTGCAAACTAATCAGTTAATAGAAAAAGAACAAACGATTAGAGATACGCTCAAAGAAAAAGGCCGTTATTACTTTTTAGCTTTTATTGCAGTCGATCCGCATTTTCATGGGCAAGGGTTTGGCCGGTATTTGCTAAGAGGACTTGATGAGCTGGTGAAGTTAAATAGTGAGTCTTCTGGTTTAGCTGTATTTGTAACTCGCAATGAGCATACAGCGTTATTTAAATCTGAGGGATTTATTACTTTCAAACAGCTTACGTTTAACCAAGTTGCTGGTGAGTTATTATTCAAAGATGCATTAGGGTAAAAATGTAACCCATGTTGTGGTAATTGACTTTCGGATTGAGAATCTCAGTCAGTGGCAGCTAGTAGCTTACTTAGTCGCACGTGAGCAGTGAAAAATTGGCTGCCGCTGCGGGTAAGAATTGTTTGCAAAAATCTCATAAAATAGTCCCTGTATGTAACCCTACCAGTGTACTGGTTAGGGTTCGTTTACTACACAATAACGTCAAACGTAATTGTGCGTTCAACTTCATTGCCTCTGTATTAGTAACAAATATGAGCTAGATGAGCAAACTATACTGGAGCTAGAGTAAAAATGGTGGGGCGTGCATAGAAATAGAGAACCTAAGGTGGGTTTCAGCCTACCGAAAGAATGGTTACCTTCAAGTTGAATTAATCAACCCATTCGGCTTCACAAGGAAATACCTAAAATACTGATATTTAAAATAAATCACACATAAATTTGTTATCTTGAAAAATGTGGAGAAATCAAACCAGTATCATGAAGATTGCAGTTTCCTTGTCCAGAGCGAATAACTTTTCAACAATCCACGGAAGTCATAATAGTGCTTTTTTACACTACAGTGTCGGAAATTGTCACTAATAGTGCTTTTTTCCACTATTACGGGTACCCAATAAATGACCCGTCTGATTGTGCTTTTCTCATTGATGCTGATGATCACCTGAAATTCTAAAAAGGCACTTTTTGGAGTTACATATCGGCCACAGAAATAGTGGTTCGATTAATTATTGCCGCAATATCTATTTGCTGATTTTGCGGTATAACTTTTTTATCAGAGAGTTCAGGAAAAGTGTGAAATATCTGATTTTTTGTAATGCCAAGAAGTTTAATAGCACTATCAAAAGTAACGATATATGATTCTATATGTCGATTTGAGCTGGAGGATACTTGTGGTGTTTGGAGAAAGCTAACGTAGCAATTATTTATAGGCCATGCTGCATTGAGGTGTCGTATTAGTAGTGTTAACGGAAAGAATTGAAATTTTTCTGGAAGTTGAGAAAAAGGACTAGTTGCATCACCTAATCGTTCTATAAATTGGTCATATACTTTTTTGCCATTGAGGAAGTTGAAGCCCTGCTCTAATGCGCTGTTGAAGTTGCATACCGATGGATGATGGTAAATGGGTAAAACAGTTGTGTAAGGATTTTGAATAAACAAGCTAGCTAGCAAGCAATCGCAGATTTCATCTATGAATAATTCGTTTATTTGGCTAGATATCGGATAGCTTCTTATTGGGCGCAAACACAATTCGTTGGTACAAGTACCTTGTAATAATAAAGGTGACCAAATGAGTTGTTCACCACATTCTTGACAGCTATCGCAGAGCACACAACCGTGCAGCTCACATGATAAATTACCAATGTTTCGCCAGTTTTCTTTTAGATATCCTTTGCCCTTTACACAATAGGGACAAATACGAGGCATATCAGTGTGACAATCTAGAAAAAGTATGGAGTGCTTTGGTGCTAAGCTTAAGTCGCTATTGCTCATAGCACAGGGTACGAGTTCACTTAATAGCTGTCGTTGTTTAATGCTAATTGTATTTTTTGTAACCGCACTCCACATTGGTATATCAAGCCATTCGAGCGGTGAGGTGAACCCATTTCGAAGGCTCAAGCGTAATAGGTAGCTTGCTAGACTTTCATCTGCGATTCGTTTAGGCATTACCGATAACATTAATCAAACTCCCTCGAATCTAAAATCCCAACGATGTCATTATCAGTTAGGGCAAGTGTGTCAAAAGGATTGTAAGCAGATGAATTAATTCCCAACAGGTAAGCATCTTCAAGCTTAGCCAACAGATTCTTACGCTCACTGGTTGAAGCTATAGCAAAAAGCTTCGTTAACAGCCCAATTCTGCCGTCGGTTGCGACATGCAAACGATTAAGTATAGGTTTGTCGTCTAGAGTGAATGGCGGAAATCGAAATTCGGTGGCAAAGTAATTACAGCACAAAAGCCAGCACTCGCAGCGAGAAGGGATTATGTAAAGCTTTTGTTCAGATAGGAAACGGCGGCTCAGTTGCTCCTCACCTTTTAATCTGTGCGTTGATTTGCCATATTTAAGCTTCAACAATCGGCTGGCGACTGGCGTTCCCATTAAAATAAGTGAAACTTTTGGGTTGTTATCTAGTAGCGCTGCTATTTGCTTAGCCATTCGCTGACTAGTGATTCCGTCGATATCCGTCAAACATTCCTGTACTTCATCGATAATGATCAGTTGAACGCGATGCGCGGCAAGTAAAACGGCAAGCCTGTCTTGAACGATATGAGCTTTATTGGCATTTTTACCTATGACTGAAGTGAGAGCTTTAACGACCTGTATAAGAAAATCAGTAGTTGTTTTAGTCTCCGTTAACTTTACATAAATGACCGGATAGTAGGTTACTTCGGGAGTACATAAAGTTGGAAAACGTGCTAGATATGTCTTGGCTAAACACGTTTTACCAACACCACTTAGACCTGTTAAAAGTAATCCATAATTTTTACCAAAACTTTGCTGATGAACTTGGTCTATTAGTTCAAAGCACTTGCTCAGACTTGGGTGGCTAAACATTGGCTAGTCCTGCCATAAACCAAGCTGAGCTTCGTTGCGATTAGGGCTTACTTTTCGTTTAATATTACCTTTATCTGAGGGTGTATTATCCTCTTTGGACTTCTTCGACTTTTTGATAGGTTTGTATGCATAACTCTGGTTACTTCGCTTAATGCGCTCTGCCGTAGATAGTCCCTTAGATAAGTTTTCTTTTGCAGTAGCAACTGGCTTGCCACTGCCAAGTGATCTTGTCTTTTGCTTAACTAAATTTGCAATTTTACGACTGAATATATCTCGCCGTTCAGGCGTCCCAGATGTTGTGTTAAGTTCTTCAAATGACAGTGGGTACTCCAATTCACTTCCAGATAGCTTTCGGTTTTCTACAAAATCGAATACTTTAGGGTGGTCATAACATGGGAAGTCTGCGATGACTGTTACCCAACGGCCATCATCTGGGTCAGATTTCACAGTAACCGTCATATCTTGGTTTTTATCGAGAGTTTTTGCATCTAGATAGCATTGCTTTATACGGTCATCCGCAAAAACCTGTTTGTTGACCTGAACTGTACCTCGCTGGCTTAATGAAGGGTTGTGCTCTATATAATGGCAAGCAGCACTGAGCAGTTCTTTATTGACAGGAATGAGAGGCTTTAGAGCAACTGACTCATTCCATACTTGTTGTGGTGTTTTGTTGTTGAGGCTTGAGTGCTTTGAGTTTACATAGTGAACGAGGTAATCATGCAGTAGCGAGGCAAACTCCTCGACAGGCAAGGAAGCGGCTTTTTTAATGGTTTCTTCAGACGACGGCTTACTTGTTTTGTGGGTGCGTTTGTCTTTATAACCTGGAAGACCTATGGTTATTGTTCCATCAGGTAATTTAAATTCGCCTCCTTTAAAGAATTCTTCCCGCAACGTATTGTTGAAAGACTCAACAAAAGGTTTTCGCCAAGGTTCATTCGATGGAGCTTTGATTAACTCACACCCTAAGCGTTGGGTTATTTGTTTGAATTGCTCAGCTTTATAGCCACTGCCATTATCCACAATAATTTTAAAAGGAATACCACAAGCGTTTAGCTGGTCACTGGTTGACTCAAAAATACGCTTAAATGATCGAACAACCCCTTCCGTATCCTCAGAGGTGCCCAGCTCGAATGTAACACTCAGCGGGTAGCGTGAGTGGCAGTCAATGGCAATATAGATGCTGACGTTGCCCGTTGGTTTACCTTCTTCGTCAATAAGAGCCAAGTTAAGTGACATCCGGTCCATTTCTACTCGCTCAAGCACATGAGTGGTTTTTATTTTCTTGGATAATGTACGTAGTGCTTTTTTAACTTCGCTGTAGTTTCCAGAGTTTAAAATGATATTAAATGCATTAAGTCCTTCAATGCGTCTGCTAAACGTTCGTTCGCTAACCTGTTCAATAGCGTCATTTTGCGTCTGAGCTTTTAAAACTGCTTTAGAATAACTTGAGTAGCCTCTCGCTATGTTTTCAATGTTGCCTTTTACCCAGGTGTCAGTAAAAAATCGGTTGAGGAAGTTTTCCGTGGCCGTATTGGTTCGCTTGGGTTGGCTCTTTCTCGGAGCAATTGACTTTTTGAGATTAAATTCTGCTTCTCGATATTGTTTCCACCAACGTGCAATAGTGCTATTGCCGTGTTTTTCGGTGCCGATGTGGTACTTGCCATGAACAATCTGTTTGAGCTTATCGATGGTCTTGTCAACGGTAGGTTTATAGCCATCATGCACCAATGTTGCTAACTCGGTAATGTAAGGCTCTCGCTTTTTCAGTTCTTTTTTTTGTGATGCTGTCAGCTCGTTATTGTCGTGTGTTATGGCGTATGCTGGTCGTAATTCACCGCTGTCTATTTTCGAGCGAAAGTCATCTTGGGTTAAGTGCAAGCCAGTTTCCGAACCTAACATCGGGTTAGGGTTTAGTAATGCTTGCAGCTCATCATAATATGCTAGATTAAATTTACGCTGTTCAATATCGATGAAGGTGTCACCGACCACAGGTGGCTGATACATTACTTCTTCCTCATCAATGTCGTTTCTGCGTTAAAAGGCTTTGACGTGTCAAAATAAAAGTGTTGTTGTGCGACGAGTGACCAAGCGTGCGCTCTTGAGCCACCAGGCAAATTAGATACTAATTTTTCAAGTCGAGACAGTTTTGTTCTTTTTGGTAAGTTACAGATAACGGGCTGTAAATGATTGACGTCAAGAGTCTTGTAGCCCATGAGTAGTTCGTAGTTTTCTACCTCAATGCTGTCAACATCAAGCTCACTCCTTAGAACCAGTTCAAGCCCTGTTAACATATAAATGACTCGTTTCCTAAGCTGGTGACGTTCAAAGAATTCATCATTCATATAATGGGTATGTTTGATTTCTACATATTCGGCATGGCCGGATTTATATTCAACCAAAAAGTCAGGAGTATAACGTCTTCCATACACACTAAATGATTCTGGTTGGGAAGCATATTGATGGATAGACTCTTCAAATTCGAGCGTTATCCCGTATTTGCGTTCGAGAAACGACTCACACCAGATATGACAGCCATTTTTAACACTGTAAAAGTTAATGGTGTGTTTTGAACGGTGTTTGTTGAATTTTTTTTTACCCTTCATGTTCGCCTCAAAAAAATTTAGTTGAAAATGCCCAAGATTTTTTGGCTAAAAATCAATCTTAGCTATAATTAAAGGTTGGGCTTGTATAAATATCAAGTTGATGAATGGATGAAATAGTCATCAAACCTCTCTCTTTTTCAGCACTTTAAAAAAGGTATGAGCTACTTGTAAAGCTGTACAGTAAATACTCGGATGTAGTCTTATTTTTATACAGTAACTTTATGTAACTAATTGATAATAAAGAGGGGTAAAAATGAGTTATGTTTTAAAAAGATTTTTTAAATGGTACTCTTTTGTCGTTTTAAATGCTTTTTTTACGGCTTACCTACTTCGCTTTACGAAATAGTGCCGTTTTTTCATGTTTGTTTGAAAACTATTTCGAAATAATTAGTCATAACAACTTTTTACGTCAATTGACGTAAGTGCTGGTATCTATATGTCAGAATCTTCAAGAAAATTTAAAATAAATAGAAAAACTACAGACAAATACACAGAAATAGCCAATATATTGTGTATTAAACATGCTGATTGGGGGGGCTTTTTAGTACAACATGAACTTGATTTCTTTAAACGTAACTATTACCAACTAAGGCCAAACTCACCAATGGTTGCCGCATGGTTTAAGCAGAAAAAGAAAACTTTAGACCAAGAGGGAGTGAACCAGCACTACTCAATTCGAATGCCGCAGAGTTTAGTTGATGACTTGGCTGGGTGGTGCAAACAATATCGCGTTTCAAAAGAAATGATTGTTGAATACGCCCTTGAAGCCTTTATTCAAAGAGTTGGTGCAGGAAGAGCTGCTTATAAAAAGCTTAAACGCCATGAACTGATGCCACTCTTTTTGCTAGAGCATTCTTTTAAAGCTAGGCTCACTGAAACTGAAAAAATTAGCTTTATACGAGAAAACATACTGATACAGGAGCACATGCTGCCAGGTGCTTTTCGCAAAGAGTTTAAAGAATCAAAAAAATAAGCACTGCATGGGCAGTGCTTAATATGTATAAGCTTAATATTTTAATGCGCACGTTATAGATTTAGCGATTCAAACTTCTGTTTAAATAGCCAATGCTCCAATGCTATGCCAACTAACATCATTGCGCCACCAAATACTAGTGCCAATATTATACGGAAGGTTGATAGCCCTTCTTGATTAACAAATGACAGTATAATTGCTGCGGTTGTCGCAAAGATAAATACGCGACCTAACTCGGTGAGCCAGTGACTGATCACGTGCAGCCCATAACTTACGCCAAATCGGTTTTGTTGAGTGTCTTTCAATTGCTTCTCCTTTTATGATGACCTCAACAATATTTAGAGACTCTGTAAGGGGAATTAATCGCTCTTTGCGGGTTTTAGTTTCACCAACCACAGACGTTTAGCAAAGTTTCTGCTATCACATATTGCAACGCTAGTTAAAAACGTTTCATCCACATTTTTCTGCTATTTCCTTAAGTTCAAGTTCTTCCATCCGCTTCATAAGTAATGACTTTCCTTCATCAAACCACCCCGATTTTGGAAAGCGCATTACAAACCATAACTTCCAGTCTTCAATATCTTCATTGCCAATCTTTACTGGTAACTCTCTAAGGTGTGGATTTATAATCTTGGGGCAAAACGTCAATGCTCGGCTTTTTAGTTTTTTCATGGTTGTTTTGCGAGGTTTATGTTGGATTGCGGCAACGGCTAGCGCTTCTTTTAATAAATTATGAATGTTTTCACCTGATTTATACAGTGATGACTCTACAGCACTAACGTAGTGTTCAAGTGCTTTTTCTATTTCACCACTTAGTACCAGTAATCGTCCCTTGAGCCAGTCTTGATGGTATTGCAACTCATCATTCAGGTTATGCTCTTCAATAGATTTTTGTAAGGAAGCTAAGCGTGTTGAATAATCAACAAGGCTGCCCAGCGGTTTAATTGAAGAACGCTTTAACAACTTGTGTAGCTTATTACCTTCAGCAGATAGTTTATATAGATTCGCTGAGCTTATCTCATTGATATAAAACTGATGAAATACTTGTCCAAAATCTAATGTAGGCTCTTGATTATGCTGCAACCGCCAAACGACAGCATCTTTTAAATCGTTTACAAATTGATGGTGTGTTTTTCTATGAAATGAATCTATGAACCTTGTCAAAAACAAGGTTTCCTTATCTTCATCAATTGCATCTGAATTTGATAACGATGTCCACTGAGCCAGCAGAGTTAGGTTACCTATATTAGGAAGTTCTTCACCACTTCGCCATTTTCGAACTGTCCTGTCAGTGCCTTCAAAGAATCGCTTTATATCGTTTTCAGGAAGTGTTTGTTGGCTTTCATAAAAAGCGATTAGGGCTTTGATAGGGTAATTATCACAATAAAAGCTAGGCACTGTATTGGTTGGCATTTGATTAACACCTACTTTCCAAATGATACTGGCAAGTGTTTCAACTACTAGGTGCTTATTTAGCATATAAGCAACTTTTTCTTGTGCTACTCCTTCCATTGGCGCACGCTTAATGATCTCGACGTAGTTATTTAACCCCATCCAAATACTGTCGGAGAAAAACTGTGCGAAACTATCAGTAACAACTTTGGAGATTGGTTCATAAAATAAGTGTCGCACTGACTCTCCAATCAGTGTTGGATCTATAGACTTTCTAGATGCTAAGTCTTCTTCCTTGCGAAAACGGCTCTTTCCCTTAGTAGCCAATGACTTGGTGTCGGCAATATCAGCCAGACGATTTAAAACATACCCAATGTTTGGATAAGACTCATTGATAGTCGTCATTAATTTAAACCCTAAAAAATTCCTTTTGAAAGAGGGGCAATGCCCCTCGCCATTATTTACTATTTTTTGCGGCGCTACTAGTTGCTCGTGCCGCAAAACTGCCTTTAGGCACACTGCCGCCATTTGCTCTAGCTGTAGCGCTTTGAATTCGTTGTGCCGCTTGTGGTGTTATTGGTGTTGATGGCTTTGCATTTACTTTTGAAGTCATAATGTTCTCCTAGTTAGTTGTGAATCAACTTCGTAGGCAATAATCGATTAAACCTGAGTTTCGGAACAGGAATCAAGTGGCGCAATTTATTCAAAATCTAAATATTGAGGTTACACGTTAACCTGTGTGTTAAAAACTTGGCAGTTTTTTAAAGCAAGATCAAATGAATAGTAATTTATTAGTGAATTTTATATCCATTTTATTTATATTAAGACTCTAATTTCTGAGAGTTTTTATGCAGGACGCAAATGAGCGATATAAAGTTATTCAAACTAGACCAAGCAAAAGGAACTGCACTAGAATTAGTGCGAACACAAGCTAAGCTTGAGAAAGACTTGCAGCAGCTCGTTGAGTCACAAATGGAAATCTTCCTGAATGTAAAGTTCCTTGCTTCAGAATTTACTACCTCAAACGGTGGCAGAATTGATTCACTTGGTGTAGATGAAAATGGCTGTCCAGTCATCATAGAATACAAACGGCACACCAATGAAAATGTAATTAATCAAGGACTGTTTTATTATGATTGGCTTATTGATCATAAGGCTGAATTCAAGTTACTCGTAATGGACAAACTCAGCAGTGAAGCTGCTGACAATCTTGAATGGGAAGGTGCACGTTTAATTTGTATCGCTACTGACTTTACCAAGTATGATGAACACGCGATAAAACAAATTGATAAAAACATTGAGCTGATGAGATACAAATATTTCGGAGAAGATTTGTTTTTATTAGAATTGGTAAACAGCCACTCATCTAACCGTTACTTTTCTAACCCCGCAGCTGCCGCACTACAGGAAAAGACAGTTCAAGAAACTTCAAAAAAAGAACGGAAGGATTACCATCAGAATCGAATCGCAGCCGCTAGTGAAGACCTTTTAAAGCTTTATGAGCATATTTGTGAATTTGGCTTATCACTCGGTGACGACGTGCAACGCAAGGAACTAAAGTTCTACACAGCACTGAAGAAAATCAAAAATTTCGCGAGCGTTCAAGTATGGGCACCTTTACAAGACCCTTCATTGAGAATTTATTTAAACTTAAATCCTGAATCGGTAGAGCTTAAAAATGGTATCGTCAGTGATGTTAGAGGTAAAGGGCATTGGGGAACTGGTGATCTAGAGGTTATCGTCCGAAATATTGAAGAGCTGGATATAGCAAAGCAATTAATAAAGCTAAGCTTCGAGCAAAACTAGGGAGAGTAAAGTTGGTAAATCAAAACGCAGAACAAATAGCACGCGATAAAATCGATGAAATGCTAAAACTTGCAGGTTGGACTGTTCAAGATAAAACCAAAATTAACTTGAATGACGGTATTGGTCAAGCTATTCGTGAATACCAGACAGATGTAGGCCCCGCCGATTATGTTCTTTTTGTTGATAAAAAAGCCGTTGGGGTTATCGAAGCTAAACGAGAAGAAGCAGGTGAGAAAATCACTTCCGTTGAAGACCAAACCGAAGGCTACGCTAACGCAAAGCTTAAATGGGTCAACAATAGTGAACCTCTTCCTTTTTTATATGAAAGTACAGGTGTTATTACACGTTTTACGGATGGCAGAGATCCTAAGCCTCGCTCCCGTGAAGTTTTTAGTTTTCATCGACCTGAAACGCTAAAAGTATGGGTTGAACAAGGAAACTCTCTTCGTGCTCGTCTTCAAGATATTCCACCGTTAAATCCAGCAAAGCTACCTGCAAAAGATTTAGGGCTGCGTGATTGCCAAGAAGCAGCAATAACAAACCTTGAAGACTCGCTTCAAAAAGCGAGGCCGAGAGCGCTTATCCAAATGGCAACTGGCGCTGGTAAAACTTATACCGCTATTACATCCATGTATCGCATTCTTAAACATGCCAAGGGTAAGCGTATTCTCTTTTTAGTAGATACTAAAAACTTGGGTGAGCAAGCTGAGCAAGAAATGCTTAACTTTACGCCAAGTGACGACACCCGTAAGTTTACCGAACTGCATGTCGTACAGCGCTTAAAGTCAAAGTTTGTGCCTAAAGATGCTGAGGTGTGTATCAGTACCATCCAGCGAATGTACTCCATTTTAAAAGATGAAGAGTTAGACGAAACATTAGAAGAGCAAAACCCCGCTGAGCAACTTACCAAGCCTAAAGAGCCAGTTCCTGTTGTTTACAACCCTAAAGTACCTATAGAGCATTTTGATTTCATTTTTATCGATGAATGCCACCGCTCAATCTATAACTTATGGCAACAAGTATTAGATTACTTTGATGCTTTCCTGATTGGCTTAACAGCAACCCCCGATAACCGCACTTATGGTTTCTTTAAGCAAAACATTGTTAGTGACTATAGCCACGAAAAAGCCGTTGCTGATGGTGTTAACGTAGGTAATGAAGTTTTTACCATTCAAACCAGAATTACCAAAGAAGGTGAAACGTTACAGGCTAAACAGCAAGTTGAGCATCGTGAACGTGTGACACGTAAAAAGCGCTGGGAACAACAAGATGAAGACGAAAAGTACAGTGCAAAACAGCTTGATAAAGATATCGTAAACCCTAGTCAAATTCGTACAGTCATCAAAACCTTCAAAGAGAGTTTACCTGTCATTTTCCCAGATAGAGAACATGTGCCAAAAACATTAATCTTTGCAAAAACCGACAGCCATGCAGACGATATTATTCAAACAGTTCGAGAAGAGTTTGATGAAGGTAACTCTTTCTGTAAAAAAATCACCTACCGTGTGAAGAAAGATAAAACAGATAAAGAAGGTAA
Source organism: Pseudoalteromonas sp. NH0006-46 (assembly GCF_057547735.1). NCBI lineage: Bacteria > Pseudomonadati > Pseudomonadota > Gammaproteobacteria > Alteromonadales > Pseudoalteromonadaceae > Pseudoalteromonas > Pseudoalteromonas sp. NH0006-46. The sequence goes on along the minus strand of NZ_BAAJML010000005.1, from coordinate 60,446 downwards.
TGTAATCGAGCAAGGTGAAGATCCGAAATCGGTACTCTCCAGCTTCAGAAATTTATACGAACCTCGCATTGCCGTTACCGTTGATATGATAGCTACAGGTACTGATATAAAACCACTTGAGTGCCTTGTGTTCATGCGAGATGTTAAAAGCCGAAACTACTTTGAGCAAATGAAAGGTCGCGGAACACGTACTTTTGACCATGATGAATTAATCAAGGTAACGCCAGATGCAAAGTCTGCAAAAACGCACTATGTTATTGTTGATGCAATTGGCGTTACTAAATCACTTAAAACAGCGAGTCAGCCTTTAATCACTAAACCATCTGTACCACTCAAAGATTTGGCTATGGGCATCATGATGGGGGCTAGTGATACTGACTCGGTAAGTTCACTTGCTGGCAGGTTAGCACGATTGAACAAGCAGCTAGATGCCGACGATAAAAAGAGAATTGAAAAGGTATCAGGTGGCGTTTCAATTACTCAAATGGTAGTTGATTTATTCTCAGCCATTGATGGTGACAAAGTAGAAGAGCAAGCGTTAATACTGGCAAAACAGCCAAAAGGCACAGACCCAGGCGAAGATAATCGCAACAAAGCCCAGGCTGAGATGGTAAGTAAAGCTGCCAATGTATTTAACGGAGAGTTAATTGAGCTTATCGATACCATACGCCGAGACAAAGACCAAAAGATCGACCATGACAACATTGATGAAGTGCAGATAGCCGACTGGGAAAAGGCAACAACCGAGCAAGCATCAGATATTTGCAAAGAGTTCGTTGAATATCTAGAGCAAAACAAAGATGAGATCACTGCTCTGGAAATATTCTACGACCAACCACATCGTCGACGTGAAATCACGTTTGATATGGTCAAAGAGGTACTTGAAAAACTTAAGTCAGACAAACCTAAACTAGCTCCGCTCAATGTATGGCAAGCGTATGAATTACTAGAAGACCCTGACAATAAACAAGAGCAAAGTAAAAAACCTATTAGTGAGTTAACCGCTTTAGTCGCATTAATTCGCCGCGTAGTAGGCATTGATGATAAACTCTCGACCTTTGACGCCACCGTAAGTAAGAATTTCCAAACGTGGATCATGAAGCACCACTCAGGTAGCAACCAAAAGTTCACTAAAGAACAAATGGCATGGCTTCATATGATTCGTGATCACTTTGTCAACTCATTCCATTTTGAAGTAAACGATCTGGAAATGTCGCCATTTGATGCTCAAGGCGGTTTAGGCAAGATGTATCAACTCTTTGGTGATGACATGAATAAAATTATAGATGAATTAAATAGTGAGTTAGTAGCTTGATGGATTTAAGTAACACCCCAAACTCTTGGGTTAAAACTCCCCTGGAAAACCTTGTGGTATATGTTCTCGGCGGAGACTGGGGAAAGGCACCTGAGATAGAACTTGATGGGTATAAGAAAGTTATGTGTATCCGTGGGGCAGAGTTCCGAAACTGGGGTTCAGAGAGAGGTGGAACTGCTTCACTTCGCTTAATTAAGGAATCAAGTTTAGCGTCCCGTAAATTAAAAGAAAACGATATTTTGGTTGAAATCTCAGGTGGAGGGCCAGAGCAACCTGTTGGCAGGACTGTTTTGATCGATAAGGCGTGTTTAGCTTTAAATCCTGATAAACCAAAGGTAGGAACAAACTTTTTGCGCTTAATGCGCCCTAGTAGTGCGATTAACGCAAGTTATCTAAATTTGTATCTTAACTTTTTTTACAAAAGTGGTGAGATCGTTAAATACCAAGCAGGGAGCAACAACTTAAGAAACCTTAAGTTTAATGATTACCTTGGAATTGACATTCCTCTAGCTCCAATCGTTGAACAAACTCGTATCGTAGAGAATGTTGAAGAGCTATTTTCTGAGTTAGATAAAGGAATCGAAAGCCTTAAAACAGCTAAAGAGCAGCTTATTGTTTATCGCCAAGCGCTGCTGAAACATGCTTTTGAAGGCAAGTTAACCGAACAATGGCGTGCCAATAATGCAGACAAGCTTGAATCACCAAAACAACTCCTCACACGCATTCAACAAGAGCGCGAAGCTCGTTACCAACAACAGCTCGATGACTGGAACCAGGAAGTTGAACAATGTGAAGCTGATGGCAAAGAAGGCAAAAAGCCATCCAAACCCAAACTACTTAAGATGTTGCAGCAACATAGTACCATTGATGAACATTCTGCTTTAACACCGTGGAAGTACACATCTCTTATTAATCTCTTATTAGATAAGCCTTCTAATGGAAAGTCGGTCAGAGATTTAGACGGTGGGTTTCCTGTATTGCGCCTAACAGCATTAAAGAATAAATACATAGATGTTAGCCAGTCTAAAGAAGGCTATTGGACAAAAAAAGAAGCTAAGCCTTACTTGATAAGAAAAGGTGACTTTTTGCTTTCTAGGGGTAATGGAAGTATCAAATTAGTTGGAAAAGGGGCTTTAGTAAACTCTGACGAAGAGGTGGCTTATCCTGATACAATTGTTAAATTAGTTTTGTCCAAGTCAGGGTTAGTAGCTGAGTTGTTCTCATACTTTTGGAATTCAGCTGTTTTTCGCCAGCAAATACAAAAATCAGCAAGAACCACTGCTGGAATATACAAAATAAATCAAGCTGTTATATCTGAATATAGATACCCCTTAATCTCTCTAAAGGAACAGTTGGCGATTTTAAAAATACTTGATGAAAAAGTCTCAATCGTAGATAAACAACTCATTGAAGTTGAAAAAAACATTAAACGTGGTGAGTTGTTACGCCAATCGATATTAAAGAAAGCTTTCTCTGGTGAACTGGTAGCACAAGACCCCAATGATGAACCAGCTAGCGAGTTATTAAAGAGAATAGCGATTGAAAAATCGGAACTCGCAGAGAAAGAGAAAGCAGAAAAGGCAGCCGCCCGAAAAAGTAAAAGCCAAGCAAAAGCTGCGGCCAAGAAAGCAAAAGCATAATATTACGATAGGTCACGCTAAGTATGATTATTCATAAGTAAGTGACTTTCCCAAAAAAGAATTAAGTGAAAAAAATGAACGCACAAAGCATAGTATCTAAAGTTTGGAGTTTTTGTACCACCTTGCGTGATGATGGTGTCGGCTACGGTGACTACCTTACCCAACTAACTTACCTGATTTTCCTAAAAATGGCAGATGAGTATAGTAAACCACCTTATAACCGAGATGTCGGTATACCTGAAGAGTTTAACTGGCAGAGTCTTAAAAATGAAACAGGCTCAGATCTTGAAGTGCACTATGTAACTACACTAAGAGAGCTAGCGAAAAAACCTGGCATGTTAGGGCAGATATTCACCAAGGCCCAAAATTACATTCAAGATCCTTCTAAATTAAAGCGCCTAGTTGAAATGGTTGATGATGTTAACTGGGTAATGATGGGGTCTGACACTAAAGGCACCATTTATGAAGGTCTATTAGAGAAGAATGCTGAAGACACTAAGTCCGGTGCAGGTCAATACTTTACGCCTCGCGATCTCATCAAAACGATAGTTTTATGTATGAGACCAGCGCCAAATCAAACTATAGCTGATCCGGCATGTGGTACGGGCGGATTTTTCTTACATGCATATGATTTCATTACTGATCCTAATAATTACAAATTAGATAAACAGCAAAAAGCATTTCTTAAAAATGAAACTTTCTTTGGCAACGAAATTGTCGCCAATACTCGCCGCCTATGTTTGATGAACATGTTTTTACATAACATTGGTGAAATTGACGGTGAAAGCTTGGTAAGTGGAGATGACTCACTAATATCTCAACCGTCTCGCACGGTAGATATGGTTCTTGCTAACCCACCATTTGGCAAGAAAAGTAGCATGACGTTTACCAATGAAGAAGGTGAACAAGAAAAAGACGACCTAACCTATAACCGTCAAGATTTCTGGGCGACTACCTCAAACAAACAAGTTAACTTCGTTCAGCATATACGCAGTATGTTAAACACAACTGGTCGCGCCGCAGTGGTTTTACCCGACAACGTTTTATTCGAAGGCGGTGCGGGTGAAACAGTCCGTAAAAGGTTGATGGAGAGCACTGAGCTTCATACCATTTTACGTCTGCCAACAGGTATCTTTTACGCAAATGGTGTAAAGGCGAACGTTTTGTTCTTCGACAACAAACCTGCACAAAAAGACGCATGGACAAAAGATATCTGGTTCTTCGATTATCGTACCAATGTTCATCACACGCTGAAGAAAAAGCCAATGACAATGGCTGACCTTCAGGAGTTTGTAGATTGTTATAACCCTGAAAATAGGCATGACCGAACAGAGACGTGGAACGAAGAAACAAACCCAGAAGGTCGATGGCGCAAATACACTCACGAAGAGATTTTAGCTCGTGACAAAACTAGTCTAGATATCTTCTGGTTAAAAGATAAATCGTTAACCGACTTAGAAAACCTGCCAGAGCCGGAAGAGTTAGCTGGTGAAATAATTGAAAACATGGAAGCTGGCTTAGACAGCTTTCGCCAAGTATTGGCCGCATTACAATAATAAGGATATAAGATGCAAATTGAGAACTTTTCAAACGACTGTGAAATAGTCATCGGGTTAGTTGCTCCCGTTGGTGTTAACTTAGATGATGTACATAACCGCTTCGTTTCATATTTCAATCAATTCAGATACGAAGTTAACTATATTCACCTTTCTCAAGTTGCAAAGGAATTTCAAGGTATTGCGACAGGCCCTTACACTGAGCAAAGCCGTCTAGACACTGCCATGAATACGGGTAACTCCCTAAGACAAGCAAGTGAACGTGGGGATTTATTTGCGCTATTAGCAATAAATGAAATTAATAAAAAGCGCTTGGGTGAAACACCTGAACCATTGCCAAGACACGTTCATATTATTAGATCACTTAAGCATCCTGATGAAGTTGAAACGTTGAGGCAAGTCTACGGCCCAGGCTTTATCCTTTTAGGCATATCTTCTAGTATAGAAAGCAGGAAGCGCTACTTAAAAGATGAAAAAGGAGTTCCTGAAGAAGAGCTGGAAAGGTTAATTGAAAGGGACGATAAAGAATCTGATTCATTTGGACAAAGTACAAGAGATGTATTCCAAATAGCTGATGCATTTGTGACATCAGATGACGCACATTCATTATCGACCCAAATAGGCAGAACGCTCGACTTATTATATTCCAAACCCGTAGTCCCACCGACTGCTGATGAATATGCGATGTTTATGGCATATGCTGCATCTCTTCGCTCTGCCGATTTATCTAGACAAGTGGGAGCTGTTTTAACTAATCAAGAGTCAGATATTTTAGCTACAGGTGCTAATGATGTGCCCAAATCAGGAGGTGGCTTATATTGGCCTGTTGATGGTGAAGATAATAGAGATTATGAATTAGGTAAAGATTCAAACGAAGAGCAAAAAAATAAAATCATATTAAACATCATGAAAAAGTTTAGTAACCCTGAAGAAACAACTGACGAGGAGTTATTAAAAGAAGGCAAAAAGAAGCTTAAAGACACGGGATTATTAGATATTACCGAGTATGGACGAGCTGTTCATGCTGAGATGGAAGCACTTTTATCCTCAGCAAGAAATGGAATTTCGACTAGAGATGCTAATTTATATACAACAACTTACCCTTGTCATAATTGTGCTAAACACATTGTAGCTTCCGGCGTGAAAAGAGTTTTATATATAGAACCGTATCCAAAGAGCTTTGCGACTATACTTCACAATGATTCTATCAATGCTGAAGGCAGCCCAGGTGAGTCAGAAAAAGTGATGTTTGAACCATTTGTTGGCATAGGGCCAAGAAGGTTTGTTGATTTATTTTCAATGAATTTAAGCAGTGGCAGGAAGTTGAAACGTAAGGAAAATGGTCTGTTAAAAGAATGGAACCGGAGAGACTCAGAGCTACGAGTTCCTATGACTCCCTTGTCTTATTTAGATGCAGAGGTTATGTTAATAGAGCAGCTTGATGAAATTAAAGAATCAGCGAAGGAAAATAAAAATGACTAGCACAGAGAAAAACATTACAAGAGCAAAACAAGTCGTTGATGGTTGGCCTACATGGAAGAAAAACATACAGCTAACCAAGTATAAATCTGCTTCAAAAGAAAACTCTCAAACCACTCACAAGCAACCAGAGCTTCAATGTGGTTAACTTTTTTAGCTAAATATTAGCGGCATACATTTTGCCGCTAATTAATAATAGTTTTTAAGATATATTTGAAAGCACAGGAGCCGCTTAGCTCCCGTGATGAATTAGTCTCTTTTTCAAAGTTCAAATCTCCACTTAACAGAGTTGGCAATACTCTGTTACTTTCTGATGTATCTTTTCTTTTTTTGTCATAAAAATAAAGGGAATTAGAGTTTTGTCAGAGATTGATCTAGAAGAGTTAAGGCCAACATCACATAGGAAAATTATAGAGCTTGTTGAAGAGGCAGGTATTGATGTTTCTGATTGGGAAAATTTCAAAGGTGGTGCAGAAAAAGCTTCAATGAACCCGAAATATTGTTATGAGTGGTCATTTGAAGAACGAGAAAACAATATTTTTGTATTAAACCTTTGGTTTGATAATTGTGAAATTATTGATGATTTTGTAGTTCAGCAACTTAATTTAATAAGTGAAGCCGAAGAGTTCAAAGGAATACAGAAACGCCGCGCTTTTAATATGGACTTTTCATTGCAAAATGCTGCAAGGTTGAATGCTCCAATAAGGGTTATCATGTGTGATGAAAACCCAAAACTTAAAAAGCTTGATACCAAATCTAATGCGGATAGGAGACTCCTAGATCCCATTAATTGGTATATAAAAAAGTATGGAGATAATGGCGACTGTCTTCTTCAGCGAGGGGAATTAGCCCCAGCCTTCATTGACCAGTTTTCACTTCGAGAACTAGAATCCATTCAACCCGAAAAGCAAGAGTCAACTACTACAAGTTACCCTAGAAGTAAAGCCGTTAGAGAGCAAGCGTTGGTTCGTGCTAATGGTCATTGTGAGTATTGCGGTGTAATAGGTTTCAAAACCAAAGCTGGTTCTCTTTACCTAGAAAGCCACCATATCATTCCTCTGTCTGAAGATGGTGTAGATCATCCTAGTAATGTTATTGCTTTGTGCCCTAATCACCATAGAGAAGCTCACTATAGTGAATCTTCACTGGGCCTTAGAAGCGTATTTTTGGAAAAAATTGGACAATAATACACTTATGGAAAAGTTACTTATTGGTTCAGCTGCTCTTCTTGATGAACTAAACCCGATAATTTCTCTTGGCCCAAACCAGAGTATTAAAAGGTGGACGGGCAGTTGGGTGATGTGTGATATTGCAATTGAACATGCTCACTCTCTACAAAACTTAATGAAGATTGGTAACTGCACTTCAGCAATATCGTTGTTACGGCTTCAATTTGATGCTTTGACAAGATCTGTATGGCTACTCTGGGGAGCTTCTGAGAAAAAAGTTGATCGGATTATGCAAGACTTATCTATAGATACGGCTAATGCTGATAATGGCCTACCATCGCATGTCGAAATGATTAAGCAGATTGATGGCAAAGCACCAGCTGAAGCTACTCGAATGCTGACTGAGTTTAGAGATGTTACTTGGAAAGCTTCAAGCTCTTACGTACACGGTGGAATTCATGCGATGAAACGACACGGTGAAGGCTATCCGTTGCAGTTGTTGGAACAAATACTGATTAATTCAAATGGATTAGTAATGTTATCAGCAGTCCACCTAGCAACGATGACGAGTAACATGCATGTAGTAAATGACATTAGCCGTATCAGAGAAACTTACCGAAATATCCTACCAAAGCTAAATTTGGAGTAAGAGGTATCTAGGGCCTATTTCTCAACTGGCTGAGAATCTCATTTCGAATGACAGATACCAGTTGTGTAAGTTAATACGCCCAAACGGACATGAGTCCGTGCGATATATCTTACATTGACGTGAGAGTAATCAGTTAAAGGTGACTATTCAGTCGCCTTTTTTAATTTAACTTATTGTTTTTCATTGGTTTATAAATTTGTTCTTTTTTATGACAAAGAATTATTTTATCTCACATACTACTTCCTCCTCCCGTTTGCTCTAAACTTTACCTTGTCAAGAAGACATAGCTTAACGAATAAGCTACTGCCACGGATAAGGAATAGGCAAAACAGCAGATGCTAGCAGGATGCAAAAAGGACAAGTTAACAAGGACAGCAAGGATGAACAGGAAGTGCAAGATGCACTAAGTGGCAGGAGCTACTTTAGGGATATAAAGGATAAAGTTGCAGGACGCAGCCGCGTATTAGATTGTACGTGAATGCCGGGAAAGCGAAGGGACGCCGCAGGATGCACAAAGTGGCAGGGCGCTACTTTAAAGGATTAACATGGATGACGCTATAGATTTAGCCAAGTGTTAGTTTACGTGGGTTTGCCAAGGTGGCGATGGATATTGCATGATGCAATGTGAGGGTAAACAGGGTTGTTTACTCGTTCAGGGGATGAAAAAACGGATTATAGATAGTGGATATCTAGCAGGAAGCAGTCCAATTGGGGCGTAACTTTAGTTACGCCTTAGTTTTTTGTGCTATACAATTGTAATAATTTTATACATTAAATGCATAAGATCACTCAGATTTTGTGTGGTGGAACGACAACACTTTTTAAAAACTCATTTTCCATAATAAGCATTCCCTGATACGCATTTTCACCGTCACTTGAAAACTCAAATGAAAACTCACTTTTTATTCCAGGTTTACCACTTTTTAGAAAACCAAAACGACGCTTTGTGCAAGCAACACTCATAAGTTGCACATTTAATTGCTCACATTGACGTTTAGCATGAACATTAGCCGCTTCGGCAACTTTTCTATTTAGCCAAAACAAATAAATAACACTACCAATTAATATAAACGTCCATAAACTTGCCATTTAAGAGAATAACCTTCCAATTGCACGAGCGAGGGCTTCGCTTCGATCTTCTTTTCGTAATAAACCTAATAGGTGAGGTCGAATGGTCGGTATTGCAACTAAATCCGCAAAAATACTTGGAAAAAGCGCCTCTATTTTTTGATGTTGTGCACAGTTATCCATAAATATATGCAATCGTTCGGGGTCTTCTAACTGTATAAAACAACGCCCAGCAATAGTTAAAAGTACGTCCGAGTTGCTTTTAAGCGATGAGTTTAATGTTGCATCAACAAGTTGTGCGCATAGGCCTTGCGCCTGACCTTTAGAGATTGAGCGAAGAGCAGCGGTTAAAGCTACGGTATCATTTTTCTCAATCGCTGCTAGACCGTGCACCAGCAAAAGCTCGCTCAACGTTGGCGGTATTTCTACATGTTCAAGCATTGCGCTAAGTGGTTGCAATACTTCAAGGGGTAAATGCGTCCACGCTTTTTTCAAGTTACTTAAGTTTTGATCGTTATCAAGACGCAGAGCAAAATCAGCAATGCCTTGCAGTGCAACAGTTTGCCAATTATCAAAGCCCAACTTTGCGCTAAAGTATAGCTGCGCGTATTCGTAGTATTGAGAAGCGGGTTGTTTTAGTAACACTTTAACTTGCGCGTTAAATGCAGCCAGTTTATTTGCGTTAGGTGTAAATACATAAGGGTTATTATCAAGCTTCCCCTCTGCTTTTTCACCCGTAATTTCAGTGCCAATTGCTTGAATAACCATATCGGCAAAGTGATCACGACTTGCACTGACTAATTTACTCTGCTCATCAAGCGGAAATTTTAAAAACCACACATAAGGTTCTTTACTCGCTTTGGCATCCCAAAATTGAATTGCAAGCCATGCATGACCAGCAAGCGGGTAAGGGTAAGGTACTTGAGCTTGTTCAATAGCTAAAAATTGTTGTTTATCGAGTTTAGTAATGTGCCTGCCAATATCAAAAGCCCGCCATTGCGTGCCAGCACCATCTAAAAGTTGGCCTAAGGTTGCTATTTGATCACTCATTGTATTCCCGATTGTTTTTTTACTGCAAATTGGGCCGATTATACGCCATAGCGAGCTGTGTGGGAACAGGGTATAATTGCCGTATAACTTAAAAAGAGGGTGGTTATGTACCAACAAACCCAAGCTTTTTTAGTGCAATTGAAGGCACTATTACAAAAGCATCAACTTTGGCAATCTGAGCCAATTTCAGCAGAAGCACTAAATTCTAGTGTTCCTTTTTGTCACGATTCGATGGCGTTTGAACAGTGGTTGCAGTTTGTGTTTATTGAAAAAATGCAGCATTTAATCACTCATAATCAACCACTACCGCGAAACTTTGCTATTGCCCCCATGGCTCAAATGACCTTGATTAATAAATCAGGGAGTGATGAAATTATAGAGGTGCTGACACAGTTAGATACACTATTAGGGGAACCGCATGAGTGAGCGCCTAGCGCCAACTGAATACGGCGAACTCGACATTTTGTACCAAGACGAAAACTTTGTTGCCATTAATAAACCGTCAGGGCTATTGGTGCATCGTTCCTTTTTAGATAAACATGAAACTCAATTTGCGATGCAAATGTTGCGCGATCAGTTAGGTCAGCACGTTTTTCCTGTTCACAGGCTTGATAGGCCCACGTCAGGAGTTTTAATTTTTGCACTTAGCTCAGAATCTGCTCGCGATATAAATCAGCTTTTTATTGAGGGCACTATTTCTAAACGATATTTAGCTTTGGTTCGGGGATTTGCCCCTGAGTCGGTTTTTTTAGATAAACCTTTAAAAGAAGAGCTTGATAAAATTGCCGATAAATTTGCAGATCAAAACAAAGCGCCACAGGAGGCGCAAACCCAGTTTAATTGTTTGTATCAAGCTGCATTGCCCATTCCTATAGGCAAATACCCAACGGTGCGGTATTCATTAGTCGAGTGTTTTCCTAAAACAGGGCGCAAGCATCAGATTCGTCGGCATTTAAAGCATTTATCGTTACCTATAATTGGTGATGTTAATCATGGCGACAACCAACACAACCAATTTTTTAGGGATCACTTTGAATTACGGCGCTTAATGCTGTTTGCAACTGAGCTGAGTTTTGTGCACCCTTACACTAAAAAACCAACAACGATTAAAGCGCCACTAGGTCATGATATGCTACAAATTTGTGAGCAACTTGGTTGGCCGAACGAAGAAAAGGATTATTAATGGCACATATTAGTATTTTTGTAGGCACTGTAAATGGTGGTGCTGAACGTTTAAGCGGTGATATAGCAGCCTGTATTGAACAAGCAGGTCATAGCGCCACGCTCATCACAGAGGCTTCGCTTGATGATATTAAAAACGCATCAAACATATTAATTGTTACCTCAACGACAGGGCAGGGTGACGTGCCAAGTAACCTAGCTGGCTTATATTATGCGCTTAATAGTAGTTTTCCTATGCTTACAGATAAGCCATTTGGAGTGGTGGCTATGGGCGACAGAAGCTATGGTGATACTTTTTGTGGTGCAGGTCGAAGCTTTGATGAACTTTTACGTGATTTACAAGCAAAACCTGTCGGTAACCGTTTAGAGATTGATGCGTGTGAGGATTTTGAGCCTTGGCCAGTGACAGAGCCTTGGTTAAAAGCATGGCTTGAAAAGCTACCAAGTTAATTTTTATTGGTATACAAAAAGGAGCGCATGCGCTCCTTTTTGTTTGCTGTAGTTAACTACTTCTTACATCCACTTTAAGCTTTAATTTTTGCCCCGGTTGTAAGTACTTTTGACCAGCTAAATTATTCCATTTAATAATCTCGCTTACCGTTAAATTAAACTTAGACGCAATACGCGCAAGTGAATCGCCTCTTCGCACTTTGTACGTAATCGTGCGGTTAGTGCTTTTAGTTGCGCTGGCCGTTGTATTTTGTGATTTATACACTGTGAGCTTTTGATTTAAGCGCAGCACTGCATTTTTTTTAAGCTTATTCCACTTTGCCAATTCATCCATTGTGACATCGTATTCGCGGCTAATGTCCCATAAGGTATCGCCACTTTTTACGGTGTGAGAAAGCTTAGTGCGTGATGTTTTATTAGCAGCCATACGCATTTGCTTTGGTAGGTGCTCGCTATTTATTGCACCGTCGGTTAACGGCACTAATAGCTCTTGTCCAATGCGTATTGTATTCGAATCAAGCTTGTTTAGAGATCGAATCGCGCTGGTGCTAGTGGTAAACTTTTTAGCAATCACAGACAAGCTATCGCCGCTTTTTACCACGTATCGTTGCCAACGAAGCCTATTTTTAATATCAGTATTGGCAAGTTTTTCAGAAAACTGCTGTGCTTTATCAATGGGTAAAAGTAAAGAGTGCGGGCCATTTGGATCAGTAGCCCAACGATTAAACCCCGGGTTTAATCTGTAAAGCTCGGTTAATGTCATGTCTGCCATTTCGGCAGCAAGAGCAAGGTCTATTTGTGAGCCTACATCAACAACGTCTACCACTTGGGCGTTGATAATAGGTTTCCAGGTTACATTAAATTCATCCGAGCGTTTTAATAAGTCAGCAAGTGCCAGTAGCTTTGGTACATAAGCCGTGGTTTCTCTTGGTAAATCTAATGACCAAAAATCGGTAGGCAAATGCTTTTTACGATTTTTTTTAATTGCGCGCATCAAGCGCCCTTCACCGGAGTTATAAGCGGCTATGGCATTGAGCCAATCACCTTCAAGTGTTTTGTGAAGATAAGACAAATAATCTAATGCTGCACGGGTTGATTGCACAATATCTCTGCGACCGTCGTACCACCAATTTTGTTTTAAATCAAAACGTTCACCTGTTTGTGGCATAAATTGCCAAATACCGGAGGCCGTTCTATGAGAATAGCCAAAGGGATCAAATGCGCTTTCTACAATAGGAAGGAGCGCAATTTCGATTGGCATCTCGCGTTTTTCTACTTCTTCAACAATAAAATGAAGGTACGGCTCTGCACGCTTTGAAATACGGTCTAAATAACGTTGATGCTTTGCGTAATAGTTACGCTCGGTCACAACTGGGCGGTTTTGAGGAACATTAATCGATAGTTGGTAACGAATTCGCTCCCATACATCGTCAAACACAGGCGCTTCTAGTTCATCGCTATCTAGTTGTTGATATTGCGCGTTTACCATTAATGCATTGTTAATATCATTTGGGCTCGCACCTTCAAGCTGCTCACTGGCTTGATTTGCTTCTTGAGAGTTTGAGTCTAAGGTGGTCAATATTTGACAACCACTTAGCGCAAGCGCCAAGGTTATTATAAGAGGAGATTTATTCATAAATACCAATACATCGGGTAAAAAAACTCGGCAAATGTTACCTTTTATAAACTAACATTACCACTTTATGACAATTACAGCACTTAGTCGGAAGTGTTCATATATTTCAAGTTAATGATTTTAAATATTAAACGCATATGCGCTAAAAATTATCTTTGAACTTTCTAAGAGCTGCAAAGTTACGCCAAGGTTCATTGTTTTTTGTAACTAAGATAAATTCTTCAGGTACTTCTTCTGTAATAGTTGGAATGTCGCTACGCATAAACGGATTTATTTTAAGCTCTTTTCCGATTGTGGTTGGTAAGGAAATTTTATCTTCTTTCCTTAGCTCATCTACTAACTCACTATGCGCAATTAACGCAGGGTTGCGTGGCTCAACGGCTTTGGCAAAGGCTAAATTTGCTTGTGTGTATTCGTGAGTGCAAAATATTTTACACGCTGCAGGCAGTGCTTTTAGCTTGTTAAGAGAATGCCACATTTGTTCACTGGTTCCTTCGAATAAACGGCCACAGCCACCACTGAATAAGGTATCACCAGTAAATGCTATGTTGTTATTCACAAAACAAATATGATCCAGTGTGTGCCCTGGGGTGGTTAACACTTTGAAGCTAATACCTAAAACTTCAATATAATCGTCATCAACCAATGGGTGCGTTATGCCTTTAAATGGACTGTTTTTAGGTCCGTATACGTTAACTGTCGGGTTTTGCTTTATTAGTTGCGCAACTCCATCGGTATGATCGTAATGGTGGTGGGTAATTAAAATGCCACCCAATGTTAAATTTTGTGCTGCAAAATGCGCGAGCACAGGCTCAGCCTGCCCAGGGTCAACGACCCATGCTTGAGAGCTATTTTCAGTGGTTAAACACCAAATATAATTATCAGAAAAGGCTTTAATTGCTTTGACTTGCACCATGTTAAATTGCTCTATAAAGTGACACTTAACGCATAGTATAACGAGCTCATAAAATGAAACCAGCCCTTAGTTTTCAAGAAGGACCCAAACCACTGTCGTGGCAGCAGTTCCCTCACGGGGATTATTTGCAAGCTGATATTGAACGTAAAATGCAATATTGGCTACCACGTATGTTTGGTTACCATATGCTTAAGTTAGGTAATTTAAGCGGTGAGTTAAATACAAGTTTAAGTACCATTAAGCACCAAGTGTGTGTCGCAGAGCCGGGACCTTCTACGGGGGTTGTGGCAGACATAGACGAATTGCCTTTTTATGAGCATAGCGTTGATGCGTGTATTTTAAGCCATTGCTTAGAGTACCATTCAGATCCGCACCACATTTTACGAGAAGCTCATCGAACACTTATACCTGGCGGCTACGTTTTAATTACAGGGTTTAATCCGCTGAGTTTGTGTGGGCTAGCGCAAATGTTGCCGTTTAGCGGGCAAAAACTACCTTGGACAGGACGATTTTTTACCCCTGCAAGAGTAAAAGATTGGCTAAATTTATTGGGGTTTGAAATTGTAAGTGACGAGCGATTTATTTACTCATCGCTAGCGAGGGGGAACAGATTATCACGGTTTGAATTTTGGCGATCATTTGCCAAGCAATATTTAAAACCAATGGGCAGTGTTTATATGCTGGTGGCTCGAAAACGCGTTGCCCCACTTACACCGATAAAGCCTAAGTGGCATGCTCGACCACAGTTTGTGCCTGTGAAAGGGGCGGGGCTTAGGCAAACCTCCAAGCAGCATTATAAAACGTGTGACCAAAAAAGTGACAACCGCTAGCAGCAAATAAATTAAGGTTGGTAGCCTACATCTTCGAGTAAATCTTTGCTGCCAGCTGCATCGCGAGCTAAATCGTCAACTATTTCGTTGTACTTATGGCCGCTATGACCTTTAACCCACTTCCAATTTACTGTGTGTTGGCTGCAAGCTGCATCTAGGCGCTTCCACAAGTCTACATTTTTAACTGGCTTTTTAGCTGACGTTAACCAGCCACGTTTTTTCCAATTTGAAATCCATGACTCAATACCTTGTTTTACGTATTGACTATCTGTTGTTAGGTTTATAACACAAGCACGGTTAAGTGATTCAAGTGCCACTATAGCCGCGAGCATTTCCATGCGATTGTTAGTGGTGAGCTTATAGCCTTGGCTTAATTTTTTTTCATGGGCGTCATAAATCATAAAAATACCATAACCACCGGGGCCTGGATTACCTAAACATGAGCCATCGGTGTAAATCTCTACGGTTTTTTGCACTGTTTTACCTTGATCTTATGTACAATAAAGTGATTATAGAAAGATACCAGAGTCAGGCTTAATTCGATATGGCACGTAGACAAATAGTTTTAGATACAGAAACCACCGGCATCGACCCTAAACAAGGGCACCGGATTATAGAAATTGGTTGTGTAGAGTTAGTAAACCGTCGTTTAACAGGTAATAACTTTCATGTTTATATTAATCCGCAACGTAGCATAGAAGAAGAAGCGATTGACGTTCACGGTATTACTAATGAATTTTTACGCGACAAACCGCTTTATCGCGATATTGCACAAGAGTTTTTTGACTATATAAAAGGCGCTGAGCTTGTTATTCATAATGCCCCGTTCGATGTGGGCCACATGGATAATGAATTTGCATTGCTTAATCAAGGCTTTCCAAATACCCATGATTACTGTCAAGTTCTCGACACGCTTAAAATGGCGCGTGATTTGCATCCTGGTCAAAAGAATAACCTAGATGCGTTATGCCGACGTTACGACATAGACAACGCCAAACGGACCTTACACGGCGCGTTACTGGATTCTGAGATTTTAGCTGATGTTTATCTTGCCATGACAGGCGGACAAACAAAGTTAAACTTAAATCAAAACAAAGATGATGGTAGCGAGCAACAGCAAGGTGGTATAAGACGTTTAACCAGCGAAAGAGCGCCATTGGTTGTATTACACGCCACAGATGAAGAGCAAAGCGCACACGAAGCCAGATTGGATCTTGTAAATAAAGAAGGCGGCCAATGCCTATGGCGCGCTGAATAAGGCCTTATAATGAGAATAATGTATTTTGTAATCGTGTTATGTGCACTAAGCTTGTTACCAAGTAATGCTTACAGCGCAGAGCAAGTTGAAGTATTAAAACGGGATGGCCTGCAAAATGAAATCCCCTTACTCGACAACCGCTTTCGAATTGACAGCCAAATAGACGAAATCACATTACTCTTTTTCAGAAAACCAGGAACACCTGCCGTTATCTTAGTTAGGCCTGATGGCAGTAAGTATTTTGCCACCAACGCAGTTAGAGATACGAATATTGAATGGTTTGACGAGCTTAGCTATGACCTTGTCACTATAAAAAAACCAATGCCAGGTCCGTGGCAAGTTATAGGAAGTATTTCACCAGATAGCAGAATTGTTGTACTGGGTGAAATATCGCTTAAGGCAGAGCCGTTACCCCCCATGCTTTTTAGAGGCGAGACTATAAAAGTAACTGGCCAAATATTAAATGATGGTGAACCCATTAACGCAAATCTATTTAGAGACGTTGTGAGTCTTAATGTTGACTTTGTAAGTACGAATAACGATAGCTTTGCAAACTTTGGCGCAGGTGTTCAAGAGGTCGCCGAATTTAAAGACGACGGGCGTGGATTTGATGAACGGCCAAAAGATGGCGTATTTACCGGTGAGTTCAAACTTGTGTTTCCTGAAGGTGAGTGGATACCTGAACTTTACATTTCAACTCCTTTACTGCAACGCAGGGTCGTTCAAAACACCATCATTGTGCATGAACCACCGTTTGGTTTCGATATTGCACTTGCAGATGAAAATATTGATGAACATAAATTAACGATCGCAATAGACAATAAAATAGTTAAATCTGAGACCGTTATTTTTCAGGGTAAGATTTACTACCCAAATAACGAAGAGCAAATGTTTACAATTAACGCTACGCAAAGTGAAACCAGAGAGTTGATAATTAAAAACTATGATTGGGGTCGATACAGTGTAGAACTGTCTGTTTTTGGTACTAACAATAACGGCCGTGAATTTATGGCCACTTTACCAACCTATAAATTTGAAATAGCCCGGCCAATAGAAGCCGTGCCAGAAGTTGATCCTGCAACAGTTGTTGCAGCCGAACAAGCCACACCAATTGAGCCTGAAGAAGAAAAAATGGCCACATCAACTATTGTGAGCTTAATAATTGGCTGTAATATTTTAATTATATTACTTGGCTGGTTAGCTATTCGAATATTTGTACAAAAAAAACCGATTAAAATTAAACTATCGTTACCTTTTTTAAATAAAAAGAAACACGCGAATCAAGATGCAGACGACACAGAAAAAAATCAAGTTGACAAAAACGGTTCAAAAAATGACAAATCAGGTGAAATTTTAAACCTTTCGATGTCAGATGACTAAAAAACCTGTAAAAAAACAAAAAAGCCCTTGACGAAGTAGGGGCTGGTTCGTATTATTCACGCCGCTGTCAGGGAGACCTAAACAGCAACGAAAATGCGGAGTGGTAGTTCAGTTGGTTAGAATACCGGCCTGTCACGCCGGGGGTCGCGGGTTCGAGTCCCGTCCACTCCGCCAATTTTCGACAATTTGTAAGTAAAAGCTGGAGTGGTAGTTCAGTTGGTTAGAATACCGGCCTGTCACGCCGGGGGTCGCGGGTTCGAGTCCCGTCCACTCCGCCAACACTTACACAACATATGGTTGTAAAACATATTCTTATTATGGAGTGGTAGTTCAGTTGGTTAGAATACCGGCCTGTCACGCCGGGGGTCGCGGGTTCGAGTCCCGTCCACTCCGCCAATAAGAAAAAATAACAGTTTAAATACGCGCTGGAGTGGTAGTTCAGTTGGTTAGAATACCGGCCTGTCACGCCGGGGGTCGCGGGTTCGAGTCCCGTCCACTCCGCCAACTATTTAAACACTGTTATATTACAAAAATTTGTATGCTGGAGTGGTAGTTCAGTTGGTTAGAATACCGGCCTGTCACGCCGGGGGTCGCGGGTTCGAGTCCCGTCCACTCCGCCAACAAATTAAGTAATGGCAAGTAAAAAGATATCTCTGCGGAGTGGTAGTTCAGTTGGTTAGAATACCGGCCTGTCACGCCGGGGGTCGCGGGTTCGAGTCCCGTCCACTCCGCCATTTGATATCGTAACAAAGTTAGTAAGTGCATTACCCCATGCACATACCACTGCGGAGTGGTAGTTCAGTTGGTTAGAATACCGGCCTGTCACGCCGGGGGTCGCGGGTTCGAGTCCCGTCCACTCCGCCACTTGTTATTTCCTCAATAACAAGCAATAAATAATTTCCTTATTAATAGATCTAAACATAATTTTTTATAAGCTATAAGCTATAAGCTATAAGCTATAAGCTATAAGCTATAAGCTATCAGATCGACTCTTTTATACTAACCTGCTAATATTCCTTATTATTCTTCATTATTCAGCTTCATATATCTGCATGAATTACCAAGAATCTAACCTCACTTTTAAAAAGGAAGCATTAAGATGAGCACATTAGGTCAACAATTAAAGCAGCTACGAAATGATAAAAAACTGAGTCAACCAGAGTTCGCTCAGCAAGTGGGGATAGAGCAGAGTTATTTATCAAAACTTGAAAACGATAAATCAATTCCCTCGAATGAAATATTTAGAGCCTTATTAATAGCATTAAATCTTTCAATTGATGAGTTTATGAAGCCGCTTGTATCGAGCCTTGATAAAGCTAGGCTGATGCAAATACCCGATGTAGAAGTGTGGTTTAAAAGTAAAGCTGCAAAGAGTTCTGCTACACAGCGAAAAATTATATATCTCGCAATGTTTTTGATATCTATTGGTTGTGCATTGTTTTATGCAGGACATAAAAACTATGTTTTCAATGAACGCTTTTACGAATACAAATCTCTAGGTGTGATCAAAACAGAAGAACCTCTGAATATTTTTATTCATTGGAGAAATTATATCATTGAATCAAACCGAGAGAAAAGAGAGGGGAAAAATCGGGAAATGCTAGCCAGAAGAGTCCCAGTTTTTAAGTTAATGGATGAGTATGTTGGTGAGTCATTTGTCGAAGACGTTGAGGGCGGTAAACGTGTTTATAATGCAAATGAACTTCCAAGGACCTTGTCACATGCGGGTAATAGTTGGTTTGAATTTATCGGCATATTTGCTGCTGTGTTTGGCTTGGTTCTCGCTGTACTTGAGCCAAAATTAACACGCCACCTACACTAAGTATTTAAATTAAAATACGCAGTTTAACTTTCAGTTTAGCCCGCAGCTTCGTGTGACTTGGGTAATTTTATAAGTAACTATACAATCAGCTCGATAAGTCGCTAATACTTAAAATATTTAAGGATAATATTTAAATTACTTTAAAGAGTGTATGTGCTTTGTAACTGAGTCAAAGCACCTTATCTGTTTAAACTATCTTGATTATGAAAAAGCACAAGGGTAGTCGCTGTTAACGGTATAGGTGGTTTTAGGGCTCCTAATGCCGTTAGTGTTATCTGTAGCTGTTGTGATGGGCTTTGTTTCTCATTAAAATTTTATACTATAACGCTAATTTAAAAGGATATTTTATGATTGAAGTCGTTGGCTTAAATAAACAGTTTTTCAACAATGTAGTTTTCAAAAATTATAATCAGGTTTTTTCAGATCAAAAACTCTGTATAGAAGCGCCTAATGGCCACGGTAAAACTACATTACTTATGATGTTAGCAGGGCTTGATAAACCACAAAGTGGCTCATTTTTATTTGCCGGCAGTACTTTAAGTGAGCCTACAAAAACAGTAGCGATTGCCAGTGACCGAATTACGTTACCTGATTTTTTAACAGCTAAGCAAATCATTGATTTGTCTGTTCGCACAGTCGATTGCCAGTGGCCACATGAATTAGTTAAAGGGTTTAGCTTTACTGAATTTTTAAATACTCGATTTAGTGCCTTGTCTTCGGGCAATCAAAAAAAGTGTCAGCTTATTTTAACGCTAATGCGAAAGTCACCTTACTTATTTCTTGATGAGCCAAGTGCTGCACTTGATCAAATGAGTATTCAGTACCTTTTAAACTTACTCGATGTTTATTTGATTGATAAGCCGAATGGGCAAATTATTATTACTTGTCATGAGCCTGCAGTGTTTACCACACATGGTTTCAGATGTGTGCCGTTATGAGTTTTGTGAGCGTAAAAAGCAGGCTTGAGCAGTACCATGCGTTTATAAGCTATCGGTACTTAGCGTACACGCTTGAGCTTAAGCAGCTGCTAGTGCAGTTAAAGAGCTTTGGTTTGATATTTTTAGTGGTGTTGGGTTCATCCATTTTGGGCTTGGTGCTGTTGCTCTTTTTAGGTTTAGGGAAAATTATAGACAGTACAGATGCGCCTTTAAGTGGTGCTCAAATGGCGCTGTTTTATTTGTTATTGCAAAGCGTGATGTTAAGCGCAATGAAACCGGCAATTAAGAATAGCAATCAACGGTTATTTCAGTGCACAATCGCTCGTCCAAGCTGGTTAAATTTAGCAGATATAAAATTGCTACTTATTAGCAATGGCTGGCTTATAGCGAGTCTGCTGGTAGCACTTGATTTAACCTTAGTACAGTGGATAAAAGTACCGCACTTTATCGTTTTTATATGCCTTCAGTTAGGTTTAGGCATTATCTGTTTATACAAACCTAGTGCACTCGTTTATGGGTTTGTTTTTAGCACTTTATTTTTATTAACTTCTGTTGAGTTATCACCGCTTATTTATCATCTGGGTTTTGCAATTATCTTTTTCTTTAGCATTTTTATACCGGTAATTAATATAAATAGGATGGTGAGTGTGCGGTCTTTGTTTGGTTTTTGGTTTTGTTACTTCATAAACCATAGCTGGACGTTGGTATGGCGTATATCGTTACTTTTATGTGTATTTATGGCATCGGCTGCTTTATTAGAAAAGCGTCCAGATCTTGTAAATATACTAGACACTGTGGCAATTGCTTTTATTGTACTTTTTAGCAGCTCATTACAATTTGATTGCACGAAGGTTTATGAACAATACCGCTTGTTTTTCAAAATGACTCATAAGGCGCGAGCGTTTAATATCAGCCAGTTTATACCCAGTATACTGTTGCTTTTAGGAGCCTTTATAACCTATAGCATTACGTTTGAGAGATTAAACAGTATGTTATTAAGCTTGGGTTTTATGTGGTGTTTATTGCAGGTTTATTTTGCACAAAAAAAACCAGCGCATTATGCGCTGGTTTGGATTATTTCTACCGTTGGGCTGCTTGCTTTACTAAATTAGTTAAGCAGCATCCACTTTTGTAATAACACTATCTCGAGCGGCTTTGCCTGCAAGCAAATCAGCAGGGTCAAAGTCATCTACGTTAATTACGTCTAAACGAGCCTGTTCTACAGCGGCTAACTTATCCGCTTCGGCTTGGCTTAAAATGCCCGCTTCAAGACCCATTTGCGCTACTTTATCAAGTTGGAAGAACGGTAGTTTCACACCTTTCTCTTTACATACTCTTTCAAATAAAGGCTCAACTTCTAGCACGTCTTTCAGCGTTTGCTCCTGACGGCCTACAAGGTTAAGTGGCTCATTTGTTAAGTAAACATAACTTGCTAAGCGGTTACGCGTTTCGCTAGGCACTTGTAAGATTTGAGCTAGTTTATGCTCTAACTTATCAGTAGGCTTGCGCACCGGGCGACCAAACGGGAACAATAACACTTTCAATACGCCACGAAGTGGTGCAGAAGGCATGTTGTTAATCAAGTCAGCAAGCGCACGTTGACAGTGGTAAAGGTGATCCTGACAGCTCCATTGAACTAACGCAAAATCTTCTTTCTTACGGCCTTCGTCGTTGTAACGTTTAAGCGTTGCAGATACTAAGTATAGGTAGCTTAATAAATCACCTAAACGTGCAGAAATACGCTCTTTACGTTTAAGAGAGCCGCCAAATACAGCCATGCTAATATCTGACATAAGTGCTAAAGAAGCACTAAAGCGCGACGCTATACGGTAAAACTCAGCTGTTTCGTCATGGTAAGGCACACTTGTAAAGCGAGCACCTGTAAGGGCAAGCCACTTAGTACGCACTAGGTTCGACATAGTAAAGCCAATATGACCCATTAGCGCTTTATCAAATACGTTAAGCGCTTCTTCGCGGTCTTCAATTTCGCACGCACCTAGCTCGGTTAGTACAAATGGATGACAGCGAATGGCACCCTGGCCGTAAATAATCATATTACGGGTCAGGATGTTTGCACCTTCAACGGTGATGGCAATAGGTGCACCTTGATAGCCACGGCCTAAATAGTTATTTGGACCAAGCATGATCCCTTTACCGCCAAGAACGTCCATTGCATGGATTGTTGCATCGCGCATTTGTTCGGTTAAGTGGTATTTAATAATCGCTGATACAACAGATGGTTTTTCACCTAAATCAACCGCACCAGTCGACATACTTACTGCGGCGTCTGAACTGTATGCGTAACCGGCTAGTTTAGCCATTGATTCTTCAACACCTTCCATTTTACCAATTGGCAAACGGAACTGACGACGAATACGGCTGTATGCACCCGTAGCGGTTGCAATCATTTTAATGCCGCCGGCAGAGTTAGACGGTAATGTAATTGCACGGCCTACCGATAAACACTCAACTAGCATGCGCCAGCCTTGGCCAGCCATATCAGGGCCACCAATAATGTAATCAAGAGGTACAAAAATGTCTTTACCGCGAGTAGGACCATTTTGGAATGGTACGTTAAGCGGGAAGTGACGACGACCAATCTCTACTCCAGGAGTATCTGTTGGGATCAACGCACAGGTAATACCTGGCTCTTTCACATCACTTAATAAGCCATCTGGATCTTGTAATTTAAATGCAAGCCCAAGTACCGTAGCTACAGGCGCAAGCGTGATATAGCGCTTATTCCACGTTAGGCTTATACCTACAACTTCTTCACCGTTCCATTGTCCTTTACACACAACACCGTAATCAGGGATTGAACTTGCGTCAGAGCCTGCTTCTGGTGATGTTAATGCAAAACATGGAATTTCATGGCCGCTAGCTAAGCGCGGTAAGTAATGGTCTTTTTGCTCTTTTGTACCATAGTGTTGTAATAATTCACCTGGACCTAATGAGTTTGGAACACCAACAATTGACGAAAGTAATGTTGATTTACTCGTTAGTTTTTGAAGTACACAAGACTGAGCAAACGCAGAAAACTCTAAACCGCCGTATTCTTTTTTAATGATCATGGCAAAAAATTTATTATCTTTGAGGTATTGCCATACATCTTGCGGTAAATCAGTTAACTCGTGTGTTGCTTCCCAATCGTCTAGCATGCTACATACTACTTCAACAGGGCCGTCTATAAAGGCTTGTTCTTCAATAGTAAGTTTAGGCACAGGGTATTGATGTAGCTTTTTCCAATCTGGGTTACCGCAAAATAAATCAGCTTCCCACCAAGTTGTACCCGCATCGATTGCTGACTTTTCAGTGTCAGACATGCTCGGAGTTACTTTTTTGAATACCGTAAAGATAGGTTTGATGATGTATTGCTGGCGAATACCAGTAACTGAAAGAGGCACTGCGATGACCAAAAAGATCAACCAGCTAATTAAACCAAAAGCACCCGCAAAGGTACCAATTAATAACGTTGCAGCAGAAACACCAAGTGCTGTGTTCCAACTCGCTCTGTGGTAAATCGCAGTGCACAGCAGTACGATTAAACCGAGTGTAAATATGAGTGTCATTTTAATTCCTTAATAGAGGTCAGACCACCTCATTTAGAGTAGCGCTAGTCAGCTCAAGTTTCAAGTAAATTAGCGTGTAAAATTATAGTAAAAAGTCAGAAGTTTTGCTTTACAAAATACCTTTTAAGGGGACGAATAGTGCTTTTTGCCATACACATTATGTTTTTTATTAATTCAGAGCGTTAAAAATTTATAATTCAGGTAGTCATAATGATTTTTTTAAGTAAATATGCAACTAATCTAGCAAAATTTTTTTTGTAAAATGTACTGCTATTTATCCGTATTTTTTAAGGGCTATTTATAAATGTGTGAATTACTTGGCATGTCAGCCAATGTACCTACTGATATCTGTTTTAGTTTTTCTGGTCTTTTGGAGCGAGGCGGTAATACAGGTCCGCATAAAGATGGCTGGGGTATTACTTTTTATGAAGGTAAGGGCTGTAGAACATTTAAAGATCCTGAGCCCAGCTATAAATCTGAAATTGCTAAGCTTGTTAAAGCTTATCCTATAAAAAGCGTTTCGGTTATCAGCCATATACGCCAAGGTAATCGAGGTCGGGTATGCCTAGAAAATACTCATCCGTTTACGCGTGAGCTGTGGGAGCGCGAAATAACCTACGCACACAATGGCCAGCTTTCTAATTATCACGATTTAAAACCCGAATATTATCGCCCAGTGGGCAACACCGACAGTGAACTCGCTTTTTGTTGGTTGCTGGATAAAATTCGTGAAAAATACCCAAAGCGACCTTCTAACATGGCGTCAGTATTTAGATACGCAGCAAAGCTTTCGCATACGTTACGTGAAAAAGGTGTATTTAATATGCTGATGACCGATGGTGTATTTGTTTTAGCGTATTGCACAAATAACTTACATTACATAACGCGCCGTGCGCCGTTTGGTAAAGCTACATTAATTGATGCTGATATGGTGGTTGATTTTCAAAAAGAGACAACCCCAAACGATGTGGTCACTGTCATTGCAACAAGGCCGCTCACAAACGATGAACGTTGGAAAAAAATGGAGCCAGGAGAGTTTTCGTTATTTAAAATGGGTGAGCTTATATAGCCCACCTATTTTACAAATAAAACTTCAGCTAATTAGCTTGAAGGTTTTTAGTGTGGTCAACCGTTGCGGTTGGGGCAGTCACAGTAAATGAATTCATTTGAACTTCAAACTGTTCAGTGCCTTTTTCACCTTTCCACATGCGCACAAGCATGTAATCCATTTCAGGTGCAAACCAAGCGAGGGCTTGTCGTTTGTCGGTATCATATAAGCGTTTAACTTTAATTGCTTCAACGTTACCTATAGGCAAAGAAATCATCTCTGTGCCGACCACTTCAAAATTATAATCTCGACGGTTGCCTTTTTTATCAACAAGGGGAAACGAGAAATTTGTTTCTCCTTTTTTTAACCCTTCACGAACCTGAACTTGATACGAGATAGCATCCTGAAAATCATCAGTCCACTCGCACTTTAATGGGTACTCACTTGTACTGCTGGTAACAACCTCATTTTTTTTGTCAAAATCAATTTTGTAGTTTTTATCTGGTCCTGTGCCTTTACGCACCATTGAATAATGATCAGGCGAAACCTTGCCGTCTTTAAACGTAAATTTTGAGGTTTCTTTTCGTGAGTCAGAAAAAATCATCCACTCAATATCACTGTGGTAGGTTAATTCATAGCTTTCATTATCAAGCTTTTTCAGAGAACGGACCGCCGTACCATGATTACTGCCTTTACGCAAAATATCATAGCTGGCTTCGTATTGAGTCAATTCGCCTGCAATAAGGCTTGTTGGAAGTAAAGCGCCCGCACATAGCATTAGGGCGCTTATTTTTTTATTGTGGGTAGTGCGCGCCGTGTGCAGGAAGTTGTTTTTTGTCAAGAACCGCATAATCTGCTTCCATAGTAAGTCTTTGTTCACTGAACCATTTGACCACCAAAGGATAAATTATATGCTCTTGTTCGTGCACGCGTTTTGCTAATGTGTCTGCTGTATCATCCTTGAGTACAGGTATTTGTGCTTGAAGAATAACCGGACCACCGTCTAATTCTTCAGTTACAAAGTGAACACTTACGCCATGAACATCGTCTTTTGCATCAATTGCTCTTTGGTGGGTATTCAGCCCCTGGTACTTAGGCAACAAAGATGGATGAATGTTCAACATTTTTCCAATATATTTTTGCACTAAGCTAGGTGTAAGAATACGCATAAACCCAGCTAATACAACTAGATTTGGTTCAAAAGAGTCGATAACGTTCATTAACTGCGCATCGTAGGCCTCGCGCGAGTCAAAATCTTTATGACTAAGGACTTGCGTTGCAATGCCTGCATTTTTAGCACGCTCTAGGCCATACGCGTCTGCTTTATTACTAATAACAGCCGCAATATGTCCGTTTATCTCGCCACGTTCACAGGCATCTATAATGGCTTGTAAATTAGAGCCACTGCCTGAAATTAAAACTACTAGACGAGTGGGTGCCATTACTTAGCACCACCTACAATGTCTACTTGCTCTTCGCCTGGAGCTGCATCTTGGATTTCGCCAAGGTGCCAAGCGTTTTCACCTAAGTCTTTAAGCATAGTTAAGCTTTGCTCAAGTTTATCGGCAGGAACAACCAAAACCATGCCTACGCCACAGTTAAATGTGCGGTACATTTCATGCGTAGTAATATTACCGTTTTCTTGTAACCAGTTAAAAACACTTGGCCACTGCCAGCTATCGCCTTTAACCACTGCCTTAGCAGATGCAGGTAGTACGCGTGGAATGTTTTCCCAAAAGCCACCACCCGTAATATGCGAAAGGGCATGTACGTCAACGTGCTTAAATAACTCAAGTAACGGTTTAACGTAAATACGTGTAGGCTCTAATAAATGCTCGCCTAGTGTTTTACCGTCTATAACTTGATTAGTGTCGGCGTTGGATACTTCAAGTACTTTACGAATTAAAGAAAAACCGTTTGAATGAGGGCCGCTAGATGCAAGCGCAATAAGCTGATCGCCTGCGGCTACTTTAGTGCCATCAATAATTTTAGATTTTTCAACCACACCAGTACAAAAACCTGCCATGTCGTAGTCTTCACCATCATACATACCTGGCATTTCTGCTGTTTCGCCACCAATTAGGGCACAACCTGAAATTTCACACCCTTTACCAATACCGGTTACTACGTCGGCTGCTGTGTCTATGTCTAGTTTACCTGTAGCATAGTAATCAAGAAAAAACAGGGGTTCAGCACCTTGAACAATTAAATCGTTTACACACATAGCAACTAAGTCAATACCTACGGTATCGTGCTTTTTAAGGTCAATTGCCATACGCAATTTAGTACCTACACCATCAGTACCCGCTACTAATACTGGTTGTTTATAACCTTCAGGAATTTCGCACAGTGCGCCAAAACCACCAATTCCGCCCATCACTTCAGGACGACGGGTTTTTTTAACTACGCCTTTAATACGCTCAACAAGTGCATTACCAGCGTCGATATCTACGCCCGCGTCTTTATAGCTAAGAGACTGTTTTTGTTCGCTCACAGGTTTTCCTCAAAATAGTTGTTTTGGGTTGCTTAGAAACGCGCGTATTTTACAACAATTGCACCTGCGCGGCTAGCGTAAATATAGCTTTGAAATAATTAACAAGGACACTTGTCCGCTAGTTGCTGTATTAGTAAACAAAAAAGCGCCCAACGGCGCTTTTTAATAACAAAATAAAACTTAATATTGTAATTAGGCTTTAGCTGTGAGTATTGCTCTGAGTGGGGCAGGGTAACCTTCAATGGTTTTACTTGTATCGTTTGGGTCTAAAAAGTCGACTAACGATTCGTTTTCCATCCAATCAGTTTTACGTTGTTCGTCGAGCGTGGTAATTGCGCAATCTTTTATTTGTACATCTTTAAAGCCGACGCGCTCCATCCACAGTTTTAATGCAGCAGTACTTGGAATAAACCATACATTGCGCATTTTTGCGTAGCGGTCGGTAGGCACGAGTACTGTGTTTTCGTCGCCTTCAATTACTAGCGTTTCAAGCACCAATTCGCCACCCGGGCGAAGCTGGGCTTTCAATTGTGCTAGAAAGTCGATAGGTGAGCGACGGTGATAAAGCACCCCCATCGAAAATACCGTATCAAAGGCTTTAAGTTCTGGTAGGGCTTCAACACCTAGCGGAAGTAAATGTACGTTCTCGTCTGGGTTATAATGTTTAATAGCCTGAAACTGACATAAAAATAAGTCAGATGGATCAATACCGACTACAAACTCAGCGCCTTCTCCGCGCATGCGCCACAAGTGATATCCCGAGCCACAACCAATATCTAACACGGTACGGCCTTTTAACGGCTCAATATGAGGAAGGAGCCTGTCCCACTTCCAATCACTGCGCCATTCGGTGTTTATTTCAATACCGTGCACACTAAATGGGCCTTTGCGCCAAGGCATCATGCGTTTTAATAAATGTGTAGCTTGCTTTTGCTCGCCTTCGCTCATCTCCCCTGGTGCGCCAATTTCTACTTTAGTGGCGATATCAACGTGAGTTGTTTTTACTACTGGTAAATTTTTAAGTACTTTTTGCCATTTTGGTAAATCACCATGGCTTGCCTCTAACTGCCAATGTTTTAATTGAGCGGGTAGAGTTTCTAGCCAGTGGCTAAGTGAGCTTTGTGCAATAGCAGCGTAAAATTGATTAAACCATTGAGACATAAATTACTCTTTATTATTTAATTGCTACCATTGAGCAAAAATTAAAACATTGGTACCACACTTGTGTTTGGCTAAAGCCAATATCACTTAACCTGTTAAGGTGCGTGCTGAGTGTATCGGGGCGCATTACGTTTTCTATTGCGGTACGTTTTTGACTTATTTCAAGCTCAGAGTAGCCATTATGACGTTTAAAGTCGTGATGCAAATCAATCAATAAATTATCGCATTGCTCGTTTTCAGCTTTAATTTTTTCGCTTAGTAGTAACACACCGCCAGGCTTTAAATTAGCGTATATTTTTTCAATAACAGCTTGGCGCTGCGCATGAGGGATAAACTGCAGTGTAAAGTTCATTGCCACAACCGATGCATTTTTGATATCAAGCTCGTTAATATCCCCTAAAGTAACGGTTACAGGTACCTCAGATTTAAAACCCTGTAAATGCAGTTTGCAACGCTCAACCATGGCTTGTGAGTTATCCACTGCAATAATATGGCAATTATCGGTGCGAATATTACGGCGCATACTCAGCGTTACTGCACCAAGCGAGCAGCCTAAGTCATACAAGTTAGAATTACTTTGTGCATATTGTCCCGCTAATTTGCCCATAGTGCTAACAATAGTGGCATAGCCAGGCACAGAGCGCTGAATCATATCGGGGAATACTTCAACCACATTTTGGTCAAAGCTAAAATCTTTTACTTGTTGCTCAGAGGCGTAAATACTGTCTTTTATGGTCACGAAGGCAGTCTCTTTAAAAATAATAAGGTTATTTTAACATTTTATGCTGGATAGTCAGTGATAAATTCAGTAGGTTGGCTAGAATTATGAATAATAAGTACAAAAGAGAACGTTAAATGAGCAAAAGTAAAGTTATTAGCACCGACGATATACTAGCAACACTTTGTCACTCAGTGACAGGGGTACTTTCATCAGCAAGTGGTAACGAAATAAGTTACTCAGCCATGGTGCAAAAAATAACACGCACCTGCATGCGACCAGACATTGGTTGCTTTGTATTATTTGATGGCGGATTTACAGGGCTTGTTGTCACCAACTTCACATCGCAAGCAGCAATGGAAATATACGGCGACTACATGCGTAACATGGGGATGCCGGAAGAAGAAATAGCACATAGTCATTTGTCAGACGATGTTTCAAACGTAATGGGCGAGTTAATGAACCAAATTGTAGGCGACTTTACCTCTAAAGTGCGCGAACAACTGCATACTTCTATTACGCAAAATCAGCCGAAAATGATGGCGATTAATAAACAAGTGCAAATTTCGGTCGATACCACAATGGATCGCCCACAAGCGCGCCGCGTTACTTTTACTACCCGCAATCAAAATATTTTCTACTTAGAACTGGCAATGGATAAAACAGAGTTTATAAAACTACACGACTTTGACATTATTGAAGCCATTGACCCAGATGACATTATCGAAAACGAAGCTAAACAAAAGGCACAAAAAGAAAAGGCAAGCGAGACAAAGCAAGACGATGCCGATGACGACTTTATGGCTGAGCTAGGGCTGTAACACCTCAAAGTTAATAGCTTATAGCTATCAGCTGAAAAGTTATTCAAAAAACGCGATTTGATATCGCGTTTTTATTTATGAATACTTTGATAATTGATTAGGTTGTATTTATATTTTAGGCTGACCGCT
The DNA here is from genome assembly GCF_057547735.1 of Pseudoalteromonas sp. NH0006-46. Classification (NCBI taxonomy): domain Bacteria; kingdom Pseudomonadati; phylum Pseudomonadota; class Gammaproteobacteria; order Alteromonadales; family Pseudoalteromonadaceae; genus Pseudoalteromonas; species Pseudoalteromonas sp. NH0006-46. Next base: position 30,168 of record NZ_BAAJML010000005.1, on the reverse strand, counting down.
GACCGCTGACCGCTGACCGCTGACCGCTGACCGCTGACTGCTGACTGCTGACCGCTGACTGCTGACCGCTGACTGCTGACCGCTCATGTATACGGGTTCTCTCCCATCGCTACCACCACACAAAATATCCGTAAATCCAGCTCCAATTGGTGATAACTCGGCTCCATGTGGCAGCACAGTTTATAAAAGCTTTTATTGTGATCTTTTTCTTTAAAGTGTGCGAGCTCGTGTACAACTAAGGCTTTTAATAATGGCTCGGGGGCACGTAGTAAATCGCTGTTTATGGCTAAATCGTGTTTACGGGTTTTGCCTTGCATACGATAGGTGTGCGTACCCAATGCGTTGGTGACCATGTCGCCTTGTTTTTTAAATGCTGCGCGGCCAAATGGTGGGGCGTTTTTTAAATACTGTTTTTTAAGCTCAGTGGCGTAGCTATACAGTAACTTATCACTGGTAATACGATGCGCCTGCGGGTACTTTTTAAGTAAATACTCACTTACCTTTCCTGCTTTTATTAGTCCTAATACTTGCTCAACGATATTGGCAGGGTAGCCTGTAAAGTAACGGGCGTATTCACTCATTTTTATGTCTCTATATTCTTGTTTTATTTTTAAAAAAGGGCATGTTGCTGCGCTTCTTTCTCGCCGCTAAACGGATTGAGTACACTATGGTTATACCCAAGATCTTTACAAAATTGGCGTGCAAGTAATGGCGACTCACGATTATCAGCAGTATGAAAAAACAGATAAGGGGATTTACCCTCATCAAGCCATTGTTTTACTTTACTAAGCCACGGCTTGTAAAAGGTTTGGTAGTCGTTTTTTAAATCAGCAATCACAAACCGTGTCATAGGCTCTGACCCCGTGGCAATTGCATGCACCGGCAAGTGAGGCTTTTTTTGCTGCGCATCTATTAACGCTTCGGTGGTTGGCTTTACTGCAAAAAGCGCTCGCGTATCCATAGAAATACGATTTATGTTGTTTGCCATTAATAACTGATTAAGCGCTATTTCGGATTCACCTTTTTTAAAAAAATCAGCATGGCGTACTTCTACACCATAGGTAAGCTCTTTAGGCAGTAAGCTAATAAAGTGTGCCAATTTGGGTAAATCGTTTGGGCCAAATGCTTTGGGTAATTGCAGCATTATTTGCCCTGTTTTTTCAAGTAAAGGAGCAAATAGGGTTAGCCAATCGGTAAGCTCTTTTTGCACATTGGTCAGCTGTAGTTCGTGGCTAAAACGACGATGAAATTTAAAGGTAAATTTAAAATCGTCAGGTACGCTTTGTGCCCAGCGCAAAGCAGTACTGGGTGATGGGTCGGCGTAAAAACTGGTGTTACCTTCTACCGAATTAAAATGCTGCGCGTACTGGCTTAGCATGTCGGCGTTTTTACATTGGCTTGAAAATAAATTGCCCTTCCATGAAGTGCTAGACCACTGAGGGCATCCAATATATAACATAAAAAATAGCTAATAAATTACATCGTGCCGCCAGTGTAGCAAATACCAACAGTGCCTGCTTTAAATTAACAGCAACACACCAAACACGCCTAGCATCTTCAACCTACTTGGGTATAATGCAGGGCTTAATTTGAATATTCTTAGATTGCTTACGGCTTTATTTGAAGTGTGGTGGCTCTTTTTTAAATTATGCGCCTATAAAAACAAATAATTTTTACCGTTGAAGCCTTTTATCTGACAGGAAAACTATGCGCTCTATATACTGCGGACAGCTAAATAAAACTCACGTAGATCAAGAAGTTGAACTATGTGGCTGGATCAACAAACGACGTGACCTTGGTGGACTTATCTTTGTCGATTTACGCGATAGAGAAGGTTTAGTACAAGTTGTATTCGATCCAGAAGTTGAAGGACTAATGGATACAGCGAACAAGCTTCGTCAAGAATTTTGTGTTCAGTTAAAAGGGGTTGTACGTGCTCGCCCAGAAAGCCAAGTAAATAAAGACATGGCAACTGGCGAAGTAGAAATTTTAGGCACCGAGCTTACAATTATTAACCGTTCAGAGCCTTTACCGCTTGACTTTAACCAAACAAACTCTGAAGAGCGTCGTTTAAAGTACCGCTATTTAGACCTTCGTCGCTTAGAGATGAGTGACCGTATTAAATTACGCGCTAAAGCTAGCAGCTTTGTTCGCCGCTTTTTAGATGAAAACGGCTTTTTAGACATTGAAACACCGGTGCTTACAAAAGCAACGCCAGAAGGCGCGCGTGATTATTTAGTACCAAGTCGTGTCCACAAAGGTAGTTTTTACGCTTTACCGCAATCGCCACAGTTGTTTAAGCAATTGTTGATGATGTCGGGTTTTGACCGCTACTACCAAATTGTTAAATGTTTCCGTGATGAAGATTTACGTGCCGATCGCCAGCCTGAATTTACGCAAATAGATTTAGAAACCTCGTTTATGAGCTCGGATCAAGTACGTGGTATGACTGAAAAAATGATCCGTGAGATGTGGCAATCATTACTAAACGTTGATTTAGGCGACTTCCCAATTATGCCTTACAGCGAGGCAATGAGCCTTTACGGTTCTGATAAGCCAGATTTACGTAACCCAATGAAATTAGTTGATGTTGCAGATTTAGTAAAAGATGTAGAGTTTAACGTTTTTTCAGGCCCAGCTAATGACGAAAAAGGCCGCGTAGCTGTATTAACAGTACCAGGTGGCGCTAAGCTTTCGCGTAAGCAACTTGACGATTACACTAAATTTATTGGTATTTATGGCGCTAAAGGCATGGCGTGGATGAAAGTAAACGACCGTGATGCGGGCGTTGAAGGCGTGCAATCGCCAATTGCTAAGTTTTTAAACGAAGAGGTAATTACCCAGTTACTTGAGCGTACTAACGCACAAACGGGCGATATTATTTTATTCGGTGCAGATAAGCGCAACACAGTAAATGAAGCAATGGGCGCGCTTCGCCTTAAAATTGGTGTTGATTTAGAAATCACTAACCTTAACAGTTGGGCACCACTTTGGGTTGTTGATTTCCCAATGTTTGAAGAAGACGATGAAGGTACGCTTCACGCAGTACACCATCCGTTCACAGCACCAAAAGATATTAGTGCAAGTGAGCTTGAAGCAAACCCAGCAGCGGCTATTTCAGATGCCTACGATATGGTATTAAACGGCTACGAAGTAGGTGGTGGTTCGGTACGTATTCATAATGCAGATATGCAAGAAGCCGCATTTAGAATTTTAGGTATTGAGGCACAAGAGCAGCAAGATAAGTTTGGCTTTTTACTTGATGCCCTTAAATACGGCACACCACCACATGCTGGTTTAGCATTTGGCCTTGACCGTTTAGTTATGCTTTTATGCGGAACAGATAACATTCGTGACGTTATTGCTTTCCCTAAAACTACACAAGCGTCTTGTTTATTAACAAACGCACCTAGCAAAGCGAATAGTGATTCGTTAACTGAACTGGCAATCAGTGTGGTAGAAAAAGCAGCCCCTAGCGAAGAGTAATTTGCGCTGAGTTTAAAGCGTTGAATTTAAAAACCCTTAAGTTGTTTGCTTAAGGGTTTTTTTGTGGTTAAATTTAGCGCAGATTGTAATTTAACCACTATAAAAAGGAATTTCCATGTCAATTAATGTCACTTTTTTTGGCGAGTTTTTAGCTTTTCTTATTGTGCTGTGTATCCCTGTTTTTGCTGTAATTAGCTACAAAATAGGTAAGCGAAAAAGCACCAGCCCCGGTGTTTTAGCCTTTGTAGGCGGGTGCTTAGGATTGTTTCCACTATTCGGGCTAATTTATATTGCGGTACTTGCGCTTAGAAAAGATTTACCAGAGAGAGGCGACTATAGCCATTGATAATTGTGAAGAGGAAAGGGTTAAGTATAAAGGTTAGCTAAAACAAAAGAAGCAAAGGCGATACCTAAGCTTCTAAACGTTACATGCGTTGTTTAATTATCGGCTAGGGCCATTTTTATTGCGTGCACTGGCTAGTTGCCTAGCAATCGCTAGTAACGCCGGTGAAATATCGTCAGCGCCATTTTTAATTAAAGCAGTAACATCACCCGATGAAAACAGTCCATCACGCGGTGATTTAATTCCTAATTCACGAACAAAGTCCTTTGTTTTACCTGTACTGCCGGTTTCAATAAACTTAAATATAATGCGTTCATTGTTGTTTTTAGCGGGGGTTTTTAATGTGCTAATTTCATCATTAATTAATGCTAACTTTTCTTCTAGAATTTCAATGCGCTGTTCAATGGTGCTGTATGATTTCATGTGTCGGATCTTTCACTGAGTATATTGGAACAATTGCGCCTATTATCGCACAATTTTGCGGATGCGGCTGTTAGTCTTTTTCAACATTTATTAATCTGCAGTTTAAATGTAATAAATTTGGTATAACCACACAGACTATTATTACTTTAAAGGCTGTTATTAAGATTATAAAACGCCTAAACTAACTGGTATTAATTATAATAAACAATATGTTAAGTAATATGCATCAAACACTTTTTTATCTCACACTTCTTTTTATAAGTGTAAGTTCCTATGCAAGCGAAGCGTTTATTACAGACATCAGCCGTGATCGCGAGATCCCAGTTAGCATTTCGTTACCAACAAATAACGTTAAATGCAGTAAACAAAATAAATGCCCCGTTTTCTTTATAAATGCAGGGTATGGTATGAGCCATAATCGCTATACTTTTGCCAGTGATGAGTTTAATAAACAAGGTTATCTAGTAATTGCAGTGGCCCACGAATTGAAAACCGACCCTACGTTAAATGTACATCCCCCTTACATGACTACCCGCATGGAGAACTGGCATCGCGGTGTGGTCACTCTTAAGTTTTTAGTCAATGAATTAGCAGCCAAATACGCAGAGTATGATTTCTCAAAGCTCACTTTATTTGGTCATTCTAATGGTGGAGATATTTCAGCCTTGTATGCCGCAATGTACCCTGATGAAGTAAGCGTTGTAATTACGCTTGATCATCGTCGTATGTTATTGCCTCGTAATAAAAATATTCGTGTACTAACACTCAGAGCCAGTGATTACCCAGCTGATGCAGATGTGCTTTTAAGCGATAAAGAGTTGGACGAATTTCCGGTTACTCAAATTCGTATTGAAAAATCTCGCCATAACGGTATGTATGATGGTGGCCCCAACTGGCTGGTTAAGAGAATGAGTAAAGAAATTGCTAAGTTTATGAATTAGTAGGTTAACGCGCCGTTTTAGCAGCGCGTAATGGCAAGTTCTTCTTATGCGAAATTTACGTAGCGGTTTGCCCAATGTGCAATGATTTTTGCAGCGTAGTCGGCATCGCTTTTATTAGTCAGTAAATGATCGGCGTTATCTAGACTTATAAAGCTTTTTGGGTGCTTAGCGGATGCGTAAATTTTTTCAGCTTCAGTAATGTTTACGGTTGTATCAACCGGTGAGTGCATTACTAATAAAGCGCGTTTAAGTTTACTTATGTGGCTTTTATCGTATTTAGCTATATCGTCGATAAATTGCTTTTTAATGGTAAATTCGCGCCCAGCTAAACTCACTTTTGCTTCGCCATCTGCGTTTATTTCATCTAAATGGGCTTCAAAATTATGTGCTACATGTTGCGCATCTGACGGTGCGCCAATTGTTGTGATAGCTGTAACTTCAGGAATATATTGTGCAGCAGCAAGCACGGCAGCTCCCCCTAAACTATGACCAATGAGCAATTGCGGGGCTTTAAAGTGCTCTCTTAAATGATCAGCAGCAGATACTAAGTCTTGAATATTTGATGAAAAGTTACTGTTAGCAAAATCACCATCGCTGTTACCGAGGCCTGTAAAATCAAAACGCAGTACAGCAATTCCTTGTTGAGTTAAAGCAAGACTAATGCGCGTTGCTGCGGCAATGTCTTTACCGCAGGTAAAGCAATGGGCAAATAGGGCATAAAATTTTATGTTGCCATCGGGGAGTTCAAGTTGTCCGGCAAGTTCTAAGTTATTACTTTTAAAAGATACTTTTTGTCGCATGGGGCGCCTTTTTGAACCAATAAAATACGTTGTAATACTAGACCAGATATAAGTACTAATGAATGCAAATTCAATGGCTTTTATTTATTGATCTTGATCAACGCACGCTTTGATGGTGGCACTTTACGGACATATGTCCTTATGTTTTTGGGGCTGTTTGTCTATCCTCGCATGGCGCTATAATGAAGTCCTTGCTACTTTATATACTTAAAAGTATTTGAAGTACTTCACTTCAAACAACCTATTCACTGGAACGTACAATGCAATTACCTACTGTTGATTATAAAGCTCCCGATGCGGCTGCACAATTTGTTGAATCGTTAAGAAATACTGGATTTGGTGTTTTAAAAAATCACCCAATTCCACAGTCTTTAGTTGAGTCTATTTACAAAAACTGGCAAGACTTTTTTAACTCAGAGCAAAAGCACGACTTTTTATACTCTAAAGAAACACAAGACGGTTACTTTCCGCCTTCAGTGTCTGAAGTAGCTAAAGGCTTTACCATTAAAGACATTAAAGAATACTTTCATGTTTACCCAAATGGGCGTGTACCTGCTGAGCTTGAAGCCGACGTACGTGAGTACTACCGCTTAGCAAATGAGTTTGCTGCAACACTTTTAAGCTGGGTTCAAGCTGAGGCGCCTGCTGATGTGCGTGCTAAGTTTTCGATTGATCTTAAAGATATGATTGCAGACTCGGATCAAACATTGCTACGTATTTTACATTATCCACCTATGACGGGTGATGAAGAGCCTGGTGCTATTCGTGCTGCTGCTCATGGAGATATTAACTTATTAACCGTATTACCAGCATCAAACGAGCCAGGCTTACAAGTTCAAAAGACAGACGGCGGTTGGTTAGATGTACCCTGTGATTTTGGTAGCCTAATTATTAACATTGGCGATATGCTGCAAGAAGCATCTGGCGGTTACTTCCCGTCTACGATTCACCGTGTTATTAATCCAACGGGTAAAGCGTCTACTAAGTCGCGTATTTCATTACCGTTATTTTTACACCCGCGCCCAGACGTTGTACTTTCAGAGCGTTACACCGCGGATAGCTACTTGCAAGAACGCTTACGCGAGCTAGGTGTTAAGTAATGCATAAGCTTAATTAAGCCTTACTGTTAGGTTTAAGCATTACCAAAAAACGGCTTTTAGCCGTTTTTTGCGTTTTAAGCCTAGTAATATAGGGCTTCAATTGGGCGCAAAGTAAATAATGTCATGCATTCTAGCCCACGACAGGTATAATGCGCGCAACTGGCCGTTTTGGCCTTATTTAAAAGAGAGTTTATATGAGTTTTGAAGGTCTAGGTTTATCACAGTCTTTAGTTAATGCGGTTTTAGAAAAGGGCTATGAAACGCCAACGCCAATTCAGGCTCAAGCAATTCCTGCAATTATTGAACGTCGTGATGTAATGGCGGCGGCACAAACTGGTACAGGTAAAACAGCGGGTTTTACGCTGCCACTTATCGAACGATTATCAACAGGCCCAAAAGCAAAAAGTAACCATGTACGTGCGCTTATTTTAGCACCTACGCGTGAGCTTGCACTGCAAGTAAGTGAAAACGTTGAAGAGTACGCCAAGCATTCAAATGTGAGTTCGTTTGTTGTGTATGGTGGCGTTAAAATTAACCCGCAAATGCAGCGCTTGCGCAAAGGTGTTGATATTTTAGTGGCAACGCCTGGGCGTTTAATTGATTTACATAATCAAAATGCCGTTAAGTTTGATAGCGTAGAAGTGCTCGTTTTAGATGAAGCTGACCGCATGCTTGATATGGGATTTATTCACGATATTAAACGCCTTATTGCTAAAATGCCTGCTAAGCGTCAAAACCTCATGTTTTCGGCTACGTTTTCAGATGATATTCGAGCGTTAGCTAAAGGATTAATAAACGATCCGGTTGAAATTTCAGTTGCTGCAAAAAACACCACAGCTAAAAGTGTAACGCAAAGTGTTTACGCGGTAGATAAAGGCCGAAAAACAGCCTTACTCAGCCATTTAATCCGTAGCAACGATTGGCAGCAAGTGTTAGTTTTTAGCCGAACTAAACACGGTGCCAACCGATTAGTTAAGCAACTTGAACGCGACGATATTGTAGGCGCAGCGATTCATGGTAATAAATCACAGGGTGCCCGTGTAAAAGCGCTAGATGGTTTTAAAAGCGGCGAAGTGCGTGTGCTAGTAGCGACTGATATTGTGGCTCGTGGTCTTGATATTGTTGAGCTTCCGCATGTAGTAAACTACGACTTACCTAATGTATATGAAGATTATGTACACCGTATTGGCCGTACAGGGCGTGCTGGTGCATCGGGCCATGCAATTTCGTTTGTAACGGTCGATGATGCAGTCGATTTATACGGTATTGAACGCTTTATTGGTGAACTTATTCCTCGTGCAGAAGAAGAGGGCTTTGAGCCAGTAAACCCAGTAGCAGAACGCGCATTAAACGCACGACCATTACCTGCTAAAAAGCCGAAGAAAAAACAGCCTTTTAATAAACCTAAATCGGACAGCAGTAAGCCAAATAGTAAAAAGCCAAATAATGGCGGCAACGGTACGGGTCCTCGTCGTGGGGGTTCTAAAAAACCTGCTGCTAAAACAGATGACAACACACAAAACCCTTGGTCAAAGCGCCAGTCGGTAGGCGGAAACGGCCAGCGCCGTCGTCGTCCAAATAATAACGATTAATACCAATTTGCAACAATACTTAATTACCTAGCTTTAATTAGTTAGCTCTAATAAAAAACGCGCTTACTTTTAACGGTAGCGCGTTTTTTGTTAGTGTATTAAATACTTTACCATTAAACCAACAAACAAAGTCACACTTACGCTTAGTAGTGTGCCAAGCATGACGTATTCAGTAAGCTTTTTATCTTTACTAGCGCTTAAGTCGCCAAATCTAAAGACCGACTTAGCTGCTAATAAAAAGCCAACACCAGCAAATTGATCAAGCAAAATAAAGCTTAGCATTAACACGCGCTCTAACATGCCAATACTTTGCCCAGCAAGTACCAAGCTACCATTACTACTAAAGTTACCCGTTAAACGCTCTAGCATCATTCTAATAAATACTGCACTTGGACTTAAAATAATTAAATATCCACACACAACCCACAGCACATTTGGGTTAGTGACAAGTGAATATAGGGTTTCTAAAAATTGCGTGTTATCGCTCAACCACACGCTTAAATAGATTATTACGGCTATATGGGCGAGCTGATCCAATAAAAAGGGCACGACACCTTTGCTTGAGTAAGATTTAGCTATATCAATAGCGTAATGACTAAGCATAATAACGGCCGTTGCAATTACAACACTGCTAATTTGTTGCCAGCCATAAGTGTATTCCCATGCGCTGATAATTATTGCGCTAGTGACTCCATGGACCAATACATGAAAATACAGTTTAGTTGCCTTGAAGTGGCGGGTATTTCTGTCGTTAACCCAGCTCATAGGTTGCCAGTAAAAATCAGCCAATAAATGGCCAATAATTAGGGCTACGAGTAAAAGCGAAAAAGCCATTAGCATCTTCCTTGATTTATATTTTTTATAATGTTGCTCGCATGATCTAAAAATCGTTCGATAAGTTGGTAATGGGCTAAATTAAGTAGCTTAGTTACGTTTTCTCTGCTGGTTTTAAGATCTTTTGCTAAAGCTGCATGGCTGTTATCGGTACTCGTTAAATAGGCGTACAAAGCATTGGCTTGTTTTTGCGTTATTTTAGTAAGGAGTACATCAGCAAAGGCTAGATTAAGGTTTAAGCTTTCATGGATGTTTTCAAGGGGAGTACTAAATAAAAACCGTTGATTGGCTATTTGATCAAGGCCATGACCCGAAAGAGTAAATGCTGACCCCGTGGCTGTTTTTATATCATTACGCGGGTTATCTATTTGCCCAATAGCCATACTTTGCCTAACTTCGTACCCCGATGCCTTTAAATATAAATAAATCAAAACAGCATGCTTAAACAAATACTCAGGGTTATTAATTTGTAGTTGAAAAGAATCGCCTCGGTAAATATTCCACAGTGTACTCTTGCCCGATACACTACGTAAACTTTGCTCTAGCTCATAAAGCATGGCATCGTACTGCTGTTTAGGAATAGTTTGCGATTTAATAATATCGCCGCTGATCACACCAATCATAACAATCCAAAATAGTTACTTTTTAAAATGTAACCAAAAATGGTTACATTACGTTATGTAACTAATTTAGGTTACTTGTAAGCAAATAGCAAGGTACACTGAACTTTAAATTATTAGGCTATGGCTATTATTCTGACTAGGGAATTACATGACTTCATTAAACCCGCAGCAAAACATTAAACCGCGTGTAGGCATATTTGTTGACGTACAAAATATTTATTATACGTGTAGAGAAAGCTATAGAAAAAACTTTGATTACAATGCTTTTTGGCGAGTTATGCAGGAGCAATATGAAATCGACTGTGCTTTTGCCTACGCTATTTATCGTGGAGATGAAAAGCAAAGTCAGTTTCAAAATATTTTGAGAGCGATTGGGTTTGAGGTAAAGCTTAAACCCTTTATCCAACGCCGTGACGGCAGTGCTAAAGGCGACTGGGACGTAGGTATAACTATCGATATGCTAGAGCAAGGAAAGAACCTCGATAAGGTGATTTTACTCTCTGGCGACGGTGATTTTGCACTGTTACTTGGGCATTTAAAAAATCAATATAATGTGCCGTGTGATGTATACGGGGCAGATAAGTTAACCGCCGAAGTGCTTAAGCAAAGTGCAGAGCAGTTTCATTTGATTGATGATAGTTTATTACTTTAAAGCTTTAAAAAGAGAGGCTAAGTGCTTGCAACATGAGAGTTTTTAATACACAGCCTATATAGTTCATTTAAACCTAATATAGGCTTTTTTTATTGGTGTAATCAATTGGGTTTGCTAGGTGGTTATGTTAATTTTAAGCGATAACGAGTAATTAAGGATTTACATGCTCAACTACAGTGATATGCCGCTTGATAGATGCTCCAATGTGCGAAAAGACCCAACGTGGCTTAAAGGTCAGATGTCGTCGCAAAGCGTGTGGCTTTTGGTAAAAAACAACGAGACATTATTTATTAAAAATACGCCTCAAATAATGTTTTTACCGTACGAGCAGATTACACAGCTAAACTTAACCAATGCCCTATTTTTAGGCTTAAACACCACAAAAAAGGGAGTATTTGCCCTCGATGTATCTGATATTGACGACACAACCCTTGCCCCGATAATAAGTGGCGCAGAGTTTATGGATATTCGTAAACAGGGGCCGCTTGTTGATATAAAAGAGGGGTCTATTGCTGCGCTTGCCCGTGGGCTATGTTATTGGCATGCAACTCATCGTTTTTGTGGGCGTTGTGGCAGTAAAAACCACTTAGTTGAAGCGGGGCATTCTCGTTTATGTGAAAACGAGCGCTGTAAACACCCCACGTTTCCTCGTACCGATCCTGCGGTAATCATGGTTGTAACTAAAACGTTTGCCGATGGCATTGAGCGTTGTTTGCTTGGCCGCCAAGCAGTTTGGCCTAGGGGAATGTATTCTTCATTAGCTGGCTTTGTAGACCCTGGTGAAACTTTAGAGCAAGCTGTTGCCCGTGAGGTAAAAGAAGAGGCAGGGGTTGAGGTTAATGACGTCACTTATGTAGCGTCTCAGCCTTGGCCATTTCCTTCATCTATCATGCTTGGCTTTTTTGCCAAGGCAACGTCTGAGCAAATTAACGTAGATAAAGACGAGCTTGACGATGCTAAGTGGTTTAGCCGTGAAGATTTGGCAAATTTTGGTAACTGGCATGACGAAGGCGAGCATTTAAAACTTCCTCGTACTGATTCTATTTCTCGCTATTTAATTGAACATTGGCGTACTAATCCATAAGGAATAACCATGTCGAGTAACAGTAATAAAAATACTCAGCTTGTGTCGTCTGGACGCAAAAAAGCTTACACCCATGGTGTAGTAAACCCCGTAGTGCAGCGCGCATCAACTGTGGTATTTGATTCAGTTGCAGAACTTAAAGAGGCGGCAAAAAAACGTGGCGATAAAACCCTCTTTTATGGGCGTCGTGGCACAACCACACACTTTGCATTGCAAGAGGCTATTACCGAGTTAGAAGGCGGTGAAGGGTGTGCACTTTATCCATGTGGGGCTGCTGCAATTAGCCAAGCGTTATTGTCGTTTTTAAAAACGGGTGACCATATTTTAATGGTTGATAACGCTTATGAGCCTACTCGCGATTTTTGCGATAAAATTTTAGCAGGGCTTGGAATTACCACGACTTATTACCCGCCAACAATTGGTGCAGGCATAAAAGAGTACTTTAAGCCAAACACCAAGGTGCTATTTTTAGAATCTCCTGGCTCCATAACTATGGAAATTCAAGACGTACCAGCCATGGTAAACGTAGCCAAAGAACATAACGTAATGACCATGCTGGATAACACGTATGGAAACGGCCTTCATTACCGACCGTTAGAGCATGGTGTCGATATTAGTATTCAAGCGGCAACAAAGTACATTGTTGGTCATTCAGATGTAATGATGGGGGTTGCAGTGGCTAATAAAAAATATTGGCCAACGCTTCGTGAACATTCTTATTTACTCGGTCAGTGTACGAGTGCTGACGATGCATATTTGGCACTGCGCGGTTTACGCACGATGAGTGTGCGTTTAAATCAGCATGAAAAGGCGGCGATAGAGGTGGCAAAATGGCTTGAGCAACATGAGTTAGTTGATCACATTCGCCATCCAGCATTTGAAAGCTGCCCTGGGCATGAATTTTTTAAACGCGACTTTGATGGTAGTAATGGCTTGTTTTCAATTGTTATGAAAACAGGGAATCAAAAAGCCATAGATGCATTTTTAGATAGCCTTCATCATTTTAAAATGGGTTTTTCGTGGGGGGGCTTTGAAAGTTTAGTTACCGCTAACTTAACAATGAAAGGGCTGCGTTCAACCACAAGCTGGGATTTAGGACCGGTTATTAGATTGCATATAGGCCTTGAAGATATCGATGACTTAATAGCTGATTTAACCCAAGCGCTTGAGGTATACAAGCAGCATTTATAATTACGCGCCTGTTACATTTAAATGGTTTGTTACAAAGCTCACTCTTCGTGGGCTTTTTTTTGCTGGTAATTCAAGGTGTTTACACTTAGTGTTGTTACATTAAGCTTTAATTTGCAGCATTAACAACGTCATTAAGGATAGTCAATGGCAACACCATTACCAATAAACGTAGGACGCTTAACCCAAATTGCGGGATTTGAGCTTGTACGTATGTTTTTAACTAAACGTGGGCTTATTGCACTTGCCGCATTTGCACTTGTTTGGTTAATTATTTTGCGCTACCCGATAGGACAAGCCGTAAGCATTATTAGCTCGCCAAATTTTGAACAAATAGCCCGTGATATTTCAGGTTCAATTGGCTTGAGCAAACTTCTTGATTGGCCTGAAGCCGAGTTTGCTATGTATTGGCTTATTGCTTTGTACAGTTTTCCTGTGTTTAGTTTATTTATTTGTAGTGACCAAACAGTGGGTGACAGAGAGCGCGGCACGCTTAGATTCTTATCGTTGCGCTCAACCCGATTTGAAATATTGTTTGGCCGGTTTATAGGGCAATTAGCCGTATTAACGTGTTTGGTAGCAATTACTCTAGTGGCCACGTTAGCGGTATTAGGCTATCGCGATCCGAGTTTGCTAGTGGGGGGCGTTGGCCGTGCATTGTCGATATTTTTAATTCTTATCGTTACATTTACACCGTTTGTGGCGTTAATGACTTTAATTAATACTTTTGCACGCTCGTCGCGATTATCAATTGTACTCGCTATTTTATACTTTACAGCAGGCGGTATTGTAGTCGGTTTATTACAGTGGCAAATACCGGTATTGAGCGTGCTTGATTATTTATTTCCGGGTGTACAAATAGAGCAACTTGCGGGGCAAAACCTGCCATTATTAAGTGCTTTGGTAATCCCACTTGTACAAACCGCAGTGCTACTTGCCGTGGCTCAACGTATTTTTGCAAGGAGCTCACTATGAGTACACTAATTACAGGGCGTAACTTGAGTAAGTCGTACGGCTCTAAACTTGCGCTTAACAATGTGAACTTTGAAATTGAGCAAGGTGCGCCCGTTGCACTTGTTGGTCCAAATGGTGCGGGTAAAACGACGTTATTTAGTTTGTTGTGCGGTTATATATCGCCAACCAAAGGTGAGCTTGAAATACTCGGGCATAAACCAGGCAGTGCTGCGTTATTTAATAAAGTAAGTGCTTTACCGCAAGATGCGCAGCTCGATCCGCGTTTTAATATAGATAAACAACTTGCTTTTTACGCCAAATTACAAGGTATGAGTACCAAGCAAAGTCACACAGAAGCATTGCGCGTGCTTGATTTAGTTGGGCTGCGTGAAATTGCTAAAAACCGTGCAGGTGATTTATCGCATGGTATGCGCAAACGTGTAACCATAGCGCAGGCTCTTATTGGTTCGCCGCAAATTGTTATGCTAGATGAGGCAACCGCAGGACTTGACCCTATTCATGCTAGAGAAGTGCGTGAGTTGGTGTCAACGTTGAGCTCTGAGGCAACCTTTATTTTAAGCTCGCACGATTTAACCGAGCTTGAGCGGCTATGTTCCCAAGTGCTGCATTTAGATAAAGGCGTATTGAGTGAGCATCAAACAAAAGTAAATCAAACCGACAAACACTTTTACACATTAATGCTAAACGAGATGTATGAAAACGTTGAGCAAAAGTTACAGTTACTCAATGGTGTAAGCTCTGTTTATATGAGCCAACACAAAGAGTATGTTATTGAGTACAACCAATCTGAGCATGCCTTAGATATTGCACTATTACAGTTTTGCCACCAACATAATTGGCAATACAGACAGTTGGTAAATGGCCACACATTAGAAAATCAAATTTTTAAACAGGAGAAAGCATAATGGGTTTATTAAGCGGATTAATGGGTAACGCAAGCGAAGTTGATGATTCTGATTTAGAAAAAGTACTCGCTAATACATTAATTGAGGGTGAGCACGTCGAAAAAGCCTATAAAGTTATTCGCGATATGTTCATTTTTACAAACAAGCGCTTAATTTTAATTGATAAGCAAGGTGTAACTGGTTCTAAAATGGAAATGGTGAGTATTGCTTACTCAAAAATCACCAAGTTTAGCAAAGAGAGTGCAGGGCACTTTGATTTGGATGCTGAACTTAAAATTTGGATTGGCTCTGACCCAACGCCACTTACAAAAGAGTTTAAAGCGGGCGATAACATTAATGAAGTTTATAGAGTAATTAGCCAACACGCTCTATAATTGTACATATATTTTAAGTAGTTGTTGACTAAATGTTGCAACTACTTTAATTTTACAGTTTCTTACACCTCCTTACAATTAACTTAACAAATACAAAGGTTTAATTAAGTTTTCATTCAGTTTCCCGGCGTTAGCATGTGCCCACTTTAGTAATTTAGCTAAAGCATAAAACGCAATGTACATAGGGAAGTCTTACAATGAAAAAATTAGCAGTTATTATTTCAAGCATTTTATTATCTAGCACTGCGGCTGCTGCAGACAGCTATCAATCAATTAGTAATCTAAGCTACAAAGACAGCGACAACAACGATACCGTTGCTGTAGATTCTATTTATTACCTATCGCCTAAAAAAACGTTAGGCCCGTACGACCAATTTGAATACATTAATAAACAAAGCAACATTTACGGCGCATACGCTGATGACGACTTTAGCGATACAACATCAGTGGGTGGTGAGTATTTTATTAATGAGTTTGTGATTGGTGCGTCATACACAAACCTTGATGTTGGTAATCATAACGAAGCATATACAATTTCAGGCGGTTACTTTTTTAACCCAGACCTGCTTGCAAAAGTGACGTTAGTTGAAAATAAAGATGGCGAAGACTTCGCTTTATTCGATTTAGCGTATAACCATATGCTAAACACTACCGATTACATTGGCGTAACGGTAACATCTGATGACGACTTTGATTACCGCGCCGTCGCAGCTAAATACTTTATTGATTTACAGCAAGGTAACTATCTAACGTTTGAAGGTAAATACGAAAGTATTGATGACGCTGAGAACCAATGGGTGGCAGAAACGAATTACTATTTTTCAAAAGCGACCTCTGTATTTGCAAGCTACGATAAACAAGATACGTACAGTTTTGGCGCTCAGCACTTTATTAACAAAAATATTGGTCTTAAAGTAGGTTACGAGAACAATGCTGATGATTCTGATAACGATGCGTACTTTGCTAATATGCGTTTTCAGTTTTAATTAAGCGTTTAATCGCATAAATTAAATCAGTTAAGTAACAAAAAGCCCACATTTGTGGGCTTTTTGTTGTGTGTAATAAACGTGTAATCCTACTTATCGTTATATTTTAAAGTGCAATTAGCTAGGCTCATCATTTTAGTGGCACTCGACTGGCTACCCATTGTATTTAAACTAAGATGGGCCATACTTAGGTTATTATTTTTTAATGTGAAAGGAATGTACGCATGTCGGTATTTATCATTTTACTGGTTGTAATAGTGGTTATTTTTGCTGTTAAAGATATTCGCCTAAACCTGATCAGTAGACCCACGTTTAAAATGTTTAAAAAAGTACTTCCACCGCTTTCGCAAACAGAGCGAGAAGCAATGGAAGCGGGTGATGTTTGGTGGGATGGAGAACTATTTAGTGGTAACCCTGATTGGAAAAAATTACACAGCTTTCCAAAGCCTGAATTAAGTGAAAAAGAAAATGCATTTATGGCTAATCAGGTAGAAACCTTAATGGCCATGCTTGATGATTACCAAATAGTGCAAAAAGATAAAGACTTGCCAAAAGAGGTATGGGAATACTTAAAAACAGAAGGTTTTTTTGCGCTGATCATTCCAGAAAAATTTGGAGGTCGAGAGTTTTCTGCCATTGCTAATTCGACCATAGTGTCAAAAATTTCAACAAAAAGTTTAACTGCGGCTGTGACTGTTATGGTGCCAAATAGTTTGGGGCCGGGTGAGTTATTGCTACATTATGGAACTAAAGAGCAACAAGACCGCTGGTTACCCACCCTTGCCAATGGCGAAGATGTACCATGTTTTGCACTTACCGGCCCTGAGGCGGGGTCTGATGCCGGTAGCATTCCAGATTCTGGCGTTGTATGCAAAGGGCAGCACAACGGCGAAGACGTAATTGGCCTGCGTTTAAACTGGTCAAAACGTTACATTACGCTTGCACCGGTGGCCACAGTATTAGGGCTTGCCTTTAAAATGTACGACCCAGATGGTTTACTAGGAGACGAAAAAGAGCTTGGTATCACGTGTGCGCTTATTCCAACCGATCATCCCGGTGTGAAAACAGGTGAGCGCCATTATCCACTGAACATGGCATTTATGAACGGTACAACCTATGGTGAGGACGTGTTCATCCCGCTTGATTGGATTATTGGGGGTCAAGAATGCGCAGGACGTGGTTGGCGCATGCTGGTGGAATGTTTAAGTGCAGGTCGAGGTATTTCGCTTCCGGCGTTGAGTGCTGCAACCGGTCATTTAGCAGCTAAAATGACTTCAGCATATGCCATGGTACGCCAACAATTTGGTGTGTCTATTGGGCAATTTGAAGGTGTGCAAGAGGCCCTTGCACGCATTGGCGGTTTAACTTACACCCTAGAGTCATGCCGATTAATGACGGCAGGCGCAATAGATTTAAAACTCAGCCCTTCGGTTGTCACTGCAATTGCAAAATATCATATGACTGAGATGGGCCGTACTGTTATGAACGATGCAATGGATATTCATTCGGGCAAAGGTATCCAGGTCGGGCCTAACAACTATTTAGCACATGGTTATATGGGAATACCGGTTTCAATTACGGTAGAGGGCGCAAATATTTTAACCAGAAATTTAATGATATTTGGCCAAGGAGCTACCCGCTGTCATCCATTTGTTTTAAAAGAAATGGAAGCCGCTGCTCTTGAAGATGACGATGCTGCTCTGAATCAATTTGATGGTTTATTAATGAACCATATATTATTTGCAGTAAGTAATGCCAGCATGGCATTTATACATGGTTTAACACGCAGTTATTTTGCAAAAGCGCCAGTTGGCGGCGAAACTGCCATTTATTACAAGCATTTAAGTAGAATGAGCAGAAGCTTGGCTATTTGTACGGACGTGGCAATGTTAATGTTAGGCGGTGAGCTAAAACGCAAAGAGATGATATCAGCCCGATTAGGTGATGTATTGAGCCACTTGTATTTAGCCTCTACGGTTCTAAAGCGCTACGAAGACGAGGGCCGTCAACAAGCCGACTTACCTTTTGTTAAATATGCGATTGAAACATCATTATTTGAAATAGGCCAAGCGTTTGATGGCTTTTTTAAAAATTTCTCAAACCCAGTTATTAATTTTGTGCTTAAACGTATTGTATTTCCAATTGGTAATCATTATGAAAAACCGAGTGATGAAATTGCACAACGTATTTGTGAACATATGACTCAACCCGGTGTGTTTAGAAATCGTTTAACGCATTTGTGCTATGTAGATGAAAACGCGGGTACTGGAGTAATGGAAAGTGCATTTTTAGCTATGCACGATATGCAAGCCCAGTTTAAAGATTTAAAACAATGGCAGCGCAAAGGCAATATTCCTGCAACACTCGATATTGAGGGGGCAATTAATTTTGCATTAAATAATGACTTAGTAACGCAAACCGATGCTGATGCTATGCACCATGCCAATAAGCTACGCAAACAAGCAATAGCTGTTGATAATTTTCAGCAAGGTGAGTTGTAATCTCCGTTCGCTTAATTAAATGATCTACTTTAGCTCCGCAAAATGATTAAGTATTATTTCGGAGTTGGTATAACTAATTAATTATTGAGCAAATAAAAAGGCCTTACATGTGTAAGGCCTTTTTATTAATTACTTTAACGTGCGTATGGGTCGGCGACTATTTTATCGATATACCATTTACCTTTTTTACGTAGCATTTTTACGCTTCGCATATCATCTATTTTGTTACCGTTTAAATAACCAGTAAAAATAAGATTTATTTTAGCATTATCGCCATATTGCTCGCGCACACTCATGTTGGTCATATCAACTTCAATAACAACCTCATCGTACTGCATGTTAACTAAGTTACGCGTAAATTGTTTGGCTGTACCGTACGACTTCATAATTCGCGTAAGGTTAGGTGTAGCCATGGTTGTTGCTTTTTGAAGATCTTGCTGATTGTACAAGGCGTCAAAGTAAGCTGTTGCGGTGTCGCCGGGTGAATCACCAAGTTTTTTCACATCATCGCTACAGGCAACTAAAAACAAACACAGAATAAGGCTGACTAAATAGGTTATTTTTTTCATGTTAATTTTTGTTAGTTAGTTTTATTTAAGTGTGTGGTGAATTAGCTAATATGTAAAGACATGGAAGGTAAATAAAAAGATATTACAGAGTAAATAATAAAAAAGGATGCCTAGGCATCCTTTTAAAAAGTGGTTAGTAATGCTTATTGAACAAGCTCTTGGTCACTAAACTCTTCATCAAAGAGTGGGCTTGATAAGTAACGTTCAGTAGCACTTGGCAAAATAACGACAATGTTTTTGTCAGCATTTTCAGGTTTTTCAGCAATTCGTTTTGCTGCTACTACTGCAGCGCCTGAAGATATACCTACTAGTATGCCTTCTTTTTTCATTAGCTCGTGTGCCATTGAAATCGCATCTTCGTTAGATACTTGCTCTGCAGCATCAATTAAGCTCAGATCTAGGTTGCCAGGAATAAATCCTGCACCAATACCTTGTATTTTGTGTGGCCCTGGCTTAACTTCTTCACCGGCAAGTGTTTGGCTGATTACTGGAGAGTTAGTTGGCTCAACAGCAATAGACTTAACGTTTAAACCTTTTTCTGTTTTAAGGTAACGACTAACACCTGTGATAGTTCCACCAGTACCTACACCCGCTACAAAGTAATCTACTTTGCCGTCAAGCGCGTCAAAAATTTCAGGACCTGTAGTCTCAAAGTGTATTTTTGGGTTTGCTGGGTTTTCGAACTGCTGTAGCAAAATGTATTTTTCTGGGTCTGTTGCTTGAATTTCTTTTGCTTTTTGTATTGCACCATTCATGCCTTTAGCACCGTCTGTAAGTACAAGGTTTGCACCCAGTGCTTTAAGTAGTTTACGACGTTCTAAACTCATTGTATTTGGCATTGTAAGCGTTAGTTTATAACCACGTGCTGCGGCAACGAAAGCCAGTGCAATACCTGTGTTACCAGATGTAGGCTCGATAAGTTCTTTACCTTCAGTTAGCTGACCTGCTTTTTCAGCCTCCCAAATCATCGATGCACCAATACGGCATTTTATACTAAAGCTTGGGTTACGCGCTTCCACTTTAGCGAATACATTCCCACCTGTAACACGTTTAAGTTTTACCAGCGGTGTATTACCGATACTTAGTGAGTTATCTTCAAAAATAGTAGACATAATGTTCCTTTGGATACAATCTGATCAACGTGCTAATAGCCTTTGCTACTAACTATATGTTGACACTTTACTGAGAGTTTAAAAAAATAAAAGTAAAGTTTGGCTATAAGATATATCGATTGAGCTTATAACTAAGTGAAATAAAAATCTATATTAGCAGTGCCTTTTGTTATTAGGTGCGCATATTAACTTTAATGATAAGACGCTTTTATTAGTCATGGCGATTTTTTACTCATAAATAAACTAAAGAAAAGTGTAAATACTAAAGGCGCAGCCTTTATATACCAACACAGTCATACGCAATACTTTACGCGATTTAATTGGCTTAATAGGTTAAAAGCTGTATGCACTAACAACCAATAAATTGAATGAATTTGGCGTTCGATAATTTACTGAGCGCAGATGTACTTTTATATTGATGATTATTTATGCAAATAAACCTTAGTTCAGCGGTTTTATGACACAAGCTAATCAAAACATGATAAAAACGTTTATCTAATAATAATTGAGTAATAAAAATGAAGTTAATCTTAAAGTTAATTGCCGGTATTGTGGCTGGTATATTGGTAGGCTTTTACGTGCCTTTAACAGGTGTTGAACTCTTATTCACGGTTAAAGAGTTAATTGGTCAAATTATTTCCTTCACTATTCCTCTTATTATTTTATTTTTTATTGCTTCGGGTATTGCCGGGCTTCCTAAAGGGTCTGGCCACTTACTTGGTAAAACGGTTGGGTTTGCTTATAGCTCTACCGTTATTGCCGGCACGCTTGCCTTTTTGTTAGTCAGTGCTGTTATTCCATTTTTAAGTGGCGGTATTACTTTTGAAGCCGAAGTGGCCACCGAGATAGGCAGTTTTATTGATATAGAGATCCCACCACTAATGGGTGTGATGACTGCCCTTGCGACGGCTTTTATATTTGGCATTGGTATGAGCCAGCTTGAATTAGACACACTTAAAAAGGTATCAGATCAGGGACGTGATGTAATAGATGCCTTATTGTCAAAAGTGATTATTCCTGCATTACCATTTTATATTGCAGGTGTGTTTGCTGAAATGACTGTAGCGGGCACAGTGATTGATACGCTGCAAACATTTGGAGTGGTATTAATTGCGGCTCTTGTTATGCACTGGTTATGGTTAAGCGTTTTATATATTGCTACGGGAATTTTGTTAAAGCGTAATCCACTTGAGCTAGTTAAAAATATGTTACCTGCTTACTTTACTGCATTAGGTACTATGTCGAGCGCGGCAACAATCCCAGTATCTCTGCAATCAAGTAAAGCAAATAATGTAAAAGAAGATGTTGCAAACTTTACAGTACCTTTATGTGCCACCATTCATTTGTCGGGTTCAACTATTACCATTGTTACGTGTGCTATGGCTGTTATGTTTTTATCGCCAGGTATGGAAGTTCCATCGTTAATGGGTATGTTGCCATTTATTTTCATGTTAGGTGTTGTGATGATAGCTGCTCCAGGCGCACCGGGGGGCGCGGTAATGTCGGCTCTTGGTCTTTTAACCAGCATGCTTGGATTTAATGAAGGGGCAGTAGCGTTAATGATTGCATTGTACTTAGCACAAGACAGCTTTGGTACGGCATGTAATGTAACAGGCGATGGCATTATTGCACTGTGGGTTGACCGTTTTAGTGAAAAATCAGCGTCTTAAAGTGCTGGGCACATTGACTCCAGTAGTTATAACTTTAGTTAATGTGCCAAAATGAGAGCGATAATATTAGTTATTGTTTCGCTTTAACTGTGTTAATGTGACAAATTGAATTATTTAGACGCGTATTGTTGAGTTAATGAGGGTATTGCATTGATTAATGTACTTTTAGTTGATGATCATGAACTAGTACGAACCGGGATCAGGCGCATTTTAGATGATGTGCGTGGGTTTAAAGTTGTAGGTGAAGCAAAAGACGGTGAGGCAGCCGTTCAGTTTTGTCGACAGCACACACCTAACATCGTACTTATGGATATGAATATGCCTGGCATGGGTGGATTGGAGGCAACTAAAAAGATTTGTCGCTATTGCCCTGATGTAAAAATTATTGTTCTTACCGTTAATTGCGAAGATCCATTTCCGTCTAAAGTAATGCAAATTGGTGCACATGGTTTTCTTACCAAAGGAGCCGGCTCTGATGAAATGGTTCGTGCCATTCGTTCAGTCCATGCAGGTCAGCGCTACATTGCGCCTGAAATTGCACAACAAATAGCACTTGCACAGGTTACTGGTCGCACAGACGAAAATCCGTTTCAGAGTTTATCAGAGCGCGAACTTCAAATAATGCTTATGATCACCAAAGGTGAAAAAGCACAAGATATTGCAGAACGCTTAAATCTAAGCTCTAAAACAGTTAATAGTTATCGTTACCGTATGTTTGAAAAATTAAACGTAGGTGGCGACGTTGAACTTACACATTTAGCTATTCGTCATAAGATGATTGACATAGACATTTCGTACTAATCCTTTTATATGTCTGAATTTGATCACGTACACTTTTTAAAAACGCTATCAAGCGAGCCTGGTGTATACCGCATGCTTGATAGTGACAATCAAGTTATTTATGTTGGCAAGGCTAAACAACTAAAAAAACGCGTAAGCAGTTACTTTAGATCCAATATCACTGATAGCAAAACCCGTGTTTTAGTCAGTAACATCAGTGATATTGAAGTTACACTGACTAATACCGAAACCGAAGCGCTACTGCTCGAAAATAACCTCATAAAAAAATATCAACCTCGTTACAATATTTTATTGCGAGACGATAAGTCGTACCCTTATATTTTATTAACGCACCACAAACATCCTCGTTTAGCGTTTCATAGGGGTAGCCGCAAGATAAAAGGCGAGTACTTTGGTCCATTTCCGAGTGCAGGTGCTGTTTCGGAAAGTTTGCGTTTAATGCAAAAGATATTTCCAGTTCGCCAGTGTGAGGATGCCTATTATCGCGCCCGAAGCCGCCCTTGTTTGCAGTATCAGCTCAAGCGATGTTCTGCACCGTGTGTTAATAAAGTTACCGAAGACGATTACAGCGAACAAGTTGATTATGTCCGTAAATTTTTAACGGGTAAATCGGATGAAGTGATTGCTGAGCTAATAAAAAAAATGGAAGCGGCTAGCATGGAACTCAATTTTGAGCTTGCAGCAAAGGTACGTGACCAAATAATGCTACTACGAAAAATGCAGGAGCAACAGTCTATTTCGGGTAATTTCGCAGAAATGGATGTGGTGGGCTTCGCACATTTAAATGGGTTAAACGGCATACATTTACTCATGATCCGCGATCACAAAGTATTAGGCAGTAAAACGTATTTTCCTAAAGTACCGAAAGATTCAAGCGAGCAAGAGATTTTAACCTCATTTTTAGGGCAGTATTATTTAGCGCCAGGTGCAACAGGGCGTATTGCTAAAGAAATTATACTTCCGTTTGAAATAGAAGAAAGTAGCGCGCTAAGCGAAGCACTTACGCAAATCAGTGATCGCAAAGTGGCGCTTAAAGTGGTTACGCGTGGAGAGCGGGCGCAATATCTTCAACTAGCAAATAAAAATGCGTTAAACAGTATTGCTGTCAAACAAAGTACACAAGACTCTATTAATAAACGCTATGCCCAATTAAAAGCAACATTACGTTTAGATGATATAGCACGGATGGAATGTTTTGATATCAGTCACACCATGGGAGAAAACACGGTAGCAAGTTGTGTTGTGTTCGATTCGCAAGGACCAAATACAAAAGAATACCGACGCTACAATGTAACCGGTATAACTGGTGGTGATGATTATGCAGCCATGGAGTTTGCTTTAAATAAACGTTACAACAAACTCGTTGATGAAGACAAAATTCCCGATGTTATATTTATAGATGGTGGTAAAGGACAGTTAGGACGGGCAGAGCAATATTTTGCTAATTGGTCTCATACTAAAATGCCTCTTTTAGTAGGGGTTGCAAAAGGCACAAGTCGTAAACCTGGTCTTGAAACCTTACTTATAGATGGAGGGCGTAAAACAATCCCGATGGATTCTGATGCACCTGCACTTCATCTTATCCAACATATCCGTGATGAGTCTCACCGTTTTGCAATAGCAGGGCATCGAAATAAGCGTCAAAAACAACGCACTCAATCCTTGCTAGAAGAAATAAATGGAGTAGGTTCTAAGCGTCGCCAAACATTATTAAAATATTTAGGGGGCATGCAGGGGGTAAAAGCTGCTAATATAGAACAATTAAAGAAAGTTCCCGGGATCAGCCCTGACATGGCTGAGAAGATATTTAACCATTTACATGACAAGGGCTAGCCCTTCATGCGAATATAAAAGAAAAGACATATCCAAGTAGTTATGTGGAATATTCCAAACACACTCACAACATTTAGACTTTTTCTTATCCCCATTTTTTTGGTGATATTTTATTTGCCTTATAGCTGGGCTTTTTTTGCTGCCGCTTTTATTTTTTGGCTAGCATCAATTACCGACATACTTGACGGTTACCTTGCAAGAAAACTAGAACAATCAACACCATTTGGCGCTTTTTTAGATCCTGTTGCTGACAAAGTAATGGTGTGTGCGGCACTTGTGGCTCTCTCAGATCAATATCAGTCAATGTACATGACTATTCCTGCACTTATTATTATTAGTCGTGAAATTGTTATATCAGCATTAAGAGAATGGATGGCTGAGCAGGGCAAGCGTGGCAACGTGGCTGTATCAAATATGGGTAAAATAAAAACTGCTGCGCAAATGTTAGCCATCATTGGATTGATTTGGCAATATGATACATGGATGAATTATTTAAGTTTTGGACTACTCTATATAGCAACGTTTTTGACCTTGAGTTCTATGCTGCAATATTTGAACGCAGCATGGAGTGAATTGACCAAAAATTAACTGTAAATGTATAATAACGCACCGTTTTAGATAAAAAACAAGCAAACAGTTCAAAACTAGCATTTTTTGTATTGACGCGTTTAATAATCTCTGTAGAATGCGTCCGTGTTGAGAGGGCATAGCCCCCAAGATAACGAAATGCGGCACTAGCTCAGTTGGTAGAGCGCGACCTTGCCAAGGTCGAGGTCACGAGTTCGAGCCTCGTGTGCCGCTCCACTTTATCTAAGGTTGTACCCCAGTACTGGGGCGGAATGGCAGAGTGGCCATGCACCGGATTGCAAATCCGTTTACCCCGGTTCGACTCCGGGTTCCGCCTCCAATCAACGCTCCACATGCTTTAAATAGCAAACTCGATGCCCGAGTGGTGGAATTGGTAGACACAAGGGATTTAAAATCCCTCGCTCTTAGAGTGTGCCGGTTCAAGTCCGGCCTCGGGCACCACTTTGTGGTTTAGTTATATGCACCAACATATACCTTTTAAAAAGAAACTTTAGAATTAATATGATGCGGCACTAGCTCAGTTGGTAGAGCGCGACCTTGCCAAGGTCGAGGTCACGAGTTCGAGCCTCGTGTGCCGCTCCATATTAGTTTTATCCACTTGCTTTAAGTAGCAAACTCGATGCCCGAGTGGTGGAATTGGTAGACACAAGGGATTTAAAATCCCTCGACTAACAAGTCGTGCCGGTTCAAGTCCGGCCTCGGGCACCACTTTTAATTACTGACCAATTTAATTAAAAGTTTGATAAAATGTATTATATGCGGCACTAGCTCAGTTGGTAGAGCGCGACCTTGCCAAGGTCGAGGTCACGAGTTCGAGCCTCGTGTGCCGCTCCAAATTATTTGGAAGGTTAAGGCGGAATGGCAGAGTGGCCATGCACCGGATTGCAAATCCGTTTACCCCGGTTCGACTCCGGGTTCCGCCTCCACATAATTTACTCCACACGCTTTAATTAGCAAACTCGATGCCCGAGTGGTGGAATTGGTAGACACAAGGGATTTAAAATCCCTCGACTAACAAGTCGTGCCGGTTCAAGTCCGGCCTCGGGCACCATCTTTACTAAAAACTAAATTAAATAGTCTTAATTTAAAGCCACCCCTCACTTTAAAACACCTAAAGTTTGCTAGTTTAAGTTCCCACATTTTATTTTTAACACCAACTTACCTCTAATATATTTTTTACTGTGACTTAAAAATAAGAACGATGATGATTTAATTACTCTTGGCAATTACACCTGCATCTACACTTAAGTAAATCAGATATTTTTAACGGTGTGCGCGAAAAATTTGCCCTATCTAAATGATGAAGTAACATTGGGATCTGATGTTAATGAATATGAATATATGTAAGGCGTGTCTAAGGTAAATTTTAAAGTCGATGTGTAAGCGACCCATCAGGGCCACTTACAAAAGATGAACTCTTATTGCAGTTTACTTTGGGCTTTGTAAAACGGGTATTCACTTAGTAAGCCCTGTATAAGCGCAACGCACATTAAAATTAGTATTATTGAAAACGGTAGGGCAGTTGTAACGACTCCTGATTGAAGTGCTTCTAATGCTTGCGAGCCTCCAACCCAAAGTAATACTGCTGCTATCATACCTTCTACAGTTGCCCAAAATATACGTTGTGGCACTGGTGCATCTATTTTACCGCCAGCAGTTATACCGTCTATTACAAGCGATCCCGAGTCAGATGAAGTAATAAAAAAGACTAAAACCAAAGCGATAGAAATAATAGAGATAAAGCTAGAAAACGGAAGCTGTTCGTAAACTTGAAATAAAGTAACTGAAATATCAGTTAAACCATTTTGACCAAGTGGCCCAACTTTCTCTATAACTTGTGTAATTGCCATATTACCAAATACACCCATCCATACTAAGCTAAGCAGAGTTGGTAGGCCTATTACAACAAGTAAGAATTCTCGTACAGTTCGCCCTTTAGAAACCCTAGCTATAAACATTCCTACAAATGGTGACCAAGATATCCACCACGCCCAATAAAATACAGTCCAAGAATGCATCCAGTCTTCATCGGGTCTATTAAAAGGATTACTCAATGGCACGAAGTGTTTTTAAGGGTAAACCACACGGCAGGAATTGAATCAGAGACTGTAAGTACGATAACAGCTAACAATAAAATAAACGCGCAGATTAAATTAACATTGCTTAGTACTTTTACACCGCCTTCAATACCTCTAATAACAGAAAAAATAGCAATACAAGTTACTAATCCAATAACTGATATTTGAAAAGCTGTGCCGAAATCTGTACCTAATAGGTAATTTATTCCACTGGTTGCTTGTTGTGCACCAAGCCCTAACGATGTAGCTAAACCGAATAAGGTAGACAGTACCGCAAGTATATCTATGATATGTCCAAGCCAACCCCAAGCACGATCACCAAATAAAGGGTAAAAAACAGAACGTATAGATAAAGGAAGACCTTTGTTGAATGCAACAAAAGCCAGACTTAGCCCAACCACGGCGTAAATCGCCCATCCGTGTAAGCCCCAGTGGTACATAGTTGCACCTAAAGCTAATGAATGTGCTTGTGCTGAATTTGCCTCAACTCCCATGGGCATATGATACCAACCGGTATAATAGGCTGTTGGCTCTGCAACTCCCCAAAATAGTAAGCCAATTCCCATTCCTGCTGCAAAGAGCATGGAAAGCCACGACATGTAACCATGTTCTGGACGAGCTTTTATACCTCCTAAACGAATTTTACCTAAAGGGGAAAATGCTAAAACACCGCAAAAAATCACAAAGGCGTTGGCTAATAGCATAAAGTAACTATCGAATTGATTAATAATAGCGTCTTTAGTTGAAGTTAGTGCATCACGGGTAAGTGTGGGGTCAAAAACTAAGGTAAGTATTACAAATAAAACAACTAAAAATGCGCTTATTCCAAATACAGGGTTATGGATGTCGAACCCCCATTTTTGCACATTATCTTGTCCAACTTGATAATCAGTCGTGTCGATACTGTACTTTTTTGTTACGTCATCCATTAGGTCTCCTTTTTTTACAGATAACTTTTTAATGCATTCCTATACGTCAATAAATATAAAGTAGTAGTAAAAATAAATCTAAAAAAGCGAGCTGGAGCTCGCGATTTAATTTTTATTTCCAGGCCAGAGGGTCGACCTCTTTATTTAGCTTTGGGTGTTTGCTCTTATCAAATGTAGGAGTTAGGCCTCTTTTGCGTTGTTCGTTGTAATCTTTTGAAAGCCATATCACAACACCTGACAACATAAAAAGTGCAATAACATTAACAATAGCCATTAAACCCATTGATATATCGGCTAATGTCCAAATTAACCCAAGCTCACCTACTGCCCCGAACATAACCATTCCTAAAACAATCAAGCGAAATATAAACATTCCTTTCTTAGAGTTGTGTTCTAAAAACATAAGATTGGTTTCTGCATAAGAGTAATTCGCAACAATAGATGTGAAAGCAAAAAATAAAATTGCGATAGCAATAAAGTAGGTGCCCCAACTTCCAACATGCTCTGTTAATGCGGCCTGAGTAAGTTCTATACCCAACACTCCTGATTCAGGTATTAATTGTTGAGATAATAAAATAAGTGCAGCAGTCGCAGTACAAATTACAATTGTATCAATAAAAACCCCAAGCATTTGCACATACCCCTGTGATGCTGGGTGAGGGGGATAAGGGGTTGCAGTTGCTGCAGCATTAGCAGCACTACCCATACCCGCTTCATTAGAAAACAATCCCCGTTTAATTCCTTGGATCATGGCTTGTATTACACCATAACCTATTGCGCCAGCACCGGCTTGTTCTATTCCAAAAGCACTATCTATTACCAGCATAAATACATCAGGAAGTGCGCTTAAGTTAACAGCACAAACATAAAGCGCAACACACAAATAGGCTAGAGCCATAAAAGGAACAACCATTTCAGCAAATCGAGAAATTGTTTTAAGGCCGCCAAAAATTATGATCCCAGAGCCAATAACTAAACAAAGACCCACAATATATTTTGGAATATCAAATGCTACTTCAAAAGCGGCTGCAATAGAGTTTGATTGCACAGCATTAAATACCAGACCAAAAGCTAAAATTAAACACAGTGAGAACAAAACTCCCATCCAACGCTTACCTAAGCCGGTTTGCATATAGTACGCAGGACCACCTCTAAAATTACCATCACTATCTTTAGTCTTGTATGCCTGAGCAAGTGTACTTTCAGCAAAACTTGTTGCCATACCAATCAAAGCAATTAACCACATCCAAAAAATAGCACCTGGGCCACCAAGGTATAATGCAACAGCGACACCTGCCATATTGCCAGTGCCCACTCGGGCTGCTAGTGAAGTACAAAAAGCCTGAAATGAAGAGATCTCGTTATTACCGCACTTTCGAGAGCCAAACATAACCTTGAACATATGTGGAAATTGTACGAATTGAATAAAACCCAATTTAAAGGTAAAGAATAAACCCGCTGCTATTAATAAGTATACGAGAACGTGACCCCATAAAAGGCCACTAATACTATTTATTATATCTGCCATAACTACTACCCAAAGACATGTGTTAAAAAAGTGACCGCAACTTACCATAGGAATGACCAAGTGTTTAGGATAAACGGCCATAAAAGTAGAGTTATCAACAGTGGGTTGTGGGTAACTTGTGTTTAGGGTGTGCGCTTGCTTGGGGTGTAATTTAAATAAGTTTTTTAGTAAAAAAAGGCTTGCGTTAAATTCGCGGCTCCCTATAATGCGACCCCACTGAGACGGCAGAGCAGGCAACGCTTAAGCTGCAGGA